>NZ_DAISXZ010000017.1:0-32832 GCF_036825565.1 Tepidimonas sp. | reverse complement strand
CTGCCGCTGCTGTGGCTGAAGGCGGGCGCCGTGGGGCCGCGGCCCGAATTGAAACGCGGCGAGCCGGAGCCGGTGCTGTTTGCGCCGGAGGGCAGCAATTTCGTGGTGCTGCTGGATGAAACCCGCATGGGCCGCTTGCTGAAGTCGCTGGAGGGCCGCGCTGGATTGTCACACGTGTTCATCGTCACCGATGCGGACGAGTCCTTCAAGACCATGGCGCAGGACGTGCGCGAGGTGGCGGGCAAGGCCAACCCCGGCTTGGCGGTGGTGCAGTTGTACCGCGATTACCTGCTCAATTTCATGATCAACAAGAATCAGGACCGCGCTGCCGGTCACACCGATACCCAGGGAGCGCGGGCATGAAGGTCACGCTGTTCGATTTTCAGAAAGACGCGCTGGGCAAACTGCGCGATGCCTTGGTGAGCGCCCGCAAGAGCGTGTCGCCGGATAACCAGCAAGTCGTGGCCTTTTCGGCCGCCACGGGCAGCGGCAAGACCATCATGATGACGGCGCTGTTCGAGGCGATTCTGGATGAGCCCGATGATCAACTTGCTTGGCCGCTCGATTGGGTGCCGCAACCCGATGCCGTGATCTTGTGGGTGTCGGACATGCCCGAGCTCAACGAGCAGACCAAGCTCAAGATCGAGAGCAAATCGGACAAGGTGTACCGGGTCAACCAGCTCATCACCATCGATGCGCATTTCGACGCGCCCCGGCTGGCAGGCGGGCGCATCTATTTCATCAACACGCAGAAGCTGGCCGTCAATCAGCCGCTGACCAATCGTGGCGACGGACGGCAGCATCTGATCTGGGAAACGCTGACCAACACTGCGCGCGCCATTCCCGACCGCTTTTATGTGGTGATCGACGAGGCGCACCGCGGCATGACTTCGGGCAAGGGGGCGCAGGCTGCGCAGACCTTGATGCAGCGCTTCTTGCTGGGCTGCCCCGAGGTCGGCTTGGTCAAAATGCCGATGGTGATTGGGGTGTCGGCCACGCCGAAACGATTCCTGGATTTGATTGCGAATGCCGAGCACACCGTGACCACGCACAAGGTGGCCGTGCCGGCTGAGGAGGTGCGCAGGTCCGGCCTGCTGAAAGACCGCATCCTGATTCATCACCCTGAAGCCACCACCACGGCTGAGATGGCGCTTTTGGAAGAAGCGGCTCGGCGTTGGGGGCAGATGACGGCCGCCTGGGGCGCCTACTGCCAAGAGGAAAAAGAGCCAACCGTCTGGCCGGTGTTGGTGGTTCAAGTCGAAAATGGCTCAGACCGGCAACTGACCAAGACCGACCTCGGTGCAGCGTTGACCGTGATCGAGAGCGCCATTGGTCGTCGCCTTAACGAAGGTGAGGTCGCCCACGCGATGCACGATACGGGCGACCTGGACGTGGGCGGCCGCCGGGTGCGCAAGGTCGAAGCCTCGCGGATTGATGCGGACAAAAACATCGGTGTGGTGTTCTTCAAGACCAGCCTGTCCACCGGCTGGGATTGCCCGCGCGCCGAAGTGATGATGTCGTTCCGCCGTGCGGAGGACCATACCTACATCGCCCAGTTGCTGGGCCGGATGGTGCGCACGCCGCTGGCACGCCGCATCGAAAAGGATGCGGCGCTCAACGATGTGCATTCGTTCTTGCCGTACTTCGATACGGGTGCCGTGGAAAGCGTGGTGGCCTCGCTGCACAACGCGGAAGAGGTGCCGCCTGCCGAGACGGGCTCCAGCCGCCATCTGGTGGTGCTCAAGCGGCGCGAGGGCTGCGAGTCCATCTTTGCGGCGCTTGACGAATTGATCACCTACCGCGTGAACGCCGCTCGGGCACAGAGCCCACTGCGCCGGTATATGGCCATCTCACGCAGCCTGACCATCGATGAGATTGATGACGAAGCCTGGGGCCGGGCCAAGCAGCAGATTGTCGAGTGGATGGGGCAGCGCATTGCAGCGATCAAGGCAAGAGGCCAGTTCGATGCTGCGGCTAAGGCGATCACGCAGGTGGGTCTGCGGACCTTGGCTGTCAATAACGGCACTGGTGTGGCAGAGCCCGAGCCAACCCAATATGCCGTCGATGCATCCGATGTGGATATCGACCGTCTGTTCGAAGAGGCTGGGCGCGCCTTCAGCCACGGTTTGCAGATGGAGTATTGGCGCGCCCACGCGGATCGCGATGCGCTGGATGTGAAGGTCGAAGCCATCGTTCTGGCTCGCAACGCGGCAGAAATGGCTATTCTCGAATCGTTAGCAGAGGCTGCCTTCGATGGTCTTTACGACCAGCACAAGAAGGCCATCTACCAACTCAAGGAGCAGCGGCGCGTCAATTACGAGAAGCTGCGGCTGGCGACGGCCAAGCCCAACGAAATCCCATGGCGGCTGCCTGCATCCATCGACTTCAAGCGCTCTACGGCGGAGCCGCTCTGGGACCGCCACCTTTACGTGGAGAGCAACGGCCAGTTCCGCGCCGAACTCGGCCCCTGGGAAGCCGATGTGCTGCGTGAGGAGCTTGCCAAGCCCGAAGTGGTGGGCTGGCTGCGTAACCTGCCCAAGAAGCCGTGGTCGCTGGAAATCCCGTATGAGACGGGGGGTGACGTGCGCCCGATGTTCCCGGATCTGGTTGTGGTGCGCAAAGTCGGCAATGACTTTGTCATCGACATTCTGGAACCCCACGACCCGAGCCGCAGCGACAACTTCGAGAAAGCCGTCGGGCTGGCGAAGTTTGCGGAAAAGCGCGGTGCGCTGTTCGGGCGCATCCAGCTGATCCGCAAGCAATCCTCTGCCGGTGGCGAGCATTTCGCGCGCCTGGAGATCAACCAGGCCACCACGATCAAGAAGCTGCTGCTGGTCACCAGCAACCCACAGCTCGATCAACTGTTCGCCGCTCTGGCCACAACATGAAGGGGGACGGCCCTCCAAAGTGGTGGCGGGTTCAACCCGCCGCCGGCCGGATGCGGAACCACAGCGCGTACAGCGCCGGCACGAACAGCAGGGTGATGGCCGTGCCGACGGCCACACCGCCGATCAGCACATAGGCCAGCGGCCCCCAGAAGCGGTCGTGGGTCAGCGGCACGAAAGCCAGCACCGCGGCCAGGGCGGTGAGCACCACCGGACGGGCGCGCTGCACCGCCGCTTCCACCACGGCGTCGAAGGCGGCCATGCTGGCTTCGAAGTTGTCGGCCACCTGCTGCGTCAGGATCAGCGTGTTGCGCATCAGGATGCCCGCCAGGCCCGTCAGGCCCAGCAGCGCCACGAAGCCGAACGGCTGCCAGAACACCAGCAGTACCAGCACCGCGCCGATCAGCCCCAGCGGTGCGGTGGCCACGACCATGAAGGTGCCGGCGAACGAGCGCATCTGCAGCATGATGAAGATGAGCATCGCCGCCACCATCAGCGGCTGCAGCTTCTGGATCGAGAGGTTGGCCTTCTCGGACTGCTCCACCGAGCCGCCGATGGCCACGCGGTAGCCCGGCGGGAGTTCGGCGCGCAGCGGCTCGAGCGCCTTCCAGACGGCGGCGGTGACGTCATTGGGCTGCGCGCCGCGCACCTCGGCCTGCACGGCCACGAACGGCTCGCGGTTGTAGCGCTTGATGACCGGCTCCTCGTAGCGCACCTCCAGCTGGCCCAGCTGCGCCAGCGGCACCTTGCGCCCGTCGCGGTTGAGCAGCTCGAGCGCCCCGACCGTCTCGGCGCCGGGCCGCGCGCCGAGCACCGCGCCGCGCGCGGTCAGCTCCACCGTGCGGTTGCCCAGCCGCAGCTGCGTCACCGGCACGCCGTCGAGCAGCGTCTGCAGCTGCTGCGCCACGTCCTGCGGCGTGAGGCCCAGCAGCCGCAGCCGGTCGGCGTCGGCGCGCAGGGCCAGCACCGGCACCCGTTCGTCCCACTCCAAGTGCGCATCGACCACGTGCGGGTTGGCCGCCATCACCTCGCGCACGCGGTGCGCGACGCGGCGCAGCTCCACCGGGTCGGGGCCGAAGACGCGGAACTGCACCGGCCAGGCCACCGGCGGGCCGTAGAGCAGCCGGGCCACGCGCACGCGCGCCTCGGCGAACTCGCCGCGCTGGATGTGGTCTTCCAGCGTGGCGATGATGCGGTCTCGGCTCGCCTCGTCGTGCGCGACGACGATCAGCTTGCCAAACGCCGGGTTGGGCGGCTCCGGGTTGGCGGAGATGAAAAAGCGCGGCGCGCCCGCCCCGACATAGGCCGACAGCGTCTTGACCTCCGGCATCGGCGCCAGGATCGCCTCCAGCCGGCGCACGGTCTGGTCGGTGACGCGCACGCTCGTGCCCTGCGGCAAATAGACGCTGACCAGCACCTCCGTGCGGTCGCTGCTGGGGAAGAACTGCTTGGGCACCACCTTGGCCATGGCCAGCGCCGCCAGCACCAGCAGCGCCACGGTGGCGGCCACCACGGTCTTGCGCTGCGTCACGCACCAGGCCACGACGGCCCGCAACCGGCGGTACGCCGGGGTCTGGTAGAGCTGGTCATGGCCGTGGCGCGCCTCCGGCGGCACGTCGCGCAGCATCTTCACGCCCAGATACGGCGTGAACGTCACCGCCACCAGCCACGACACCAGCAGGCTGATTCCCAAGACCCAGAAGATGTTGCCGGCGTATTCGCCCACGCCCGAGCGCGCAAAGCCGATCGGCAGAAAGCCCGCCACCGTGACCAGGGTGCCGAACAGCATCGGCGCGGCCGTCACGTTCCAGGCGTGGGCGGCGGCGCGCACCCGGTCCCAGCCTTCCTCCATTTTCACCAGCATCATCTCCACGGCGATGATGGCGTCGTCCACCAGCAGGCCCAGCGAGATGATCAGCGCCCCCAGCGTGATGCGGTCCAGGTTGATGCCTATGGCCTTGAAGACCACGAAGCTCAGGCCCAGCGTCACCGGTACCGCGATGCCGACGATCAGGCCCGCCCGTAGCCCGATGGCCAGCATGCTCACGCCCATCACCACCGCCACCGCCACCAGAAGCTTGATTTGGAACAGGTCCACCGCCTTGGCGATGGCGTCGGCCTGGTTGGTCAGCTGCGTCAGCTCCAGCCCCAGCGGCAGCTCGGTCTTCTCGCGCTCCAGATAGGCGTGCAGGCGCTCGCCGAGCTGCAAGCCGTTTTCCCCTTTGTTCATGACAACGCCGATCAGCACCGCGTCCTGCCCGCGCGCGCGCACCAGGTAGCCGGGCGGATCTTCGTAGCCGCGGCGGATGGTGGCGATGTCGCCCAGGCGGATCACCTTGCCGCCGGCGCGGATCGGCAGCTGCGCCAGCGCCTCGGCGTCCGAGAGGTCGGCGTCGAGCCGGATGTGCAGGCGCGGGCCGTCGGTCTCCAGCCGGCCGGTGGGCACCAGCCGGTTGCTGGCGTCGATGGCCTCGAAGATGGCCTGCGGCACCAGGCCCAGATTGACCAGCCGCGCGTTGTCGAATTCCACGTACATGCGTTGCGTTCGCTCGCCCAGCAGCAGCGCCTTATGCACGCCTTCGATGCGCTGGATCTCGTCGCGCAGCCGTTCGGCCTCGCGCACCAGCTCATCGTGCGGCAGCTTGGGCGCGGTCAGCGCCAGCAGGCTGAAATAGACGTCGGCGAAGTCGTCGTTGGCCAGCGGGCCGATCACGCCAGCGGGCATCTCGCGCTGCGCGTCCCACATGCGCTTGCGCACCTGGTAGAACAGTTCCGGCACGCGCGCCTGCGGCGTGTAGTCGTGGAACTCCACCTGCAGCGTGGCCTGCCCGGGGCGGATCGTGGTCTCGATGCGGTAGAGAAATTCGACCTCCTGGATCTTTTTCTCCAGCCGATCCACCACCTGCTCCTGCAGCTGCTGCGGTGTGGCACCAGGCCAGGCCACGTTGACCTGCATCACGCGCACGGTGAAGGCCGGGTCTTCCGCGCGGCCCAGCGTCGCAAACGCGTACAGACCGCCCAGCACCGACAGGATCAGGAAGAAGAGCGTGACGGCGCGCTCGCGCACCGCCAGCGCCGACAGGTTCGGAAAGCTCATCGCGCGCGCTCCTGCACCGCCATGCCCGGCTGCAGCAGGTGCGTGCCCAGCGCCACGACGCGCTCGCCGGCCTGCAGCGGCGCGGCCACGACGGCGTGGCGGTCATCGACGCGCAGCACGCGCACCGGCACCGCCTCAAGCCGGCCGTCGCGCACGCGCCAAATGCGCGGCCCCTCGGCGCGCTCATCCAGAGCGCCCACCGGCACGCGCCAGGTGCCCACGGCACTGGTCTCACCGGCAGCAGGGGTGGGCTGGCCCGGCAGCGCGAACTGCGTCGTGACCACGCTGCCCAGAGGCAGCTCCGGTGGCAGGCCGTCGGCGCGGTAGCGCGCGCGGCGCGTGCGCGCCAGCGCGTCCACCATCGGGGCCGCCTCGCGCAGCGCGAGCGCCACCACACGCCCGTCCGGCAGCCTTGCCTGACCGGTCGCGGGCGGGGTGACGGTCTCGGGGAAGAACACCTCCACCTCGCGTGCCCCGGCCTGCGCGAGCATGGCCACCGGCTGGCCCGCCGCCACGACCTGACCCGGCTGACCGGTGACCTCGGTGACGACGCCGGCAGCCGGTGCACGCAGTTGTGCATAGGCGCGGCCGTTGCGCACCTGCGCCAGCCGCGCCTGCGCGGCGTCGCGGCGGCTGGCGGCTTCGCGCGCGGCCAGCTGCGCGCGGTCGGTGGCCTGCGCGCTGACGAAGCCCTGCGCCGCGAGCGTGCGCACCCGCTCCAAGTCCGCCTGGGCGGTGCGCAGCGCGGCTTCGGCGGCGGCCAGGTCGGCCTCGGCGGCGCGCGCGGCCTGCTCCAGGTCAGACGGGTCGAGCTCGAACAGCACCTGTCCGGCTTGCACGGTCTGGCCGGCGTCCACGCGCCGCGCGGCGATGCGCCCGCCGACCTGGAAAGCCAGTGGCGCTTCCACCCGGGCGCGTACCGTGCCGGACAGCCCCAGCCCTGCCGACGCCAACGGCTCCACCGCTGCAGTGGCCACCACCGCTGGGGCGCCATCGGTGCGGGGCTGCTCGGCCCGCTGACAACCGGCGGCCAGCAGCGCAATCGACATCGACAGGACCATCGGGCCCTTACGCAGGGGCGCAACGTTCACGGGGCATACCTCCGGGCGGCTTGGCAATATGTGAACGGCATCGTACAGTAAGTGCCATGACCCTGCTGATGGATGGCGCGCGTGGCGGCACGCCGGGGCGCCCCCTCGACGTGCGCAAGGACGAGTTGATGCTGGCGGCCGGGCGTGCGCTGCTGCTGGCCGGCAGGCCTGCGGCCTTGACGATGGAGGCCGTGGCGCGGGCCAGCGGCGTGTCCAAGGCCACGCTGTACCGCCGCTGGCCGCACCGCGAGGCGCTGCTGGAGGCGCTGGTGCTGCGCGAGGCGCAGCCGCTGCTGGGCACGCTGGATGCCGTCCCGGCGGATGCGGCGGCGCTGGCCGAGGTGCTGGAGCGCTTCCTCGATTCGATGCTCGCCTTCGTTACCCAGCCGGCCTACCAGGCCTATCTGCAGGCCATTGCCGCCTTGCCGCAGCCGCAGGCCGATCTGCAGCGCATTTGGCGACTCGGCCCGCAGCAGGCCATCGACGCGGTGGCCACGCTGCTGCGCCGCCATGCCGCCACCCAAGGGCGGCGCTGGCCCGGCGCGGCCCGTGATGCCGAGATCCTGATCGGCATGGCCATGGGGTTGGAGCTGGCGCGCATCCTCTACCGCTAGCCGCCGCGGCTGGCCAACGCGCGGCTGCGGCGGGGGCATGTGCGGGCGGTGGTGGCCCGCTTTCTCGATGGAAGGCCCAGCGGTGCGGCTGCCTTCGAGGGGGGAGCCGGCCGGGTATGAGGTGGGTCAGGGCACGAGCAGCGCCTTGTTGGCCGCGCCGTCCACCGGTGGGCGGCTAGCTGGATTTTCGGCTGCCCACCGTGCAGCCCGGCGAACCGTGTCGGGCGTGCGCCCGGCTGGCAGTAGACAGTGAGCGTCGCGCTGACGCTGGTGTCGCGCGGGGGGCATGGACGATGGGACAGGGCCGTGGCAGCCCGGTTGCAGCAACGAAAAGCCCGCTCGCAGGCGGGCTGGTCATGGATGTTGCTGGTGCCGCAAAGAGGAGTCGAACCTCCGACCTACTGATTACGAATCAGTTGCTCTACCAACTGAGCTATTGCGGCATGGCGACTGGCCAATCGGCGACTGGCAGTATCGCGCAAGACGGAAATTATAGCGCGTTCGTCGGGGTTTCGGCGGTCTGCGCTTCCTGGTGGTAGCGCGTCACGCGCTCGATCTCATTCTTGGAGCCGAGGATCACCGCCACGCGGTCGTGCAGGCCCTTGGGCTCGATGTCGAGGATGCGGCGGCGCCCGTCGGTGGCAGCGCCACCGGCTTGCTCGACGACCCAGCCCATCGGGTTGGCCTCGTACATCAGGCGCAGCTTGCCGGGCTTGTTCGGCTCGCGTTTGTCCCAGGGGTACAGGAACACCCCGCCGCGCGACAGGATGCGGTGCACGTCGGCCACCATCGAGGCGATCCAGCGCATGTTGAAGTCCTTGCCACGTGGGCCTTCCGCGCCAGCCAAGCACTCCTCGATGTAGCGGCGCACCGGCGCGGCCCAGTGGCGCCAGTTGCTCATGTTGATGGCGAACTCGCGCGTGTCCTCGGGGATGCGCACCTTGTCCTGCGTCAGCACCCAGGCGCCCTGTTCGCGGTCGAGCGTGAACATCGCCACACCGTTGCCGACGGTGAGCACCAGCGTCGTCTGCGGGCCGTAGAGGCAGTAGCCGGCGGCGACCTGCTGGCGCCCGGGTTGCAGGAAGTCGGCCTCGCTGACCGGCTCGATGACGGTGGGGTCGTCGTGCTGGCGCTTGAGCACCGAGAAGATGGTGCCGATGCTGACGTTGCAGTCGATGTTGCTGGAGCCATCCAGCGGGTCGAACAGCAGCAGGTATTCGCCCTGCGGGTAGCGGTTGGGGATCGGGTGGATGCCGTCCAGCTCCTCCGAAGCCATCGCCGCTAGGTGGCCGCCCCATTCGTTGGCCTCGATCAGCACCTCGTTGGCGATGACGTCGAGCCTCTTCTGCACTTCGCCCTGGACGTTTTCGGTGTCGGCCGAACCAAGCACGCCGCCCAGAGCCCCCTTGCCGACGGCGATGGCGATGCGCTTGCAGGCGCGCGCGACGACCTCCAGCAGCAGCCGCAGCTCCGGCGTGATGGCGCCGTGCACGCGCTGCTGCTCGATCAGGTAGCGGGTCAGCGAGATGCGGGACTCGGACATGGTGGCGACTCCGGGCGGAAAAGGGTGAGAATATCAGTCGGCCAGCGCGCGCGTGACGACCTCGCGCACGTCGGTGCTGAGCGGCTCGTGCGCCGCCACCGCCTGCAGCGCGGCCTGCGCGGCGCTGCGGTATGGCTCGGCCAGTTGCTTCCAGCGGTCCAGCGCGCGCGCCAGGCGCGCCGCCACCTGCGGGTTGAAGGCGTCGATTTCCAGCACGCGATCGCGCCAGAAGGCGTAGCCGGCGCCGTCGGCGCGGTGGAAGCCCGCCTGGTTGGCGTGGCAGTAGGTGTGGATCAGGCTGCGCGCGCGGTTGGGGTTGCGCAGGTGGAAATCCGGATGCTGCAGCAGCGCCTGCACGCGCGGCAGCGCATCGCCCCCACGGTCCGGTGCGCTGGCCTGCAGCGCGAACCACTTGTCCAGCACCAGCTCCTCGGTGCGGAAGCGGGCGTGGAACTGCTCCAGCCCGCGCGCGCTCAGCTCGTGAGCGGCCGTCACCAGGGCGCTGAGTGCCGCGTAGCGGTCGGTCATGTTGGTGGCGTCCTTGAAGCGCTGGTAGGTCTTGCCCGGCCAGACCGGGTTGCCGTTGTCGCGTGCGGCCAGGCACAGCATGTGCAGCGCCAGACCGGCCAGCGCCCGCCGCCCGGCGCTGACCGGATCGGGACGGTAGGCGCCGTTGTCCTTGTGCTGCTCGTAGGCCCAGATCCAGTCCTCGTGCAGCGCGTGCGCGAGCTGGTGGCGCATCGCTTCGCGTACCGCGTGGATGCGCTGCGGGTCGACCGTGTCGAGCTGCTCGGCGATGTAGGTCTCGGCCGGCAGCGTCAGCGCCAGCTCCTTGAACGCCGCATCCAGCGTCGGGTGGCGCAGCACGGCGCGCATCGCCTCCAGGAACGGCGCATCGAGCGGATCGTGCACCGGGCCGACGGCGCGCACCGCCGCCAGCGCCCGGCGCAGCGCCAGCTGCTGGCCGGCTTCCCAGCGGTTGAACGGATCGGTGTCGTGCGCCAGCAGCGTGCGCAGCTCGTCGTCGGTCAGCTCGTGCTCCAGGATGACCGGCGCGCTGAAACCCCGCAGCAGCGACGGCACCGGCGCGGCCTGCAGTCCCTCGAAGACGACGGTGGTCTCGGGCTCATGCAGCACCACCAGCCGTTCGGTGTGCGGCAGCGCATGGCCCTGGGCGTCCAGCAGGCCCAGCGCCACCGGAATGACGAATGGCTCCTTGACCGGCTGGCCCGGCGTCGGCGGGCAGCTCTGCCGCAGCGTCAGCGTGTAGGTGCGCGCCTCGGCGTCGTACTGGCCGCGGGCCTGCACGCGCGGCGTGCCGGCCTGCGAGTACCAACGCTTGAACTGCGGCAGCAGGCGCGCCAGTTCGCTGTTGGGGTTGGCATCCGCCATCGCCTGCGCAAAGTCGTCGCAGGTGACGGCCTGGCCGTCGTGGCGCTCGAAGTAGAGCTTAAGGCCTCGGGCAAAGCCGTCGCGGCCGACCAGGGTCTGCATCATCCGCACGACCTCGGCGCCCTTTTCGTACACCGTGACGGTGTAGAAGTTGTTGATTTCGGCGTACTGGTCGGGGCGCACCGGGTGCGCCATCGGGCCGGCGTCTTCGGGGAACTGCACGGTGCGCAGCACGCGCACGTCTTCGATGCGCTTGACGGTGCGCGCCGAAGGGCTGCCGGCCATGTCCTGGCTGAATTCCTGGTCGCGAAAGACCGTCAGCCCTTCCTTGAGGCTCAGCTGGAACCAGTCGCGGCAGGTGACGCGGTTGCCGGTCCAGTTATGGAAGTATTCGTGGGCGACCACCGACTCGATGTTGGCGTAATCGGTGTCGGTGGCGGTGGCGGGGTTGGCCAGCACATACTTCGTGTTGAAAATGTTGAGGCCCTTGTTTTCCATCGCGCCCATATTGAAGTCGCTGGTGGCCACGATCATGAAGCGCTCCAGGTCCAGCGGCAGGCCAAAGCGCGTCTCGTCCCAGGCGATGGCGGCCATCAGCGACTGCATCGCGTGCTCGGTCTTGTCCAGGTCGGCCTGGCGCACGTAGATCTGCAGCAGGTGCTCGGTGCCGTGGCGGCTGACGATCGGCTGGCTGCGGCAGACCAGGTCACCGGCCACCAGCGCAAACAGGTAGCACGGCTTGCGGTGCGGATCGACCCACTTGGCGTAGTGGCGCCCGCCGTCGAGCTCGCCGCTGTCGACCAGGTTACCGTTGGACAGCAGCACCGGGTAGCGCTTCTTGTCGGCGCGCAGCGTCACGGTGTAGGTGGCCATGACGTCGGGCCGGTCGAGGAAGTAGGTGATGCGCCGGAAGCCCTCGGCCTCGCACTGCGTGAAGAAGGTGCCCTGGCTGACGTACAGGCCCATCAGTTGGGTGTTCTTCTCCGGCGCGCAGGTGGTGAAGATCTCCAGCTCGAACGGCTCGGGGCCTTCGGGCAGCGCCTCCACCACGAGCTGGTTGTCGTCCATCTTGAAACTGGTGCCGTGGCCGTTGACCAGCACGCGCGCCAGGTTGAGCTCCTCGCCGTCCAGGCGCAGCGGCTGCGCGGCAACGTCCGGGTTGCGGCGCACGCGCATGCGGTTGAGCACGCGCGTCTTGGCCGGGTCGAGGTCGAAGGTCAGATCGACGGTGTCGATCCAGTAAGCGGGCGGCGCGTAATCCTCGCGGCGCACGATGCGGGGGGTGCCTTCACGCATGGCGGTCATGGGTGCGGTCCTGATGGGGGAGGGGGGTCAGACGCCCTGCTTGAGCGAGGCTTCGATGAAGACGTCGAGATCGCCGTCCAGCACCTTCTGCGTGTTAGACACCTCGACGTTGGTGCGCAGGTCCTTGATGCGGCTCTGGTCCAGCACGTAGCTGCGGATCTGATGGCCCCAGCCGACGTCGGTCTTGCTGGCCTCCAGCTGCTGCTGTGTCTCCATGCGCTTGCGCATCTCCAGCTCGTACAGCTTGGAGCGCAGGCGCTGCCACGCCAGGTCGCGGTTGGAGTGCTGGCTGCGGCTGTCCTGCGCGGTGACGACGATGCCGGTGGGCAGGTGCGTCAGGCGCACCGCGGAGTCGGTTTTGTTGATGTGCTGGCCGCCAGCGCCACTGGCGCGGTAGGTGTCCACGCGCACGTCGGCGGGGTTGATCTCGACCTCGATCGAGTCGTCGATCTCCGGATAGACGAACACCGAGGCGAACGAGGTGTGGCGCCCGCCGGAAGAGTCGAACGGCGACTTGCGCACCAGACGGTGCACGCCGGTCTCGGTGCGCAGCAGGCCGAAGGCGTAGTCGCCCTCGACCTTGATGGTCGCGCTCTTGATGCCGGCGGTGTCGCCGGGCTGCTCGTCCTCCACCGTGGCCTTGAAGCCCTTGCGCTCGGCGTAGCGCAGGTACTGGCGCAGCAGCATCTGCGCCCAGTCGCAGGCCTCGGTGCCGCCGGCGCCGGCCTGGATGTCGATGAAACAGTTGTTGGGGTCCGCCGGGTTGTTGAACATGCGGCGGAATTCGAGCTTCTCGACCTCTGGTGCAACGCGCTCGACGTCGGCCTCGATGGTCTCCAGACCCGCCTCGTCGCCCTCGGCGCGCGACATCTCGAACAGCTCGGTGTTGTCGGCCAGCTCTTGCGCCAGCCGGTCCAGCACCAGCACCACGTCCTCGAGCGACTTCTTCTCCTTGGCCAGCTCCTGCGCGCGCCTGGGGTCGTTCCAGACGCCCGGGTCCTCCAGCGCGGCGTTGACCTCCGACAGCTTCAGCGCCTTGGCATCGTAGTCAAAGAAACCTCCGCAAGTCGGCGACGCGCTGCGTCAGGTCCTGCAGGCGGTTGGCAAGGGCGTTGAGGCGTTCGGCTTCCATGGCGATCTTTCGGGTGACGGACGTTCGTAAACCCCACATTTTCGCATGTAGGCGCCCACGCCGGGCGTGCGCGGGGGGCCGCGCCGCTTAGGATCGGCGGCCCAGTTGCGCAAGCAGCATGCCGGCCAGGATCAGGGTCGCGCCACCCCATCCGCGCCAGCCGATCGCCTCACCCAGGATCCACCAGCCCCCGATGGCAGCAAACACGCCCTCGCTGCTGTAGATGACCGCGGCATGCGACGCCTTGGCGGTGCGCTGGGCCACGACCTGCAGCGTATAGGCGATGCCGATCGACAGAATGCCACCCCAGGCGATGGCGCCCGCCGCGCCGGTCAGGGCGTCGGGGGTGATCGCCTCGTCCCGCCACAGGGCCGCCACCCAGGACAGCGCCCCGGCGACCGCATACTGCACGATGGACAGGCGGATCGCGTCGTGGCGCCGCGCCCAATGGCCGACCAGCAGCACATGGACGGCCCACAAGCCGGCCCCGCCCAACTGCAGCCAATCGCCCGGCGCGATGGTGGCGTCGGGCTTGACGCTCAAAAAGTACAGCCCCATGGCCGCCAGCGCCACCGCCAGCCACACGGGCAGGCCCACCGGCTGACCCAACAGGCGCATCAGCATCGGCACCAACACCACGTACAGCCCGGTGATGAAGCCGGCGTTGGACACGCTGGTACCCAGCAGGCCGACCTGCTGCAGGTTGATGGCCGAAAACAGCACCAGCCCCAGTAACGTGCCGTCGCGCCACAGCCCGCGGCTGTCCACGCGCGGCACGGCGGCGAACGGGCCGCCACGCCACCACCATAGCGGCGCGATGAGCAGCACGCCCAGCACCATGCGCGCCGCCGTGTAGGTGAACGGCCCGACGCTGTCCATACCCATCTGCTGGGCGACGAACGTGGAGCCCCAGATGGCCGCCACGCCGACCATGAGCAGGTCGGTCCTCCAGGTTGCGCTTGCCATGTCAGTCGGCCCGTCCTTGCAGGGGGACTTCGGCATCGTCGGGCGCATCCAGGTGTGCCTCGATCAGCGCGGCCAACCGTTGCGGTTGGTCGTGGTGCAGCATATGGCCGGCATCCTCGACGCGCGCGATACGGCAGCGGGGCACCGCCTGCAGGCGTCGGTGGTATTCGGCCAGCGAATGCTCCCCGCGCGGGAACCACTGCGCCAAGCTGTCGTCGCTGGCCTCCACCGCCAGCACCGGGGCGGCGATGGCCCCGTAGACGGCCAGCACCTCGTCCAGCCGGTAGATCTGGCTGCTGCGCACCTTGTGCGCCGGATCCCCCAGAATCCGCCACTCGCCGCCCGGCGCGCCGGGATCGACCGGGCGCGCCCAGTGCTGGGCCAACCAGCGGGCGCGGTCCTTGGGCAGGCGGCGGTTGGTCTTCATCAGGCGCTGCGCCACGCCTTCCAAGCCGGGGTAGGTCTTGAGCGTCAGCGCACCCTGGGCCAGTTGGTGGAGTTCGTCCATCCAGGCGGCATAGCGGCGTGGGGCCTGCTCTGGCCGCGTGGCGGGCATGCCAAACCCTTCCAGATTGACCAGTCGCCGCACGCGCGCCGGCCGCACGCCGGCGTACAGCATCGCGACATTGCCCCCCATACTGTGGCCGACCAGGTCGATGGGCGCGTCCGGCGCGCGGCCCAAGCGCTGGTTGAGGCGCACCAACAGAAAGTCCAGATCGCCCAGGTAATCGGCAAACAGATAGTGATCGACCTCGCCGTAGGGCGGCGGGCCGTGGGGGTCATCGTCCATGTGGGCGGAGCGCGTCAGACCGAACCCGCGCCAGTCGGGGGCGATGCAGTGGCGTTCGTGGGCCAAGGCATCGACCACGAACTGCCAGGACGCGGATACGTCCATCCACCCGTGTAACAGCCACAGCGGCGGTTGGTCGGGGTGCGGCACGCCCCACTCCCGCAGGTGGTAGCGCTGGCCGCGCACGGTCTCGAAGGTGCTGCGCGAAGGTCGTCGGACTTGATACATTCTCGTGATTATTCAGGAGACAAACGGGGATGCCCTCCATGCCCAGTCATGCGCACGACAACCGCGCTGCGGTGCCAGACCCATACGCCGACCCCTACGAAGCCGTGTACGGTGCCTTTTGCTGGCGGGTGCCGGCGCGCTTCAACATGGCGCAGGTTTGTCTGCGCCGCTGGGCGGGTGACCCCGACCAGGCGCAGGCGTTGGCCATCATCGAGGACGGGCCGACCCTGACCCGCCCGCGCCGACACCGCTACGGTGACCTGGCCGCCGAGGCCAACCGCCTGTCCAACGCGCTGCGGCTGCTGGGCGTGCAGCGCGGTGACCGGGTGGCCATCGTGCTGCCGCAACGCTTCGAGACCGCGGCGGCCTACATGGCCGTGTTGCAGATGGGGGCGGTGGCGGTGCCGCTGTCGCAACTGTTCGGACCGGAGGCGCTGGAGTACCGCCTGCAGGACAGCGCCGCCGTCGTCGCCCTGGTGGACGAGGCCACCGGCCCCGGTGTGCAAGCGGTGCGCGCGCGCTGCCCGGCGCTGCGCCACGTCGTCGGGCTGACGGGCGCGTTTGACACCGACGTGCTCGACTGGCCTGGCGCGCGCGATGGCCTGCGCCGGCGCTTCGACCTGGTGGACACCGCCGCCGACGACCCGGCGGTGCTGGTCTACACCAGCGGCACCACCGGCAATCCCAAGGGCGCGCTGATTCCGCACCGCGCGCTGATCGGCAACCTGAGTGGCTTCGTCTGCAGCCAGAACTGGTTCGGCTTCGACCCGTTCGACGCGCGCCGGCGCAGCGACGCCGTGTTCTGGAGCCCGGCCGACTGGGCCTGGACCGGCGGGCTGATGGACGCGCTGCTGCCGACGCTGTACTTCGGCCGCCCGATCGTCGCCTGGCGCGGGCGCTTTGATCCGCTGGCGGCGTTCGCGCTGCTGCAGCGCCACCGCGTCACGCACAGCTTTCTGTTTCCAACGGCGCTCAAGGCCATGATGAAGGCCGAGCCGCAGCCAAGGCGGCGCTGGCGGCTGCGCCTGCAGGCCATCATGAGCGCTGGCGAGGCGGTGGGCGAGGCGGTGTTCGCCTGGTGCCGCGACGAACTCGGCGTCACCGTCAACGAGATGTTCGGCCAGACCGAGATCAACTACGTCGTCGGCAACTGCGCGCGCCTGTGGCCGGCGCGGCCGGGCAGCATGGGCCGTGCCTACCCGGGGCACCGCGTCGCGCTGCTGGACGAGGCCGGCCAGCCGGTGCCGCCCGGCACGGTCGGCGAGGTGGCGGTGCACCGGCGCGACGTGCACGGCGACTTGGATCCGGTGTTCTTCCTCGGCTACTGGGGCAACGAGGCCGCCACGCGCGCCAAGTTCACCGGCGAGCCGGCCGACAGCTGGTGCCGCACCGGCGATCTGGCGGTGCAGGACGCCGACGGCTACCTGTGGTACCAGGGGCGGGCCGACGACGTCTTCAAGTCGGCCGGCTACCGCATCGGTCCGGGCGAGATCGAGAACTGCCTGGTCAAGCATCCGGCGGTGGCCAACGCCGCGGTGGTGCCCAAGCCAGACGCCGAGCGCGGTGCCATCGTCAAAGCCTACGTGGTGCTGGCGCCGGCGTGGGCCGAGCGGCGCGCGCGCTGCGCCGACCCGGCCGCCGAGTTCGACCCGGCGCTGGTGGCCGAGCTGCAGCAGCACGTGCGCGGCCAGCTGGCGCCGTACGAGTACCCGAAGGAGATCGAGTTCATCGACGCCCTGCCGATGACCACCACCGGCAAGGTGCAGCGGCGTGTGCTGCGCCTGCAGGAGGAGGCGCGCGCCCGCGCGCGCGCCGCCCCCGCAGCCGTTGTCTGACCGCGGTCCCCCCCCGAGACGTCGCGTTTCTCCAACCCGAGGAATCCCCACCCATGAAACCCGTCACTCTGGCCGCTGGCGGCCTGTCCGTTTCCCCGATCTGCCTGGGGACGATGACGTTTGGCGAGCAGGTCGCCGAGCGCGACGCCCACGCCATCCTCGACCGCGCGCTGCAGCGCGGCGTCAACTTCCTGGACACCGCCGAGATGTACGCGGTGCCGGCGCGCGCCGAGACCTACGGCGCTACCGAGACGATCCTGGGCAACTGGTTCGCCAGCCACCCCGGCGTGCGCCTGCGCGTGGTGTTGGCTACCAAGGTGGCCGGCCCGTCGCGCGGCATGCCGTGGATCCGCGGCGAGTCCTCGGGGCTGACCAAGGCTGAAATCATCGCGGCGTGCGAAGGCAGCCTGCGCCGGTTGCGCACCGACGTCATCGACCTCTACCAGATCCACTGGCCGGCGCGTAACGCGCCGATGTTTGGCGCGATCGGCTTCGACCCCTCCAAGGACCGTCCGTGCGCCAGCATCGCCGAGCAGCTGGAGGCGCTGGATACCCTGGTGCGCGCCGGCAAGGTGCGCTACGTCGGTCTGTCCAACGAGACGCCGTACGGGGTGCACGAGTTCGTGCGCGTGGCCGAGCAGGCTGGCTTGCCGCGTGTGGTGACGGTGCAAAACCCCTACTGCCTGATCAACCGCAGCTACGAGAATGGGCTGGACGAGACCTGCCATCGCCTGGGCGTGGCGCTGCTGGCGTACTCGCCGCTGGGCTTCGGTCTGCTGACCGGCAAGTACGACGACACGGGCCTGGAGCACGCCGGGCCGCCGCAGGGGCGCTTGGCGCTGTTCGAGAGTATGCGCAAGCAGCGCTGGGGCCGCCCAGAGGCGCTGGCCGCCGCGCGCCGCTACAACGCGCTGGCGCGCGAGCATGGCTTGACGCCGGTGCAGCTGGCGCTGGCGTTTTGCTACCGCAACTGGCGTGTGGCCAGCACCATCATCGGCGTGACGTCGCTGGCGCAGCTGGAAGCCTGCCTGGATGCGTGGGACGTGCAGCTGGCGCCCGAGCTGCTGGAGGCGGTGGACCGCATCCGCTGGGAGATCCGCGACCCCGCCGTCTGAGGTGGTAGGCGGAAGGATTCCCGTGGGCAAGAAGACGAACGTTTCGGAGACGTCGGCAACGGCCGCCCTGCGCGCGGTCGGGGTGCCGTTTACGGAGCACGTCTACGCTTACCAAGACCATGGCGGTGCCCGCCACGGGGCTCACGAGGTGGGTCTCGATCTGCACGCGGTGGTCAAGACCCTGGTGATGCAGGATCAGGACGCAGCCCCCCTGGTGGTGCTGATGCATGGGGATTGCAACGTCTCCACCAAGGCGCTGGCGCGGCAGATCGGCGCGAAGTCCGTATCACCCTGCGCGCCGGAGGCGGCCCAGCGCCACAGCGCTTACCTGGTCGGTGGAACGTCGCCGTTCGGGCTGCGCAAATCGATGCCGGTCTACATCGAACGAATCGTCCTGGCGCTGCCGCGCATCTGGATCAACGGCGGGCGCCGGGGCTTTCTGGTGGGGCTCGACCCTGCGGTGTGCGAACGCCTGCTGGGCGCACGGGCGGTAAATTGCGCGCTGGTCGCTCCCTGATGGTTCCAGCGGGCGAGGCTCGGGTTGGCGTCGGGTAAGCTTGCGGCCCCGGCGTGCGGCCGGGGCCTCGAACGATTTTCAGGAGCCAGTTGGATGATGCAGTGGTGGACGCCCATGGGCGCGGTGGTGCTGGCCTATGCAGTCGGGTCGCTGTCGTTTGCGGTGTTGGTCAGCCGCGTGATGGGGTTGAGCGATCCGCGCACCTACGGCAGCAAGAACCCCGGCGCCACGAACGTGCTGCGCTCGGGCAACAAGGCGGCGGCCGCGCTGACGCTGGTGCTTGACGCGGTCAAGGGCTGGTTGCCGGTCTGGGTTGTCGGGCAGTGGGGCGCCGGCTGGGGGCTGGGCGACGGCACGCTGGCGGCCGTCGGGTTGGCGGCTTTTCTGGGGCACCTGTTTCCGGTGTTTTTCCGCTTTCAGGGGGGCAAAGGGGTGGCCACGGCCGCCGGTGTGCTGCTGGCGTTCGAGCCGTGGCTGGGTGTTGCCGTGCTCGCCAGCTGGATTCTGATTGCCGTGTTTTTCCGCTATTCGTCGCTGGCGGCCATCGTGGCGGCGGTGTTTGCGCCGCTCTATTACTGGTTTGGCGACGGCGCCGCGTGGGATGTGCGCGCCCCGGTGGGGCTGGCGGTCGCAGCCATGAGCCTGCTGCTGTTGTGGCGCCACGCGGGGAACATCCAGCGCCTGCTGGCCGGGCAGGAGAGCAAGATCGGCAGCAAAAAAGGCGGTGCCGCCCGCTAACGCCGCAGGTCAGCGCTGCAACGCCAGGCGCGAGAGCTGGAGCAGCCGCGGGTGGTTGAGCCGCACGCGCACCGTGGCGGTTTGCAGAGCGGCTTCGATCGCGGTGGCCTCGTCGCCGGTGTCGATCAGCGCCGGCTCCAGCACCGGGTGACCGTTGGCGTCGAGCACGGCGCTCACCCACGGCTCGCCAGGGCGGCCCGAGCGGCGCAGCACCACCGCCACCTGGCCGTCGGCCAGCCGCACGAAGGTTCCCGGTGGGCAAATGCCCAACGTCTGCAGCAGCGCGCGTCCGATGTCGTCCAGTCGTCCACCGGGCCGCACCAACAAGGTGCGGGCGGAGTCGGTCAGGTTGCGCCCCGGCCGTGTCTCGCGCGGGCTGATCAGGGCGGTGTAGCGATCCATGCGTTGCAGCAGCCGCACCGCCGTGTCGTCGCTGTCCGCCTCGTGGTGCTGCTCGACGATGTCCAGCCAGCGCGCATCGCGCACGCCGCATTCGCGCAGGCACTGCGCGCCGCGCGCCGCGTGGGTGTCGATCAGGGCGCGCTGCTCCTCGGTGGGCGGGTGGGCCTGCGCGGCCAGGGTGTCCTGCAGCCGCGTCATGCCGATGTTCATGGTCAGCGCCGCCCGCTCCAGCGCCACGGCGTCCGGGGCCGAAACGCCCACCGCCGGGCCGACCAGCCGGCACATGGCCCAGCACGCCATCGCGTGCGAGGTGCTGTAGCCGACCGAGGTGGACGCCGCGAGCTGGAACAACCAGTACAACGTGGCGTCCTCGTCCGTGGCCAACAAGGCCTCGGCGTCGGCCCGCAGCCGCTCCAGGCGGGGCAGTACGTCGGCGTACTGCCGCGGGGCGGACAGCAGCGCCGCCAACTGGGCCTCCAACTCCGTCCAGCGGGCCATCCAGTCCTGCATCGCGCCGTAGGCGGGGTCGGGTTGGGCGGTAAAGGCCATGATGGGGTCCGGTGGGCCGGCCAGCGGGGGCAAGGGTGTCGTCCTGGCGCCCGCTCAATCGCGGAAGTTCTCGAAACTCAGGGGCAACTGCGCCATCTCCTTGCGGATCAGCGCGATGGCCGTTTGCAGATCGTCGCGCTTGGCCCCGCTGACGCGCACGGCATCGCCCTGGATGGCGGCCTGCACCTTGAGCTTGCTGCCCTTGATGAGCTGCTGGATCTTCTTGGCGTCCTCGCTGCCGATGCCGCTGCGCACACGAAACACCTGCTTGACCTTGTCGCCACCGATTTTCTCGACCTTGCCGGGGTCCAGAAAGCGCACATCGACTTGGCGTTTGGTGAGCTTGTTGCGCAGAATGTCCTCCACCTGCTGGAGCTGGAAGTCGCTGTCGCCGTGCGCGATGATGTCGTGGTCTTTGAGCTCCACCGCAGCGGATGAGCCCTTGAAGTCGAAGCGGGTACCGATCTCGCGCTGCGTCTGCTCGACGGCGTTCTTCACTTCGACCAGGTTGGGTTCGAGCACGGTATCGAACGATGGCATGCGGGATTCCTCGGGGGCATGAAGGGGTTTGCGACAATCCGCGCATGGTAGTCGAGAACCATGTGCCGTTGCAGTCCCTCAACACGTTCGGCATCGCGGCGCGCGCGCACCGCTTGGCGCGCATCCGCCGCGAGGGCGATGTGGCTGCCCTCGTGCGCCACCCGGACTGGCGCTGGCAGGACACCTTCATTCTGGGCGGTGGCAGCAACATCGTGCTGACCGGGGATGTGCGCCAACTGGTGCTGAAGGTGGAAATCCCCGGACGGCGTCTGCTGCGCGAGGACGAGCGCGGCTGGTTGGTGGAGGCGGGCGCCGGCGAGCGCTGGCACGCGTTCGTGGATTGGACGCTGCAGCAGGGCTGGCCTGGTCTGGAAAACCTCGCGCTCATCCCCGGCACGGTTGGAGCGGCCCCGGTGCAAAACATCGGCGCCTACGGCGTCGAACTGCAGGACCGATTTCATTCGCTGGACGCGATCGATCTGGAGACGGGCGAACCCCTGACCCTGCGGCACGAGCACTGTGCCTTCGGCTACCGCGATTCGGTGTTCAAACACGAGCGTGCCGGCGCACGCGGCATGGGGCTTAAGGGCCGCGCGCTGATCACCCGCGTGCGTTTTTGGCTGCCGCGGCAGTGGCGCCCGCAGTTGGGGTATCACGATCTGGAGCGCAAGGTGGCCGAAACCGGCTTACTCCATCCGACGCCACGGCAGGTGTTCGACTGGGTTTGCGAAATTCGCCGCGCCAAGCTGCCCGATCCCGCCCTGATCGGCAACGCGGGCAGCTTTTTCAAAAACCCCACGGTTACCCCAGAGCAGTGCGCCGACATCATTGGCCGCGATCCCAAAGTGGTGCATTACCCCATGCCCGACGGCACGGTCAAGCTGGCCGCGGGTTGGCTGATCGACGCCTGCGGCTGGAAGGGCAAAACCGTCGGCCACGCGGGCGTGTACGACAAGCAGGCGCTGGTGCTGGTCAACCGCGGCGACGCCGAACACCCCTGCACGGGCGGGGAGGTGATGACGTTGGCACGCCTGATTCAGACCAGCGTTTATGAGCGCTTTGGCATCCGGCTGGAGCCAGAGCCGGTGGTGATCTGACCCCGCCGATCCACGAGGTGCCGGTGGGCGGGGTTGGGCTGGCCGGTCCGGTCGGCGGGCGACTCAGGCTGCCAGCGGCTCGGACAGCGCCGCCGAGTGGTCGGGCACGGCAGCCGTCTCGGGGCGGCTGGCGCGCCGGTCCGCCGATGCTTGCAGCGAATCGACCATGGCCTGCGCTTGGGGATGGCCGGCGCGCACCAGCCGGGCGAAATCGTCCAGCGCGCGCTGACGCGCTTTTTCCATGCGCTGCGATGGGTTGCCAATGGCGGCGCTGCTCTCGCGCTCGATGCAGGCCACGGTGGCGCGGCTCAACCAGTCCTGCGTGTGTCCGCACGAGGGGCAAACCAGGCCTCGACGCTGCGCCACCAGCACGCCCAGGTAACCGCCGGCAAAGGCATGTCGGCCATCTTTCGCGTTCGGGCAGGTCAGTGGGTGGATGGGCGACGGGATCACCCCCGCCTGCATGCGATTGATCTGGTCGATCAGTGGCGGGTCGAAGGGGGCGTGCAGCCACATGGCGGATCTCCTGTGAGAATGGCCCAGCGTCGAGCCGGGTGGTCGCATTCTTCGAAACAAGCCGCGCACTGCCAAGGGGTTCTTGCAATGAGAGATGGTTGTTACGGCCGGTTACAGTCACGGGGCAGGGGCGCGGCCCCGCTCGAGCGTCATCGATTCGTCATTTTTGGAGCTGCCATGTCCGTTCCATCGCCATCCCAGCCCGGTGCGCAGGGCGCTGCGCACCCGACTGCCCCGACGGGGCGCCTGCGCCGCTGGGCGACGGGCCTGCTAGCCGTGGTGGGGGTGTTGGCGGTGCTGTGGTTTGCCGGCCCCCGGTACGCCTATGGTCCCGACGAGCCCGCGCCCCGCGCGCGTCCGCCGGCCGCGTTGGCCGAACTGGACGGCTGGCTGGCTGCGCAGGAGGCGGCCCACGCCGGTCTGCGTCCGGGCACGGCCAAGGGCATCGTTTGGTACGGTGCTCCCGGCACGCGTACTCCCTGGGCGGTCGTATACCTGCATGGGTTTACCGCTAGCCGGGTGGAGACGGCGCCCCTGGCCGAGCGGGTGGCTCAGTCCCTCGGGGCCAACCTGTTCCACACGCGGCTGGCCGGTCACGGGCTGCCCCCGGCGGCCCTAGCGGCCGTCTCCCCGCAGGACTGGCTGGCCGATGCGGTCGAGGCGGTGCGCATCGGTCATGCGATCGGCGAGCGGGTGTTGCTGATCGGCACCTCCACCGGCGGGACGCTGGGTGCCTGGCTGGCTTTGCGGCCGGATGCGGCTGGTGTGCCGGTGGAACGGCAGGTGTGGATATCGCCCAACTTCGGGCCGGCGGACAAGCGCACCGAGTGGCTCAACAGCCCCTGGGGGGCACAACTGGCGCAGGCCATCACGGGCGGTACGGTCGGCGCGCCCAGCGACGACCCGCGCATCGAGGCGGGCTGGACCCGCGTCTACCCGGTGCAGGCGCTGTTGCCGATGATGGCGCTGGTGCAGCGCGTGCGCGAGGCGGACGCCTCCACCGTACGGACGCCCATTTTGGTCCTGTACAGCCCGCGCGACCGCACGGTCGACCCGGGCCTGACCGAGGTCCTGTTCGCGCGCCTGGGCAGCCCCGTCAAGCGGCTGGAAAGGGTGGAGGACAGCACCGACCGCGACCAGCACGTGATCGCCGGTGATCTGCGCTCGCCCGGCACGACGGAGCGCCTGGCGGCGCGCATCGTGCGCTGGGCGCGCGAGGGGACGTGACGGCGCGCGGAGCGGCGCGGGTCAGCCGCCCAGCTTGAGCAGATCGCCGTCCTTGCCGATGGCCAGCAGGCCGGCTTGCGTGTAGATGGACAGCTTGTCGCGCGTGTCGGTGATGTCCAGGTTGCGCATCGTGAGTTGGCCGATGCGGTCGCGCGGTGTGAACACCGACGCGCCCTTTTCCATCGTCAGCCGCTCGGGGTGGTAGGTCAGGTTGGGGCTTTCGGTGTTGAGGATGGAGTAGTCGTTGCCGCGGCGCAGCTCCAGCGTCACCTCACCGGTGATGGCGCGCGCCACCCAGCGCTGCGCGGCCTCGCGCAGCATGATGGCCTGCGGGTCGAACCAACGGCCCTGGTAGAGCAGGCGGCCGAGCTTGCGTCCGTTGTCGCGGTATTGCTCGATCGTGTCCTCGTTGTGGATGCCGGTGACCAGCCGCTCGTAGGCGATGAACAGCAGCGCCATGCCGGGGGCTTCGTAGATGCCGCGGCTCTTGGCCTCGATGATGCGGTTTTCGATCTGGTCGCTCATGCCCAGGCCGTGGCGTCCGCCGATGCGGTTGGCCTCGAGGAACAGTTCCACCAGATCCGGGTACTCGCGGCCGTTGAGGGCCACCGGGCGGCCTTCCTCGAAGCGCACTGTAACCTCTTCCGGCTGGACCTCGACCTCGGGCTTCCAGAACGCCACGCCCATGATGGGGTTGACGATGCGGATACCGGAGTTCAGGTGCTCCAGGTCCTTGGCCTCGTGCGTGGCGCCCAGCATGTTGCTGTCGGTGCTGTAGGCCTTCTCCACCGACATCTTGTAGTCGAAGCCGTTGCGGATCAGGAATTCCGACATCTCCTTGCGGCCGCCCAGCTCATCGATGAAGGTCTGGTCCAGCCACGGCTTGTAGATCTGCAGCGCGGGGTTGGTGACGAGGCCATAGCGGTAGAAGCGCTCGATGTCGTTGCCCTTGTACGTGGAGCCGTCGCCCCAGGTGTGGACGTCGTCCTCCTTCATGGCCGCGACCAGCATGGTGCCGGTGACCGCTCGACCGATCGGCGTGGTGTTGAAGTAGGTTACGCCCGCGGTGCTGATGTGGAAAGCCCCGCACTGCAGCGCCGCCAGTCCTTCCGAGGCGAGCTGCGGGCGGCAGTCCACCAGGCGCGCCTTCTCGGCCCCATAGGCCAGGGCGCGTTTCGGGATCGCGTCGTAGTCCGGCTCGTCCGGCTGGCCCAGGTTGGCCGTGTAGGCGTAGGGGATGGCGCCCTTTTGGCGCATCCACAGCAGGGCCGCGCTGGTGTCGAGGCCGCCGGAAAATGCGATGCCGACCTTCTGGCCGACGGGCAGGCTTTGCAGGATGGTGGACATGGCCGTGCAACGTTGGGGATAGGGGGGAGGGCGTCAGCCGAAATGGCAGATGTAGTGGTAGGGCTCGCCGTCGACGCGGATCTGGAATTTGGACTGGCCCGGCACGGCGAAGCGCTCGCCGGGGCCGAAGCGCCGCCACTCACTGTCGCCGGGCAGCAGCACCTCGCACTGTCCGCACACGCCTTCCATGATTTCCGGCGCGCCGGTATTGAAGGTGAGGGTGGTCGGCAGAATGACCCCGACCGACTTGCGGGTGCCGTCGGCGAGCGTCAGGCTGTGGCTGACGCACTTGCCGTCGAAATAGACATTGGCGCGGGTGGAGACGGCCGCGCCGTTGAGGGTGTCGGTGATGGCGTTCATAGTGCGCCGATTGTAGGCGCTGCATACCCGCGCCTTGGCGGACTGGGGGCGTGGCGCAGTGCCGGCCGCGTGCGGAGGCGGGTCAGCCGCGGCGTTGCCAATCGTCGGGGTCGAAGCCCGCCGTGACGGCGGTACCCCACTCCACGACTGGCCGGCGGATCACGCTGGGCTTGGCCAGCATCAGCGCCCGCGCGCTGGCCGCATCGGTCACGCCGGCCCGGGTGGCGTCGTCGAGCTGGCGCCAGGTGGTGCCGCGGCGGTTGAGCAGCGCCTCCCACCCCAGGGCCGCCAGCCAGGCGTCGAGCCGCTCCGCGGGCACTCCCTGCTTTTTGAAGTCGTGGAACGTGTGGTCGACGCCCCGCGCCACAAGCCAGGCGCGGGCTTTCTTCACGGTTTCGCAGTTCGGGATGCCGTAGACGTGGATCATGGTCTGCATCGTACCGCAAGGGCCCGCGCGCGGTGGGGCGTTGGGTGGGGCGTCTGTTCGGCCGCATGGCCGGCCTGGAATGGGCGGGCTTGGCACAATGCGGGTTTTCCCCGCGCATGGCCGACCCGATGAGCACGCCCCCCGTTGATGATTCTGCGCTGCTGCCCCCCGATGCGACTGCGCCGCTTGCCCACTGGCTGACCCATTTGGAGCGGCTGCATGGGCAGCGCATCACGTTGGGGCTGGAGCGGGTGCAGGCCGTCGCACGCCGGCTGGGCGATGCTGTGCAGCCGCGCTGTCCGGTGATCACGGTGGCGGGCACCAACGGCAAGGGGTCCACCTGCGCGATGCTCGAGGCCATCTACCGCCAGGCGGGCTACCGCACGGGGCTCTACACCTCGCCGCATCTGGTCGATTTCGAAGAGCGCGCCCGGCTGGATGGCGTGCCGATGGTGCCGGTCGATCTGGTTCCGTCCTTCGCGGCGGTGGAGACGGCCCGCACCGCGGGCGAGGCTGTCGCGCTCAGCTACTTCGAGTTCACCACCCTGGCGCTGGTTCATGCGCTACTGGCGCGACGCCCCGACGTGCTGATTCTGGAGGTCGGCATGGGCGGGCGGCTGGATGCCGTCAACCTCTGGGATACGGACTGCGCCGTCATCACCAGCGTCGATCTGGATCACATGGAGTACCTGGGGTCCGACCGTGAGGCGATCGGCTACGAGAAGGCGGGCATCGTGCGCACCGGGCGCCCGGTCGTGGTGTCCGACCCCGTGCCGCCGCACAGTGTGATCGATCGCGCCATCGAGGTGGGGGCGGATGTGTGGCTGGCAGGACGCGACTTTCGTCACACGGGCGACCGGCAGCAGTGGAGCTGGCAGGGTCGGGCGCGCCGCTACAGCGGTTTGGCCTATCCGGCGCTGCGCGGGGTCAATCAGCTGGTCAATGCCGCTGGCGTGCTGGCGGTGCTGGAGGCCCTGCACCCCCGCCTGCCGGTGGCGGCGCAGGCGGTGCGGCAGGGGCTGGCGCTGGTGGAGTGGGTCGGGCGCTTCCAGATCGTGCCGGGCCAACCGGTGATCGTGCTGGATGTGGCCCACAACCCGCACGCGGCTGCGGCCCTGGCCGAGAACCTGGACGCGATGGGCTTTTACCCGCAGACGCAGGCCGTGTTTGGCGCCATGGCCGACAAGGACGTGCGGCCGATGCTCGAGCGGCTCGATCCGTTGATCGATGCCTGGCACTTTTGCGATTTGCCCACAGCGCGGGCCGCCCACGCCACCGATCTGCACGGGCTGTGGCGGGCTACCACGCGCCGACGCGAAGCCACGGCGGCCGTGCATCAGGACCCCGCCGGCGCCTTGCGGGCTGCGGTCGCGGGGGCGGACCCCGCTGGTAGAATTGTGATTTTCGGATCCTTCTACACGGTGGGCGGCGTGCTGCAACAGGGGTTGCCGCGCCTGGGCGCCAAGCACCTGCAGGGCTGACGCATGTTTCAACTCCGCTCCGGCTCCGGCCTATCGTCCGCCTCGCCGGGGGGTGGGCGACAGCAACCGCCGCCGTCGATCGAGACGCTGCGTCGGCGCGCCCGTCAGCGCCTGATCGGGGCGGCTGTTCTGGTCGCCGCGGCCGTGATCACCTTGCCGTTGCTGCTGGAGTCGCAACCCAGGCCCATTCCCGTCGATATCGCGATCGACATCCCCGCGCGGCAGTCCGCTGCGCCGCTGGAGCCGCCGTCCGGCCATGCGGTCGCGCTGCCGCGCCCCTCCGAGGCATCCGCGGCGGATTCGGCGCCCACCGTTGCTGCGACACCCGCGGCGCCGCCAACGCCCCCGCAGCCGGCAGCCGCTGCCGAGCGCGATGGCGCACCGCCAACGCCCGCTCCGGCTTCTGCTCCTACCCCGGGCCCAGCCCCGACCGTCGCTGCGACACCAACGCCTCCCGCCGCGCGTGCCGATGCCGAGGCCAAGGTCCGCGTGGTCGTGCAGGTGGGGGCCTTTGCCGAGGCCGCGCGCGCGCAGGAGGTGCGCCGCCGTCTCGAGCGCGCGGGGCTCAAGACCTACACCCATGTGGCGGACACCCCCGAAGGCAAGCGCATCCGGGTACGCGTCGGTCCATTCGACACGCGGGCCGAGGCGGAAAAGGTGGCGGAGCAGGTCAAGGGCCTGGGCTTGCCAGCCGCGGTGCTGACGCTTTGATCCATGGCCGCGGTGGACGTCATCCTGCTGGCGGTGCTTGCGGCATCGGTCGTGCTCGGTTGGTGGCGCGGGCTGCTGTACGAAGTGCTGTCCGTGCTGGCCTGGGTGGCGGCCTTCGTCGTTGCCCAGCGCTGGGCGCTGGAGGTGGCAGCGTGGCTGCCGTCGTCGGCCGAGTGGAGCGATCCCCTGCGATATGCCGCGGGGTTTGCCGTGCTGTTCGTCGCCACGGCGTTTGCCGGGGGGCTGGTGGCCTGGCTTGTGCGGCAGGGGACGCAGGCGGTCGGCTTGCGGCCCATCGACCGTGTGCTGGGGGGGGTGTTCGGGGTGTTGCGCGGCGTGCTGTTGCTGATGGCGGCCACGCTGTTGGTGCAACTGACCCCCTGGGTGGACAGCCCCGCTTGGCGCGAGGCGTGGGGGCCGCGCTGGCTGGGGAAGGGGCTGCAGGCGGTAAAAGTGCTGGCGCCGGCCCCGGTGGCCGTGTATTTTCCGTAGCTCGAGGGCAACGACATGTGTGGCATCGTTGGCGTGGTCAGCGCCCAGCCGGTCAATCAGCTCATCTATGACGCCTTGCTGCTGTTGCAGCACCGGGGGCAGGATGCGGCGGGTATCGTGACGCAGCTGGGGCACAAGTTCTTCATGCACAAGGCCAAGGGTATGGTGCGCGACGTGTTCCGCACGCGCAACATGCGGGCCTTGCCGGGCAACTGCGGGCTCGGTCAGGTGCGCTATCCCACCGCTGGCAATGCCGCCAGCGAGGAGGAGGCGCAACCCTTCTACGTCAACGCGCCGTTTGGTCTGGTGCTGGCGCACAACGGCAACCTCACCAACGCGCATGCGCTCAAGGAGGAGCTGGCCCGCCTGGATCACCGGCACATCAACACCGAGAGCGACTCCGAGGTGCTGCTCAACGTGCTGGCCCACGAGCTGGAGCGCGCCACCCGGGGTGTACCTTTGCAGATCGACGACGTGTTTGCCGCCGTCTCGGCGGTGCACCGGCGACTGCGGGGGTCGTATGCCGTCGTGGCGCTGATCGCCGGCCACGGCATGCTGGTGTTTCGAGACCCGTTCGGCATCCGGCCGCTGTGCATCGGTCGCGGTGCGGACGGCACGGTGATGGCGGCCAGCGAATCGGTAGCGCTGGAGGGCACCGGTCATCGCTTCGAGCGCGACGTCGCCCCGGGCGAGGCGATCTTCGTCACGCTGGATGGACAGATCCACGCGCGCCAGTGTGCCGAGGCGCCGCGCCACCATCCGTGCATCTTCGAATTCGTCTACCTGGCGCGGCCCGATTCGGTGATCGACGGCATTTCCGTCTATCAAGCGCGGCTCAACATGGGCGAGACGCTGGCCACGCGGGTCATCTCCACCGTGCCGCCGGGTGAGATCGACGCCGTCATTCCCATTCCGGAGTCCAGCCGCCCGGCGGCGATGGAGGTCGCGCGGCTGATCGGCCGCCCCTACCGCGAGGGCTTCGTGAAGAACCGCTACGTCGGCCGCACCTTCATCATGCCGGGGCAGGCGGTGCGCAAGAAGTCGGTGCGCCAAAAGCTCAACGTCATCGCCAGCGAATTCGCCGGGCGCAACGTGCTGCTGGTGGACGACTCCATCGTGCGCGGCACCACCAGCCGCGAGATCGTGCAGTTGGCGCGCGAGGCCGGCGCGCGCAAGGTCTACCTGGCCAGCGCCGCGCCGCCGGTGCGCTATCCCAACGTCTACGGCATCGACATGCCGACGCAGGAGGAGCTGGTGGCCCACGGCCGCACGGTGGAGGAAGTGCGCCAGCTCATTGGCTGCGACACGCTGATCTACCAAGACCTCGAGGCGATGAAGCGCGCGGTGGCCGTGCTCAACCCGGCGCTGTGCGGCTTCGAGGCGTCGTGCTTCGACGGGGTGTATGTGACGGGCGATGTGACGCTGGAGACCGTCACGGCCATAAATGCCCCGCGCCAGGCCGCCGCCCAGGCCGATTCGGCCGACGAGGACGGCGGCGGTTCGCGCCTGACGCTGCCGAATGCGCAGGAGGTCTGAGCCCGTGGCGCTGCACCCCGAAACCGCCGCGGTGCGCGTGGCCGTGCCGCGCTCGCCGTACGGCGAAAACGCCGAAGCGCTGTACTTGACCAGCGGCTACGTGCAGCCAAGCGCCGAGGTCGCCGCCGCGCGCTTCGCCGGCGACGAGGACGGCTACACCTACGGCCGCTATGGCAACCCGACCACCACCAGCTTCGAGCAGCGGCTGGCGGCGCTGGAGGGCACCGAGGCGGCCATCGCCACGTCCTCCGGCATGGCGGCGATCCTGATGCTGGCGCTGGGCCTGCTGCAGGCTGGCGACCACGTGGTCTGCTCGCGCTCGATGTTTGGCGCCACGATCAAGCTGATCGGCAGCGACCTGGCCAAGTTCGGCGTGCAGGCCACGTTCGTGCCGCAGACCGATCTGGACGCCTGGCGCGCGGCGGTCACGCCGCGCACACGGCTGCTGCTGGCCGAAACGCCGACCAACCCGCTGACCGAGGTGTGCGACATCGCCGCGCTGGCCGACCTCGCCCACGCCGCCGGGGCGTGGCTGGCGGCGGACAACTGCTTTGCCACGCCGGCGCTGCAGCGCCCGGCCGAGTTCGGCGCCGACATCGTCATCCACTCCGGCACCAAGTTCCTCGACGGGCAGGGGCGGGTGATGGCCGGTGCGCTGTGCGCCAGCCGCGCGCTGGTGGAGGAGAAGTTCCTGCCGGTGCTGCGCAGCGCCGGCATGACGCTGGCGCCGTTCAACGCCTGGGTGGTGCTCAAGGGCCTGGAGACGCTGCACCTGCGAGTGCGCGCGCAGAGCGCCACGGCGCTGGCGCTGGCGCAGTGGCTGCAGGCGCACCCGGCGGTGGCGCGCGTGCACTACCCGGGGCTGCCCCGTCACCCGCAGCATGCGCTGGCGATGCGCCAGCAGGCGGGCTGCGGCGGCGCCATCGTCTCGTTCGAGGTCCGGGCTGCCAGCCCCGAGGAGGGCCGCGCGCGGGCGTTTGCGGTGCTGGATGCGCTGCGGCTGGCGTCACTGTCGACCAACCTCGGCGACACCAAGACGCTGTGCTCGCACCCGGCCAGCACCTCGCACGGGCGCCTGAGCGAGGCGCAGCGCCAGGCCGCCGGCATCACGCAGGCGCTGATCCGCGTCTCGGTCGGGCTAGAACATCTGGACGACCTCACCGCCGATCTGGCGCGCGGCCTGGACGCGCTCGCCTGATGCGCCGGCGCGACCTTCCGATCCCGATCCATCATGACGCAACGAGTCCGCACCCGCTTCGCCCCGTCGCCGACGGGCTTCATCCACCTCGGCAACATCCGCTCGGCCCTCTATCCGTGGGCGTTTGCGCGCGCCAACGGCGGCGACTTCATCCTGCGCATCGAGGACACCGACCAGGAGCGCTCCACCGACGAAGCGGTGCGCGTGATCCTGGAGGCGATGGAATGGCTAGGCCTGACCCCCGATGAAGGCCCGTACTACCAAATGCAGCGCATGGACCGCTACCGCGAGGTCATCGCGCAGATGCTGCAAGCGGGGCTGGCCTACCACTGCTACATGACGCCGGAGGAGCTCGACGCCCTTCGTGAGCGGCAGATGACCGCCAAGCTCAAGCCGCGCTACGACGGCACCTGGCGCCCCGAGCCGGGCAAGGTGCTGCCGACGCCCCCCAGTGGGGTGCTGCCGGTGATCCGCTTCAAGAATCCGCTTGCGGGCAGCGTGGTGTGGGACGACAAGGTCAAAGGTCGCATCGAGATCCGCAACGACGAGCTGGACGACCTGGTCATCGCGCGTCAGGCGCCGCTCGGCGAGATTGGCGTGCCGACCTACAACTTCTGCGTGGTGGTGGACGACATCGACATGCGCATCACGCACGTCATCCGCGGCGACGACCACGTCAACAACACCCCGCGCCAGATCAACATCATCCGCGCGCTCGGCCACGAGCCGCCGGTGTACGCCCACCTGCCCACCGTGCTCAACGAGCAGGGCGAGAAGATGAGCAAGCGCCACGGTGCCAAGCCGGTGACGTGGTACCGGGAGGCCGGCTTCCTGCCCGAGGCGATGATCAACTACCTGGCGCGGCTGGGCTGGAGCCACGGCGACGACGAGATCTTCACGCGTGCGCAGTTCCTGCAGTGGTTCGACCTCGACCACCTGGGCCGCAGCGCCGCGCAGTTCGACGAGGCCAAGCTGCGCTGGGTCAACGCGCAGCACATGAAGATGACGCCGGATGAGCGGCTGGCGCCGCTGGTGGCCGAGCAGCTGGCGCGCCGCGGCCTTCAGGCCGACGAGCGGCTGCCTGCGATCTGCGGCCTGTTCAAGGATCGCTGCGACACCGCGGTGGCGTTGGCGGACTGGGCGCAACCCTATTACCAGGCGCCGACCCCGCGCGCCGAGGACCTGGCGCAGCACGTCACCGACGCGGTGCGCCCGGCGCTGGCCGAGCTGCGCCAGCGTTTGAGCGACGTGCCGTGGACGGTCGCCGACATCGCCGCGGCGCTGAAGGCCACGCTCACCGCCCACGGCCTGAAAATGCCGCAGCTGGCCATGCCGGTGCGCGTGCTGGTGATGGGCGTGGCGCAGACGCCGTCGGTGGACGCAGTGCTGGCGCTGCACCGGCGCGCGGACGTGCTGGCGCGGCTGGCAGCGGCCTGAGCGGCTGGCGCAAAAAATCGCCTTTGTCTTCAAAACGCTTCGAAAATGTGTCTATAATGCAGGTCTTGCTGATGCACGACAGATTTCGAAAACAACAACGAAATCATCGACCACAGCAAGCCCGTGGGGGTATAGCTCAGCTGGGAGAGCGCTTGCATGGCATGCAAGAGGTCAGCGGTTCGATCCCGCTTACCTCCACCACGAACACAGACCCTATCGTCTAGAGGCCTAGGACATCACCCTTTCACGGTGAGTACCGGGGTT
>NZ_DAISXZ010000016.1:0-32883 GCF_036825565.1 Tepidimonas sp. | reverse complement strand
GGATGGGTTGGGGCGGGTTGCGCGGCCATGCGCAGACCGAATCTGAGGTGGAGGGCCCAAGTCCTTGAGCCACCGGGGGTGTTCGGCCTTGTCCCAAGTTGCTGTGGATAACTTTGTGGGTAAGGCGTGGTCACGCGGGGCAAAGCCACGTCCGGCAAGGGCTTGAACAGATTGCCCAATTTTTAGTCAGCCTTAAAAAATCAAATAAAACAATGGTTTGAATGATTTCCCGAGTGCGCTGCAGCGCAACCAAGGGGAGTGGCCGCGCAGCCAAGGCCGGTCCGGCGGCGGGCGCCGTGTGTGCAAAACACAGACCGCCCCGGGCTGTCAAGCCCCCCGCGGGGCCGGGACCGAGCCGCGCCGGAATGGGCGCTCGCCCGGGCGAGCGGGTCCGTACAATCCGCCGCCATGTCCGCCTCCACCACCGTGCCGGGCGCTGCGCCCGGTTATGCCGAGAGTTCGATCCGGGTGCTCAAAGGGCTGGAGCCCGTCAAGCAGCGCCCGGGCATGTACACCCGCACCGACAATCCGCTCCACGTCGTGCAGGAGGTGATCGACAACGCCGCCGACGAGGCGCTGGCGGGTTTTGGCCGGCGCATCCGCGTGACGCTGCATGCGGATGGCTCCGTCAGCGTGGAAGACGACGGGCGCGGCATCCCCCACGGCCTGCATCCCGAGGAAGGAGCGCCGGTGCTGGAGCTGGTCTTTACCCGGCTGCACGCGGGTGGCAAATTTGACAAGGGGCAGGGCGGGGCGTACAGCTTTTCGGGCGGGCTGCACGGCGTGGGGGTGAGCGTGACCAATGCGCTGGCCAGCCGGCTGGAGGTGACGAGCCACCGGGATGGGCATGTGGCGCGCCTGGTGTTTGCCGGCGGTGACGTGGTGGAGCCGCTGGTGCGCCGGCCGCTCGAGGCCGGCGAGCGCCGCCAGGGGACCACGGTGCGCGTCTGGCCCGATGCGCGCTACTTCGATCAGGTCACCCTGCCGCTGGGGGAGCTGACGCATTTGCTGCGCAGCAAGGCGGTGCTGATGCCGGGGGTTACCGTGACGCTGGTCAACGAGCGCACGCGCGAGACCCAGACCTGGCAGTACAAGGGCGGCTTGAGCGACTACCTGCAGCAGACGCTGGCGGCCGAGCCGCTGATCCCGCTGTTCGAGGGTGAGGGGTATGCCGAAGCGGGGCATGAGAGCTTTGCCGAGGGGGAGGGTGCGGCCTGGGCGGTGGCCTTTACCGAGGAGGGGCCGCTGGTGCGCGAGAGCTATGTCAACCTGATCCCCACCCCGGCCGGGGGCACGCACGACAGCGGCCTGCGCGAGGGGCTGTTCCAGGCCGTGCGCAGCTTCATCGAACTGCACGCCCTGTGTCCCAAGGGCGTGAAGCTGCTGCCCGAGGATGTGTTTGCCCGCGCCAGTTATGTGTTGAGCGCGCGGGTGCTGGACCCGCAATTCCAGGGCCAGATCAAGGAGCGGCTCAACTCCCGCGACGCGTTGCGGCTGGTGTCGGCCTATGTGCGCCCCGCGCTGGAGCTGTGGTTGCACCAGCACGTCGAGCACGGCAAGCGGTTGGCGGAGCTGGTCATCCGCGCCGCGCAAAGCCGCCAGAAGGCCGCGCAGAAGGTGGAAAAGCGCAAAGGCTCCGGGGTGGCGGTGCTGCCCGGCAAGCTGACCGACTGCGAAAGCCGCGACCTGTCGCGCAACGAGCTGTTTTTGGTCGAGGGCGACAGCGCCGGCGGCAGCGCCAAGATGGGGCGCGACAAGGCGTCGCAGGCCGTTCTGCCGCTGCGCGGCAAGCTGCTCAACACCTGGGAGGTGGAGCGCGACCGGCTGTTTGCCAATGCCGAGATCCACGACATCGCGGTGGCCATCGGGGTCGATCCCCACCGCCCCGACGATGCGGTGGACCTGAGCGGCCTGCGCTACGGCAAGATTTGCATCCTGAGCGATGCGGACGTGGACGGTTCGCACATCCAGGTGTTGCTGCTGACCCTGTTTTTCCGGCACTTTCCCCGCCTGATCGAGGCGGGACACGTTTATGTCGCGCGGCCCCCGCTGTACCGGGTGGATGTGCCCGCGCGCGGCAAAAAGCCCGCCAGCAAACACTACGCGCTGGATGAGGGGGAACTGGCGGCGATCCTGGACAAATGCGCCAAGGAGGGGGTGCCGCGGGAGAAGTGCCAGATCAGCCGCTTCAAAGGCTTGGGCGAAATGAGCGCCGAACAACTCTGGGACACGACGCTCAACCCCGACACGCGCCGCCTGCAGCCCGTGACCCTGGGGGGCCTGGATGCCGCGGCGACCGCGGCGCGCCTGAACCGCTTGATGGGCAAGGCCGAGGCCGCCGCCCGCCGCGAGCTGATGGAGCAGTGGGGCGATGCGGTGGAGGTGGACGTCTGATCCACCCCACCAGCCATCCCAGATCGGACCTTCAGGGATCGCGCCGCAGCAGCACCACGCCGCCGCGCTGGTAGATCACGGTGTGCGGCACATCCGGCAGGCGGTCGAGCCGGGTGAGGGCCCACTCGCCCGGCTCCGGCAGGCGCTTGGGGGTGATCGACTGGGCATAGACGCTGAAGCTGGGCGCGTCGAAGCGCCACAGCACCGCCGGCGCCTGGGCCTGGCGCGCAAGGCGGCCCGCGTGGCGCACGGCGCCCTGCAGCACATCGCCAAACCACGGCGCCACCAGGGCGCCGAGCAGCAGGGCCTGCATGGCCGCCAGCGCCTGCAGCCGCCGCCAGACGGGCCAGCGCCGCTGGAGCGCCACTACGATGCCCGCGATCAAAACCGCCCAGGCCACGGGTGCATACAAGGCGGGGGCCAGATCCCGGGCCAGCGCGAGCTGGGCGCGGTAGTAGGGGTTGCCGGTGCGCAGCCCGGCCTCATGCAGCAGGGCGGGCAGGTGCGGCCACAGCACCAGCAGGGCCACGGGCACGATCAACCAGGCGCCGCGCAGTGCGGGCAGGCGCAGCGCCAGCAGAATCATCAACGGGGTGGAGCCGTAGAGCACATAGTGCGGCAGCTTGGTTCCGGACAGGCTGAAGAACACCAGCACGAATCCACACCACAGCCACAGGTAGCGCGTCAGCGGCGTCTGGACATCGGGTTTGATCTGCCGCAGTACGGCGGGCAGGGCTGCACTCCACGGCAGCAGCAGCAGCGGCAGGGCGATCAGGTAATACAGCCAACCCCCGCCGTGCCCCTCCAGCGTACCGGTGAAGCGCTGGACGTTGTGGCGCAGGATGAAGCCGTCCACGAACGCCTGCCCATGGGTCAGCAGCATCGCGGCATACCACGGGGCCGCCACGGCCAGGAGCAGCAGCCAGCCCCGCATGTCGAATGCGATGCGCCGCCAGGTGGACCCGTCGCGCGTCAGCAGGGTGTATAGGGTGCCTGCTGCGGCGGGGATCAGCACGGCCACCGGCCCCTTGGTCAGCAGCCCCAGCCCCACCCAGAAATACACCCGCAGCAGATCCGGCCGTTGCCCTCGCTCCAGATAGCGCCACAGATCCAGGCAGGCCAGCGTCAGCCACAGGTTGAGCAGGGCATCGGCCGTGGCGGCGCGCGCCATGATCCACGGCCCCAGGGCCGTCGCCACGATCCACAGGGCGCGCTCTGCCGCCGCTGCGTCCGCGCGCTCGCGCATGAAGCGCCAGACCGCCCAGCCCCACCCCATCGCCGCCAGGGCGGACGGCAGACGCAAAGCCCATTCGTGCAGGCCCAGCACCGCGACCGACAGCGCCTGGAGCCAATAGATCAGAATCGGTTTGTCGTACCGCGGCACGCCGTTGAGCCAAGTCGACAGCCAGTCGCCGTTGACCAGCATCTCCCGCGTCGCTTCGGAAAACGCCCCTTCGTCCACATCGAACAACGGCGGCGTGCCCAGCCCAGTGAGCCATGCCGCCAGGGGCACCAGCCAAAGCATCCAGCGCATTCCTGCGATCACTCCATTTCTCTCAGTCGCCGCAGCGGCACGGCTGTCGAGGCGCGGCGCAGCCAGATCCGCCGCGCCGCCGCGACCAGCGCGACCCCGACGACCAAGCCGCCGAGGGCGTGGGCCAGCGGTTCGACGGTGGCGGGCACGGTACGCCACCACAATCCCAGACCGAGCACGCCGGCGGCGCCGATTTCCCAACGGTGCAGCGCATCCCCCGGGCGCGGCCCCCAGCGCCCGGCGGCGAGGACGGCCGCGGCGGCACAAAGCCACCCCAACAATGCCCCTACGGCGACATCCAGAGGCCAATGCGCCCCGACTCCGACCCGCGACAGGCCGATGGCGAATGCCAACGGCAGCGACACCGCCGCGGCCATCCCGCGCTGCGGGGGGCGAGCGGTCAGTATCCAGCAAGCCGCGAGTGTAAAGGCCGTGACCGTGTGCCCCGACGGAAAACTGCCCTGCCTGAGCACGTCGCCGATGATGTGGAGGGCTTCAGGGGGCAAGACGGCGGCGGGCCGGGGGGCTGCCGCCAGCGTCTTGATGCCATGCAGGGTCAGTGTGGCGGGCGCGATGCTCCACAACAAGGCGGGGGATGCGTGGCGGTGGCCAGTCGCGATGGTGGCCGCCAGAAACAGCGCCAAGGCGAAATGTGTGTCGCCCAGCCAGGTCAACCACCACCACAGCAGATCCGGGGCGGCGCGCGTCAACCGCTGCACACCGGCCAACGCATCGACGGGTGGGGTGAGCATCAAACCTGCGATCACGAGCAAGCACAACCCTGGCAGGCGCCAGAACCAGGCGCTGCGGAACATCGATGCAAAAGAAGAGGCTGTCGGCGGGGTATGCATGGCGAGACATGCAGTCGAAAAGCCGACAGATTGCCGGCACTGCGTGAAAATGCGGTGTCGGCGGGCGCGGGTGTGTCGCCAAGGACGGCGCCAGCCCGGCCGGCCGGTCGAACGATTAAACGCCCGCTGGGCTTAACGAGGCCTTAACCCCCAACGCCCTGGGGACACGCTTCCAGCGTGTCGGTTGGACCGCAGGCCGCGCGAGCAGGAGATTGAAGGATTGCGCATCCTGATCGTCGAAGACGACACCGCCATTGCCGAGGGCGTGGCCGCGCTGCTGCGCGCGCAGGGGCATGGTTGCGATGTCTGCGCGACCTTGGCCTGCGCCAGCCGTGCGCTGCAGGCGGAGCCGTTCGACCTGGTGCTGCTGGACCGCGGATTGCCGGGCGGTGACGGCATCGATTGGCTGCGCGCGCGGCGCGCGGCCGGGCTGCATGCGCCGGTGCTGGTGCTGACCGCCCGCGACGCATTGGCCGACCGCGTGGCGGGGCTGGACAGCGGGGCGGATGACTACCTGGTCAAGCCGTTTGCACCGGAGGAGCTGCTGGCGCGCATGCGCGTGGCGCTGCGCCGCAGCGCCGGGCAGGCCGAGGCGGTGTTGCGCCATGGCGCGCTGCGGGTCGACCCGGCCGCGCGCGCGGTGTGGCGCGACGGTCAGCCGGTGGCGCTGCGCGCCAAGGAGTTTGCATTGCTGTGGGCGCTGCTGCGCGCCCGCGGCCGTGTGTTGACGCGCGCGCAGCTCGAGCAGGCGCTGTACGGCTTCGACGACACGGTGGAGAGCAACGCGCTGGAGGTGCATGTGCACCACCTGCGGCGCAAGCTCGGCGAGGACCTGATCCAGACCGTGCGCGGGGTCGGCTACACCATCCCGCCTCGGGCGGAGGGGGACGATGGCCACGGCTGAACGCGCCCCCCGGCTGGCATGGCGGCTGCTGGCATGGACCTTGGCCACGCTGCTGGGGGTGTGGCTGGTGCTCGTGGCCAGCGCCTATCAGACCGCGGTTCATGAGGCGAAGGAGATCAGCGACGGGCAATTGACGGCCGCCGCGCGCTTGCTGTTGACCGCTCCGGTACAAGGCCCGGTTCCCACAGTGGATGCGGCGGCGCTGCCGGTGCGGGCGGAGCCGCGCTATGCGCCCGAGCTGCATGTGGTGGTCTGGGAGAGCGGGGCGCTGCGCTGGGATCCGTAAGCCTGGGCAGCGCGGTTGCCGCCGTCGTTACCCGAGGGCTATCACACGCTGGTGTTGCCGCTGGCGGGCGAGGTGCGCACGTGGCGCTGGTTCGTCGCCGGGCATGGCGCGCGCCGGGTGGCCGTTGGGTTGGATGTCAGCCGCCATGCGGAGCTGGGGCGCGACGTGGCCGAGCACCTGGTGCGGCCGGCGGTGGTGTTGCTGCCGCTGGTCGCGCTGCTGCTGGGGTGGGCGATCCGGCGCGGGCTGGCGCCTCTGTCGGCGCTGGCCGAGGCCCTGCAGCGCTTCGATGCCGATACCGCGCGTGGCCTGCCCCCGGCACAGCGCTACGACGAATTGCAGCGCGTGCAGCGGGCGCTGCACGCGCTGGTCGAGCGGCTGCACGCACTGTGGCAACGCGAGCGGCGCTTCACCTCCGACGTCGCGCACGAGCTGCGCTCGCCGCTGACGGCACTGGTGTGGCAGGCGCGGTTGGCGCGGCTGCAGGTGGGCACGCCCGCCGGCGAGGCGGCCCTGCAGACGGTGGAGCGCGAGGCGCTGCGCGCCGGCGAGATCCTGACCCAGCTGCTGGCGCTGGCGCGTGCCGACGCCCCGGGCGGCGAGGCCGCGCAGCCGGTGGCGCTGCACGCGCTGGCGCAGGAGGTGGCGGACGAGTGCGCCACGGCGATGGGCGGTGGGCGTACCCCGCCCGAGGTGCAGGGGCCGCCGACCGTCGTCCGCGGCCGGCCGACGCTGCTGCGGCTGGCGCTGCGCAACCTGGTCGACAACGCGCTGCGCCACACCCCGGCGCAGTCGCGGGTGGCGGTGCGCGTCGGCCCGCGCACCGACGGGGCGGTGGCGGTCGAGGTGCTGGACGAGGGCGGCGGCCGCGGTGAGGCACCCGCCGACCGCGGCGGCCTGGGTCTGGGGTTGACGCTGGTGCAGCGCATCGCCGAGCACGAGGGGGCGCGGCTGGAGCGGCTGGCAAGTCCTTCGCCGCCGTGGGCCACCGGCTACGCGCTGGTGTGGCCCTCGGCGCCGACCGGACCCGAGACCGGTGCCGCGTCGCGGTGACCCCGTCCGCCGCCGCGGATCGGGGGTTTAAGGCTGCGCTAATCCTGGGGTGTCATCGTGCGCGGCCATGAGAGGCATCCGCACGGGAATACGAATGGCAGACGGCGCCGAGGGCTCGACCGCGGCGGACAGCGCGGCCGGCTGGCACCCCCTGGCCGCGCTGGCCCTGCTGGCGGGCTGGCTGGCCGCGCTTGGCAACGTGCCGCTGTGGGAGGCGGTGTGGCAGGTGCAGGGGCCGCTGGGTTGGCGCGGCTTGACGGTGACGCTCGCGTGGGTTCTGGCGCTCGCGCTGGTCAACCTGGCGGTGCTGGCGTGGCTGGCGGCTGGACCGCTGCGCCGGCCGGTGGGGGTGGCACTGCTGGCGCTGGCTGGGGTGGCGAGCTACTTCATGCTGGCCTACGGCATCGTCGTCGATTCCTCGATGGCGGCCAACGTGTTCCAGACCGACCTGCGCGAGGCGCGCGACCTGCTGACCCCAGGCCTGCTGGTCACGCTGGTGCTGGGCGTGGCGCTGCCCGGCTGGCTATGGTGGCGCCTGCCGGTTCGGCGGTGGCCGGTTGGGCGCGCGCTGCTGGTTCGCGCCGGCGTGGGGGCGGTGGCGCTGGCACTGGCTGTTGCCCTGCTGTGGCTGACTTTTCAGGATCTGGCGTCGCTGCTGCGCAATGACCGCGGGCTGCGCTACCTGATCAATCCCTACAACAGCGTCTACGCCGCGCTGCGCCACGGCGTGGGCCAGCGGGCGCTCGCGTCCGAGCCGCTGCAGCCCATCGGGCTGGACGTGCAGCCGCTGCCCGCAGCGGCCCGTGAGGACGAGGCGCCGCTGGTGGTGCTGGTGGTGGGCGAGACGGCGCGCGCAGCCAATTGGGGCCTCAATGGCTACGCGCGCGACTCCACGCCGCGCCTGCGCGCGCTCATTCAGCGGGGGCAGCCGATCGTGTCGTTCGCCGCCGTCACCTCGTGCGGCACCAACACGCAAACCTCGGTGCCGTGCCTGGCTGCGCCGGAGGGTCGGGCGCGCTGGAACCCCTCGCGCGCGCAGGAAAACCTGCTCGACCTGCTGCAGCGCGCCGGGCTGGCGGTGACGTGGCTGGACAACCAGTCCGGCTGTAAGGGCGTGTGCGCGCGTGTGCCGTCGCGCCAGACCGACCATCTGCAGGTCCCGGGACTGTGCCGCGGTGACGAATGCCACGACGAGATCCTGCTGCGCGAGCTGCCCGGCGCGCTGCAGGCCTTGCCCGAGGCGAAGCGCCAGGTTGGCACGCTGGTGGTGCTGCATCAGATGGGCAGCCACGGGCCGGCCTACTTCAAGCGCACGCCGGCGGCGTTGAAGCGCTTCCAGCCAGAGTGCACGACGGCGCAGTTGCAGGCGTGTGAGCCAGCGCACATCGTCAACGCCTACGACAACACGCTGCTCTACACGGACCATGTGTTGGCGGAGCTGATCGGATGGCTGGCGCAGCGGCGCGGCCCCACGGCGCTGCTTTATGTCTCCGATCACGGGGAGTCGCTCGGCGAGGGCGGGCTGTACCTGCACGGCATGCCCTATGCCGTGGCCCCGCGCGAGCAGAAGGATGTGCCGATGCTGCTGTGGGTCAACGGCGGCATGCAGCGGCGGCTGGGGCTGGATTGGGCCTGCCTGCAGCGGCGCGTTCAGGAGCCGGTCTCGCACGACCATGTGTTCCATACCGTCGCAGGGCTGTTCGGCGTGCGCAGCGCGGTATTGGACGCCGAGCGCGATCTGCTGGCGGCGTGCCGACGTGCGGGCTAAACGGCCGTCAGCCGCGCCACCAGGTCCACAGCGCCGCGCCCCAGACCCCGCCGGCAAACAGCAGGGACAGCAGCACGGCGGCGCTGCCCAGGTCCTTGGCGCGTTTGGACAGGGCGTGCCATTCGGGGCCTACGCGATCGACGACCGACTCGACGGCGGTGTTGAGCAACTCCACCACCATGAGCAGCATCACCGAGCCGACGAGCAGGGCGATCTGAACCCAGTCTCGGCCCAGCCAAAAGGCGGTGGGCACCAGAGCCGTGGCCAGGAGCACTTCCTGCCGAAAGGCCGGCTCGTGCCAGCCGGCATGGAGTCCATCGAGGGAGTGCCCTGCGGCGTGCCAGAGTCGGGCCACACCCCGGCGTTTGGGGACAACGGGCGGGGACATGGGCGGGCGACGACTCACGCGGGCCGGTGCAGGGCGCACAGTTTGTTGCCGTCCGGGTCGCGTAAATAAGCCAGGTAGAGCGTGCCGCTGGGGCCGTGGCGCGGGCCGGGCGGGGCCTCGATGGAGGTGCCGCCGTGGGCCACGGCCACGTCGTGAAAGCGCTGCACCTGCTCGGGCGATTCGCATTTGAAGCCGATCGTCCCGCCGTTGGCGCAGGTGGCGGGTTCGCCATTGATCGGTTGGGACACCCCGAAGGTGCCACCTCCGTGGCGGTAGAACACCCGCTCATGACCGCTGGCGGCGGTGCTGCGGACGCCTTCGGGGGCCCCCAGCACGCCCAGCACGGCGTCGTAGAAGCGTTTGGCTCGGTCGATGTCGTTGGTGCCCACCATCACATGGCTGAACATATCGGAGGTCTCCTGTCGAAAAAGGGAATGGTGCGATCGCCCGCTATTGTCGGCCCCCGCGCATCGCGCGACGCGGGCTGGGGGAAAGGCCCTGGGGCGAGCGACAATCCGCGCATGAGTCTAGACGTGTTGCCCCCTTCCGACCTGTCGCCCGCCGAGCCGGTGGCCGACCCCGACAGCTTGGCCGCCTACGCGCAGCGGGCTTATTTAGAATATGCGCTGAGCGTCGTCAAGGGCCGGGCGCTGCCCGATGTGTGCGACGGCCAAAAGCCGGTGCAGCGACGCATCCTGTACGCGATGCAGCGCATGGGCCTGGGCTACAGCGGCCCGAACGCCAACGCGCCGGCCAAGCCGGTGAAAAGCGCCCGCGTGGTGGGGGATGTGCTGGGGCGCTTTCACCCCCACGGCGACCAAGCCGCCTACGATGCGCTGGTGCGTATGGCGCAGGACTTTGCGCAGCGCTATCCGCTGATCGACGGGCAGGGCAACTTCGGCAGCCGCGATGGTGATGGGGCTGCCGCCATGCGCTACACCGAAGCCCGCTTGAGCCGCATCAGCACCCTGCTGCTGGACGAGATCGACCAGGGCACGGTGGACTGGATGCCCAACTACGACGGCTCCACCGAGGAGCCACGCCAGTTGCCGGCCCGGTTGCCGTTCGTGTTGCTCAACGGCGCCAGCGGTATTGCCGTGGGCATGGCCACCGAAATTCCCAGCCACAACCTGCGCGAGGTGGCCAACGCCTGTGTGGCGCTCGTCAAAAACCCGCAGCTGTCCGACGACGACCTGTTTGCGCTGCTGCCTGGGCCGGACTACCCGGGCGGCGGCCAGATCATCAGTCCGACCGCCGACATCCACGAAGCCTACCGCACTGGGCGTGGCAGCCTGAAAGTCCGGGCACGCTGGAAGATCGAAGACCTGGCCCGCGGCCAATGGCAACTGGTGGTGACGGAGCTGCCGCCCGGCGTCAGTGCGCAGAAGGTGTTGGAGGAAATCGAAGACATCACCAACCCCAAAGTCAAGGCCGGCAAGAAGGCGCTGACGCAGGAGCAGACGCAGCTCAAGGCCAGCATGCTGGCGGTGCTCGATGGGGTGCGCGACGAGTCCAGCAAAGAAGCGCCCGTGCGCCTGGTGTTCGAGCCTAAGAGCAGCCGCATTGAGCAGCAGGAACTGATCACCGCACTGCTGGCCCACACCAGCCTGGAAACGTCGGCCCCCATCAACCTGACCATGGTGGGGCTGGACGGCAAGCCCGTGCCCAAGAGCCTGCGGCAGATGCTGCAGGAATGGATCGCCTTCCGCCAGACGACCATCACCCGCCGCTCACGCCACCGGCTGGACAAGGTGCTGGACCGCATCCACATCCTCGAGGGGCGACAGACCGTGCTTCTCGACATCGATGAAGTGATCGCCATCATCCGCGCCAGCGACGAACCCAAGGCCGCGCTGATCGCGCGCTTTGCTTTGAGCGACCGACAGGCCGAGGACATTCTGGAAATCCGCTTGCGCCAGTTGGCGCGGCTGGAGGCCATCAAGATCGAGCAGGAACTCAAAGAGCTGCGCGAGGAGCAGGGCAAGCTGGAAGATATTCTGGCCAACCCGGCCAGCCTGCGCCGCTTGATGGTCAAAGAGATCGAGGCCGACGCCAAGACCTTTGGCGACGAGCGCCGCACGCTGATCCAGGCCGAGAAGAAGGCCGTGGCCGAAATCAGGGTGGTGGATGAGCCGGTCACCGTGGTGGTGTCGGCCAAGGGCTGGGTGCGCGCGCGCACCGGCCACGGCCACGACGCTGCGGGCTTTGCCTTCAAGGCGGGCGATGGCCTGTATGGCACCTTCGAGTGCCGCACGGTGGATACGCTCATCGTGTTGGGCAGCAATGGCCGGGTGTACAGCGTGCCGGTGGCCAGCCTGCCGGGCGCGCGCGGTGACGGCCAGCCCATCACCACCTTGATCGACCTAGAGCCGGGCACCCAGCCCGTGCATTACCTGGCGGGGCCCGCGCCGTCCATGTGGCTGCTCGCCGGCTCGGGCGGTCATGGTTTTTTGGCTACGGTGGAGGACATGACGAGCCGTTTGAAGGGCGGCAAGGCCTTCGTCACCCTGAACGAGGGCGAGACCGTGTGTCGCCCCGCGCTGGTCAGTGGCGGCATGGTGGTGCGGCTGGCTGCCCCGGACGGTACCGTGCTCGCCCCGCCCACGGCCCCGGAAGGCGGCGACGCCCAGGCCGCGTTGGCTCCGGCCACCCAGGTCTGCTGTGTCTCCAGCGGCGGGCGTATCCTCACCTTCGATCTGAGCGATCTCAAACACCAGCCCAAGGGCGGGCGCGGCCTCATGCTCATGGGCCTGGAGGGTAAAGACACCCTGGCCGGCGCCGTGGCCTACCTGCGCAGCGTGCGCATCGACGGTGTGGGGCGGGGTGGCAAATGGCGCGATGAGGTGCTGGAAATCCGCAGCCTCAACAACGCCCGCGCCGCCCGTGGCCGCAAAGGGCGCGACGCCAGCTTCGGCTTCAAGCCCACGACCGTCTGGCGCGTGCAGTGAGCCCGGCGCAGGCCACGGACTTAGCCACCCTCTACGAGGCAAGCGGGCTGGCCCTGCCGCCGCTCGCTTGAGGCGATCGGCGAGGCGGGACGTCAGGCCAGTTCGGCCATCAGCTCGATTTCGACGCATGCCCCGAAGGGCAGTTGCGCCACGCCAAAGGCGCTGCGGGCGTGCGCTCCCACCTGCGGGCCAAAGACTTGCCCCAACAGTTCGGAGCAACCGTTGGTCACCAGGTGGTGCTCGGTGAAGGTGTTGGTGGAGTTGACGAGGCTGAGTACCTTGACGATGCGCTTGACGCCATCGAGATCCGTGCCCGCGGCCACGCAAGCGGCGTGCAGCGTGCCGAGCAGGTCCACGGCCACGGCGCGGGCCGCGGCCTTGCCTTCGTCGGTGGTCATGGTCAGGCCCAGTTGGCCGACCCAGGGCTTGCCGTCGTGCTTGGCGATGTGGCCGCTGAGCAGCACCAGCTTGCCGGTTTGCACGAACGGCACGTAGGCGGCCGCTGGCGTCGCCACGGCGGGCAGTTGGATGTCGAGTGCTTGCAAACGATCGTAAACGCGCATGATGTGGGGTCTCCGTAAAGGGCCTGCATTCTAGTCAGCCGGCGCCCGGCGCGGCCCAGCCAAGTGCCGTCCATTCCTGCGGCGGTGCGACGGTGACGGCCACGCGCAGCGCGTGCGCGCCACCACCCTGGATCACCCCCCGCAGGGGTGAGACGTCGCCGTAATCGCGTCCCGTGGCGACGGTGACATAGCCCTCGTCGGGCCGGTCCCAGCCCCAGCGCCGGTTGGTCGGGTCGAGGTCGAACCAGCGCTCGCCCCAGGGCACCTCCACCCAGGCGTGGGATGCATCCGCCCCCACCAGGCGGGGCTGGCCCGGCGGTGGCTGGGTCAGCAGATAGCCGCTCACATACCGTGCGGGCAGGCCCAGCGCGCGCAACGCACCGATCAGCACATGGGCGAAGTCCTGGCACACCCCGCGACGCTGGCGAAACGCCGCCAGCAGCGGCGTGTGCACCTCGGTGCTCGCCGGGGCGTAGGCCAAATCCGCATGCAGCCGGGCGGTCAGGTCGCGGCAGCCCGCCAGCCACCCACCTGCCGGGGGGAAACTGGCCCGAGCGTAGGCGATCAGATCGGGATCGATCAGCGCCTCGCGGGGAATGTGAGGGGAGGCGTAGACGAACTCCGCCTCGGGGAGATAGGACGCCCCTGCCTGGTAGCGCAGCCGGTCGCGCACCTGCTCCCAGGGTTCATCCTTCTCAGGCTGGGTCGGCGCCTCGATGTCGACCACGGAGTCGGCCACGACGTCGATGGCTGTATGCGGGCGATAGATGGCAAACAGCGTGCGCCGATTGCCGTAGACGTCCACCGCCTGCGTTTGATAGGCCGGCGGGGGGGCGACGGTGAGGCGGTGGGAGACGACCCGCTGGCCCGCCGCGTTACGCGGGTGCAGGATGGCGATGTGGTGCGACGACACCACCGGACTGTGGTAGCGGTACTGGGTGTGGTGGCGGATGTGCAGGCGCACGGCAGCGGTCAAGCCAGCAGGGTCTGCGCGGTGCCGTCCGCGTGGCTGAAATAGGTGTGCCCCAGCCGCTCCGACAGGCCCAGCACGGACGATTCGCAGGTCTGCAGCAGTTCGATCAGGCGCAAATGCGTGGTCGCCGCCGCGGGGCCGTACCCGCCCTTGGCCCCGCTGAGCGTCACCAGGTCCCAGCCGTCCGGATCCGGCAGCAGCGCCAGCAGATCCTGACCCGCCACGCGTTCGTTCTGGGGCAGCTTGCGCACCCGGGCGCGCAGGCTCGACAGCACCCAGGCCAGCGCGCGCGGGTTGTCGCGGTGGGTGACCAGCAGGTCCAGCAGTGCCACCAGATCGCGGCGCTGCTGGTACAAGGCGTGAAACGTGATGGTGCTGTCGAACAGCCCGAGCAGGGCCTCGTAGCCGGCGTCGCTGTCGATGGCGCCGGTTTGCAAGGCGGCCGCCAGCGCATGCGCCAGCGCGGCGACGCGCTCGATCAGCCGCCCGATGCTCAGCAGCCGCCAGCCGTCGTCGCGCACCATGCGATCGACCTGCGCGCCCGTGATGGCGGACAGGCGTTCGCTGGTGTCTTCCAGAACGGCGAAGACCTCGGCCTCGCCGCCGTCGGCCCGTCGCGCCCACGCCCGGCAGCGGCCGTCGAAATCGGTGGCCAGCGCATCGATCAGTTTGCGCTGCTCTTGCGAGAGGCGCTCGCGCACCTGGTCGGCAGCGCGGCGCAGCGCGCGCAGGTTGAAGCCGACGCTGGTGGCGCCGCTGTCGGCGCCCAGCTGGGCCACCAGGGCGCGCGCGAAAACCCGAGGTGCCTGGGCGGCGTCCGGCACTTGGGGCAGCACCAGCCCGCTGTGCCGCACGCAGGCGGTCAGCCAGGCCAGGACGGCGGGGTCGCTGGCGTCCTCCCCGCGCAGGCCTTGCAGCGCGATGCGGGCCAGCCGGACGGTGTTTTCGGCGCGCTCGCTGTAGCGCCCCAGCCAGAACAGGTTTTCCGCGGCGCGGCTGGTCACGGGCCGCTTGTGCAGCGCCAGCGACAGGGTGCTGGGTGCCTGGCGCAGCAAGCTCGTGCGGTCGATGTCGCCGTGGGTGCGGACCCAGCAATCGGCGCTGCTGCCCCCGCGCTGCATCGAGACGATCTGTTGCCCGCCCGGGGCCAGGCGGACCAGCCCGCCGGGCAGCACCCGCCAAGAACGCGGACCGTTGGCCAGGGCGAACACGCGCAGCATCGCCGAGCGCGGCACGATGCGGCCCTGGCGCCACGCCGGTTGCTGCGACAGCGGCAGATAGGCCTGCAGGGTGAAGTCATCGGGCCGCTGGCGGATGCGCTCGGCCAGCGCCTGGCGCTCGTCCTGGGATAGGCTTGGGCCGAGCAGGGTTTCGATGTCGCGGCCGGGGCGGGTGGGCTTGGCCACGGCCCGATCCAGCCGGGGCAGCGCATCCGCGAGTGCGGCCGCCTCGCCGCACCACCAGGTGGGCAAGGACGGCAGGCTGAGCGGCGCGCCGAACCAGCGCTCCTGGATCGCCGGCAGAAAGCCGAGCAGCGCCGGCGACTCCAGCGGCGCCGATCCCGGGGCGTTGGCCAGCAGCAGGTGGCCGGCGCGCACGGCCTGCAGCAGGCCCGGCACGCCCAGCGTGGAGTCCGCGCGCAGTTCCAGCGGGTCCAGCCACTCGTCGTCCAGGCGCTTGATGAGCACGTCGACCGGCTCCAGCCCCTGCAGGGTCTTCAGGTAGAGCCGATGATCCCGCACGATCAGATCGCTGCCCTCGACCAGCGGCAGGCCCAGGTAGCGCGCCAAGAAGGCGTGTTCGAAGTAGGTCTCGTTGTACGGGCCAGGCGTCAGCAGGGCGATGCGCGACTCGGCCCCGCGCGGCGACAGCGCCGCCAGCCCGCGCATGAGCGCCCGGTAGCTGGCGGCCAGCCGCTGCACCCGCAGGCCCTCGAAGGCCCCGGAAAACAGGCGACCGATGGCGAGGCGGTTTTCCAGCAGATAGCCAAGTCCGGACGGGGCCTGGGTGCGCTGCGAGACCACCCACCACTGCCCGTCGGGGCCGTGGGCGAGGTCGAAGGCGGCGATGTGCAGCCAGGTGTCCCCGGGCGGGCGCACGCCGTGCATGGCGCGCAGGTAGCCGGGGTGTCCTTGCACCAGGGCGGGCGGGATCAAGCCGTCGCGCAGCAGCGTGCGCGGGCCGTACAGGTCGGCCAGCACGGCATCCAGCAGCCGCACGCGCTGCAGGATGCCCGCCTCCAGGTGCGCCCAGTCCTGCGGCGCGACGATGAAGGGAAACAAATCCAGCGACCACGGGCGCTGGGGGTTGTCCGCATCCGCATAGACGTTGTAGGTGGTGCCGTTGTCGCGAATCTGCCGCTGCAGAGCGCTCGCAAGCGCGGGCAACTCGTCCAGCCCGCTGGGGCCCAGCTCGTCAAAGAACTGCGCCCAGGCCGGCGACAGGCCGCAGGCATCGAGCGCGCCACTGTGCCACTCGTCGAAGTGACCAGGCGGAAACGGCTCCCCCCGTGCGGCCGCCTGTTCGCTGGGCCGCGCAAGGTCGCCCGCGCGGGTGCGCAGCGGACGGGTGGAGGAAGGGGGAATGGTCACACGGTTCACCACCGGGAGTATCGCCGAAGCACGCGCCGCCGGCGGCGCCGACGTCGGACGCGCCGCAGATCCAACGTGAAGGGGAATTCGCGGCTCGGGGTGGCGGGGGTGACGGTGATCGGGCCGGGTGTGTGCCCGAAGCGAAAGAAGCGCGCCCGCCGCCGGCTCTTCGCCTCGTAGGCGTTGACGGGCAGCGAGTCGTAGTTGCGTCCGCCGAGGTGGGGCACGTGGTACTGACAGCCGCCCAGTGAGCGTGCGTTCCGGGTGTCGACCACGTCTAAGGTCAGCGGGGCGTGGACGCCGATGGTGGGGTGCAGCGACGACGGCGGATTCCACGCCTTGTAGCGCACGCCAGCGACATACTCGCCCGCAGTGCCCGTGGGCTGCAGCGGCAAGGCATGGCCGTTGACCGTCACCACGTAGCGGTGATCGTTCCAGCCGCTGACGCGCACCTCCAGCCGCTCCAGCGACGAGTCGACGTAGCGCACGGTGCCGCCGATGGCGCCTTCCTCGCCCATCACATGCCAAGGCTCCAGCGCATGGCGCAACGTCAGCTCGATGCCGCGCACCTGCAGATCGCCGATGAGGGGGAAGAGGAACTCGAAACGCGGCTCGAACCAGGCCATCTCGAACGCAAAGCCGTGGCGCGTTGGGGGTCGCGCGCCTCCACGCACAGCGCGGTGCGCACCACGCCGGCGGCCGATTCGCCCGGCAGGGGGTATCGGTGCGGCTCCGCTGTATTGCGCGGCTCTGGACGGCAGCAGCGAACTGTCGCCGCAGTGCCGTCGTACCAGGCAGCGGGCTGGTGGCGGCAAAGGGGTCGGCGGGGATCCACAGTGGTTGGTCGCTGGGCGCCGCCCAGGGCAGGGAATCCAGCGGCAGCCGGTAGCCCATGGGGGAGTCGCCGGGCACCAGGTACAGCCGCTCGTCACGCACGAACCAGGGCCCTGTACGCCAGCCCCGCTCGGTCGCCTCAAGGGGCAGCACATAGCCCACCTCGGCCGCGAGTCCTTGCTGGAACACGCGCCGCAGGCGCGCCCGCTCCATCGGATCGTCCAGCCGGGCGTCGAAGGGGCCCACATTGACTGGCAAGCGCCGCTCGCGCCACAGGTGGTACCAGGTGTCCTCGTAGGCCGGCTGTAGGGTCTGCGTCGTCAGTCCTAGCCGCCGCGCCAGCGCGACGGCAAACCGGCGGGCGTCCTCGGCGGTGTAGGCAGCCGGCATGCGTTCGTCGGCCAGCCGGTCGGGGTTGCCCCAGCACGGCTCGCCGTCCGCGCGCCAGCCCAGCGACAGCGCCCAGCGCGGCAGTTGTTCGCCCGGATACCACTTGCCCTGCCCCAGGTGCAGAAAACCGCCGCGGCCGTAGCGGTCCCGCAATCGGTGTAGCAACTCCGTGGCATAGGTCCGCTTGGTGGGGCCCAGCGCGTCGGTATTCCATTCCGCGGCGTCGCGGTCGCGCGTGGCGACGAAGGTGGGCTTGCCGCCCATCGTCAGCCGCACGTCACCCGCGCTCAGTGCGGCGTCCACCCGGTGGCCCAGTGCGTCGATGGCTTGTCACTGGGCCTCGGTGTAGGGCTTGGTGACACGCGGCGATTCGTGGATGCGCACCACCGACATCTCATGCTGGAAGTCCACCTTGCACTCGTCCAGCAAACCCTCGATCGGGGCGGCGCTGGACGGTTGTGGCGTGCAGGCGAGCGGGATGTGACCTTCCCCGGCAAGCAAGCCGGACGTGGGGTCCAGCCCGATCCAGCCCGCGCCCGGCAGAAACACTTCGCACCAGGCGTGCAGGTCGGTGAAGTCGGCCTCGGGGCCGCTCGGGCCATCGACCGTTTTGACGTCCGGGGCCAGCTGGATGGTGTAGGCAATGTCCTGTTGCAGCCGGCGGTTCAGGTCGAGCAGAAAATCCACCGTGCGCCGCGGGCCGCGTTCGATGTTGTCTAGGTAGGCCTGCAACCGTGGCGTTAGAGGTTCGCGGGCCAGATACGGGGCCAGTTCCGCCGCCAGCTCGGGCGCGTAGGCAAAGGGGTGGTGCTCCGCCGAAGGCTCCAGAAAAAAGTCGAACGGGTTGAACACCGCCATCTCGGCCACCAGCTCGACGGTGACCTGAAATTCCCGCGTGGGTTGGGGAAACACCAGCCGCGCCTGGTAGTTGGAAAAGGGGTCCTGCTGCCAGTTGATGAAGTGCGGCTCCGGCGCGACGCGCTGGGTGTAGGACAGGATGCGCGTGCGGCTGTGGGGCGCCGGGCGCCGGCGCCCCACCTGCGGGCCCAGGCGGACGAGCCGGTTGTATCGATAATGGGTGATGTGGCAGAGCGCGACGTGGATGGCCATGGTGCTCTGGCGAAGGGAAAAACAGGGAGGGGGACATGCCTATGGGGCGTCGGGCGCATCCGGGGCCGCCCGCGATAGAGCCTAGCAAAGATCGCGCCATGCCCAAAGGCGCACGCATCGTGGTAGGGGTGGCCGCGGTCCGCCGGGTCTGGGGGCCGGCCATGCTGGGGTGGGTCCTGGGGACGGCGCTGCAGCTCACGCAGGAGTCGCTCTGGTCGGGTGTGGGTTACGGGGCGCTGGCGCTGCTGGCGTTGATGGCGGGCGCGGGGCTGGTGTGGTCGATGCGACGCTGGCCCCGCAGCCGGTGGGGTTGGTTGCCGGTCGCGGCTGCGTTGGCCTTCGCCGCCACGGGCGGGCGGGCCGTCGGGTTTGCCGCCCAGTCGTTGCCGTCAGCCGCGGACGGTGCGCTCGTGCAGGCGGTCTGGCGGGTGACGACCATGCCCCGCCGTAGCGCCCAGAGCGTGGCGTTCGAGGCACAGGTGCTGCAGGCCCGCACGCGCGACGGGCGTGACCTGCCGATTCGGGGGACGATCCGCCTGACCGGGCGGTCCTATGGTGCCTTGCGCGGCGAAGCCGCCGTGCCGCCGGTGCTGCCCGGCGAGACGTGGCAGGGCAGCCTGCGCTTGCGCGCGCCGCGCGGGCTGGCCAATCCGCATGGCTTCGATGCCGAAGCCTGGCTGTGGCGCGAGGGCATCGTCGGCACGGGCACCGTGTTGGCGGGCTGGCGACACGAGGCCGCGCGCCGCCTTGCCGACGATCCGTGGCTGCACCCGGTGGAGCGGGCCCGCACGATCGTGCGCGATGCGATCGTGGAGCGGCTCCAGCCTGGGCACGAGCCGGCGGCGGTCGGGCTGGTCGCGGCCTTGGTCACGGGCGACCAGGGGGCGATCCCTGCCCGTGAGTGGGCCGCCATCCGCGCCACGGGCGTGGCCCATCTGGTCTCCATCTCGGGCCTGCATGTGACGATGTTCGCGGTGATTGCCACCGTGGCGATGGGGCTCGTCTGGCGGGGCGTGGGGCGGCGCTGGCCCGCCGTGCTGCTGTGCTGGCCGGTGCCCGTGGCCGCTGGGGTGGGAGGCGTGGCACTGGCCACGGCCTATGCCCTGTTCGCGGGCTGGGGCGTGCCCGCCCAGCGCACGGTGAGCATGCTCGGGCTGGTCGTGGCCCTGCGCTTGAGCGGGCGACGCTGGCCGTGGGCCGCGACCTGGTTGGCCGCCATGGTGGTGGCCGTGGCGCTCGACCCCTGGGCCTTGCTGCAGCCGGGCTTCTGGCTGAGTTTCGTTGCCGTGGCGGTGCTGTTTGGCCAGGGCGGGGTGTCGTGGCAACCCACCGGCCTGGGGCAGCGCCTGCGCCACGCGCTGACGGGGCTGTTGCGGGTGCAGGCCGTCATCACCGTGGCGCTGGCGCCGCTGACGCTGCTGCTGTTTGGTCAGGTGTCCGTCATCGGCCTGCTGGCCAATCTGATCGCCATTCCCTGGGTGACATGGGCTTTGACGCCGTTGGCGCTGGCGGGTGTCGCTGTGGAACCCTTGTGGGACGCCGCCGCGTGGCTGGCGCAGGGGCTATTGGCCGTCCTGCGGTGGCTGGCGGCGTGGCCCATGGCCGTGTGGGAGCGGCCGGCGCCGCCCCTGGCGTTGGCCGTGGCCGCGTGCGCCGGGGCGGCGCTGCTGGTGTGGCGCGCCCCGTGGCGCTGGCGGGTGTGGGGGTTGTGGCTGCTGTGGCCCGTGCTGGCTTACCGGCCCTCCACCCCGCCACCCGGGGCGTTCGAGGTGCTGCTGCCCGACGTGGGGCAGGGCAGTGCCGCGATCGTGCGCACCGCCCGCCACACTTTGGTGTTCGACAGCGGCCCGCCGATGGGGCGTAGCGATGCGGCCGAGCGCGTGCTGCTGCCATGGCTGCGCGCCTTGGGCAGCGTGCCCGACGCGGTTGTCATCAGCCACGACGACAGCGACCACGCGGGGGGGATGGCGACGCTGGCCCAGGCCTTCCCTGCCGCGACCTGGTGGGCATCCTTCGACCCCGGGGCGCGGCATGCGGGCCGGGTGCATATGTGTGCCGCCGGCGTGTCGTGGGCCTGGGACGGCGTGTCCTTCGAATTTTTGCACCCGCCAGCGCCCGACTGGGTACCGCCACGACAAGGGGGCGACAACGCCCGCTCGTGCGTGCTGCGCATTGGTCAAGGGGAGCGCGCTGCCCTGCTGGTGGGGGACATCCGCCAGGAGGAGGAAGCAGCCCTGGTCGCGGCCAATCCGACGCTGCGCACCGGCCTGTTGGTCGCGGCGCACCACGGCAGCCGCACCTCCACGGGGACCGTCTGGCTGGACGCGCTTCGCCCCCGCGCGGTGGTCATCCAGGCGGGGTGGCGCAACCGCTATGGCCACCCGCACCCGGCGGTCCTGCAGCGGCTGCAGGCGCGCGGCATTCCCTGGGTGGCCACCCCGACCTGCGGCGCGGTCACCTGGCAAAGCGCAGAGCCGGCCGCCCTGGCCTGCGAACGGGCCCGAGCGCCGCGCTACTGGCACGCTGTGCCACACGCGGGCACTGCCGGCACCGAAAACCCACGCGCCGATGCGGCGTCGGGCGCCGGTGCGGATTGACCGCCTGCCAGGGGGGCCTACCGGTCCTCCGCGATCACATGGATGCCGCGCTCGGTCTGCTTGGCTAGGTGTTTGGCGGCGGCCGCCGCGCTGGCCACCTGCTCGGCACTGCGGTAGCGGCCGGGGGAGACGCGCACCACGCCGATGCTCACGGTTGTCAAGCCGTGAAAGCGCATCACCCCGTGTCGGTCCTCGGCCAGGATGCCGCCGGCCTGCCGGGCCGCGGGGTCGTACAGATCGCGGGCCAGGCGGTTGAAGCGCTCGACCGCCGCCAGCAGGCGGTCGTGCCAATCGGCGCTTTGCATTAGCAGCACGAAGTCGTCGCCGCCGACGTGTCCGATGAAATCCCGCCGCGGGTCGCAGGCGCCCGTCAGGCAGCGGGCTTGCAGGCGGATCATCTCGTCGCCGCGCCAGTAGCCGTAGTGGTCGTTGAAGGCCTTGAAGTGGTTCAGATCCGCATAGCAGGCGGTGAAGGCCTCGCCGTGGTCCAGCAGCCGCTCGATGTGCAGGGTCAGCGGCACACTGCCCGGCAGAGAGGTCAGGGGGTTGGCGTGGCGGGCGGCTTCGATGCGCGCCTCGGTCACGCGGCGCACGAGCTGCTCGCCCGTGCCCAGACCCAGGTAGCGGCCGCCTTCGGTGATGATGAAGCCGTCGCGCAGATAGCGCTGATCGGGCGAGGTCAGCACCTGCGTGAGCTGCTCGATGGGGGTGTGCACATCCACGCACAGCGGGTCGGCGCTCGCGTGCAGCAGGCACGGACGGCGGCCGTACAAATCCCGGAAGTAGCGCTGCATCGACAGCTCCTGCAGCGTGCGCCGGGCAATCAGGCCGACGGGGTAACCTCCGGCCACCAGCGCCGCGGCCTCCAGCTCGGGGTGGTGGTGAAACAGCTCCAGCGCGTCTTCGTGCGTGGCGTCGGCGGGCAGGGTCGGCGCATCGACCAGCAGGGTGCGGGCCGTCAGCCCGCGGTGGATGATGGGGCGGTCCTCCGGCAGCACCGCGATCTCGCGGCTGTCCAGCACCGCCAGCGCCGCCGCGGGCACGTCTGGGGTGGGCTCGGTGCGCGGATGCCCCAGCAGATAGCCCTGCACGAATGGGATGCCCAGATCGCGCAGCACCATCAGCTCGTCCGTCTCTTCCACGCCTTCGGCGATCAGGCGCGAGCCAAACGTGTCCGCCAGTTGCTGCAGCGCGCGCAGGGTCTTGAGCTTATGGCCCTCCTGGTGCACCCGGCGCACGAAGTACTTGTCGATCTTGACGTATTCCGGGCGGAGCTCCGACCACAGCCGCAGACTGGAGCGCCCGTCGCCGAAATCGTCCAGTGCCAGCGCGGCGCCCGCGGCACGCCAGACCGACAGCGCCTCTTGCACGGCGGCCAGGTCGTGCACCCGCTCATGTTCGGTCAGCTCCAGCACCACACCGGCTAGGTCCAGTCCTGCCGTCTGCAGCGGGTCGGCCACGCCCGGTCGCTCACCCATGCGCAGCGCACCATGCACCAGCGCTTGCGCACTCAGGTTGACGAACAGTTGACCGGGCGTGTCGTGGCGGCGCGCCAAGGCCGCGACCAGGCAGGCGTGTTCCAGCTCCAGCGTGCAGCCTTCGCGCTGGGCGGCGGCAAACAGCTTGTCCGGCGTGCGCCAGGCACAGCCGGCGGGTGTGCGCACCAGGGCCTCGTGCCCGACGACGCGGCGCGCCGCGGCGTCCACGATGGGTTGCAGGTGCATGTACAGCGCGCCCGCCCGCAGCAGGGTGCGCACGCTGTTCGGGTCGGGTGGCGCCGAGGTGCCGGGCAGGGTCAGGATGGGCGTAACCATGGCGTTCACGCAGCGCGACAGCGAACCGGCCGTCTGTGACCGCTTGGTGACACGTCACGGTGGGCCGGTGCGCCGTCTGGTCCGCACCTTGCTACCATGGACTGCAGACCGCGGGGCGAGCGTCGGCTTCGTTCCGCGCCGCAAACGCCCAGGGACCCAACCATGACCCCAGCCCCCCGCACCGGATACGACGAAATGACCGCCGCCGACGGCGGCGTGCGCCCCCACTACGCTGCCTATGCCCGCTGGCTGGCCCAGCAACCGCCGGCGCGCATGGCCGCACGCCGGGAGGAGGCGGAAATGCTCTTTCGCCGCGTCGGCATCACCTTTGCCGTGTATGGCGACAAGGATGAAGACGGCGCGGGGACGGAGCGCCTAATCCCCTTCGACCTGATTCCCCGCGTGATCCCTGCGCACGAGTGGCAGCTACTGCAGCGCGGGCTGGTGCAGCGGGTGACGGCCCTCAACCGCTTCATCCACGACATCTACCACGGGCAAGAAATCCTGCGCGCCGGCGTCGTGCCGCGCGAGCAGGTGGAGCGCAATGCCCAGTTTCGCCCCGAAATGGTGGGCGTTGACGTGCCGATGGGCGTATATGCCCACATTGCGGGCATCGACATCGTGCGTGCACCAATACCGGGCGGCACGGGGGAAGTCCAGTACTATGTGCTGGAGGACAACTTGCGCGTGCCCTCCGGGGTGAGCTACATGCTCGAGGACCGCAGCATGATGATGCGGCTGTTCCCCGATCTGTTCCGCGACCACCGTGTCGCCCCGGTGGCGCACTACCCGGACCTGTTGCTGGAGACGCTGCGCGCCGTCGCCCCTGGCCACACGGCCGAGCCGACCGTCGTCGTCATGACGCCGGGCATCTACAACAGCGCATATTTCGAGCATGCCTTCCTGGCCCAGCAGATGGGGGTGGAGCTGGTGGAGGGCCAAGACCTGTTCGTGCGCGACGGCTTCGTCTACATGCGCACTACACGCGGGCCGCAGCGGGTGGATGTGATCTATCGCCGCATCGACGACGATTTTCTGGATCCGCTGGCGTTTCGGCGCGACTCCACCCTGGGCTGCGCCGGGCTGCTGGACGCCTACCGCCGCGGCAACGTGACCCTGTGCAACGCCATCGGCGCCGGTGTGGCGGACGACAAATCCCTCTACCCCTACGTGCCTAAGATGATCGAGTTCTATCTGGGGGAGTCGCCCATCCTTGCCAACGTGCCGACCTACCTGGGGCGCGATCCGCAGGACCTGGCCTACATCATGGACCACCTGCCCGAGCTGGTCGTCAAGGAAGTGCATGGCGCCGGTGGCTACGGCATGCTGGTCGGTCCCGCGGCCACAGCGGCGGAGATCGAGCACTTCCGCGCAGCGCTGCGCGCTCGCCCCGACCACTACATCGCCCAGCCGACCCTGTCGCTGTCCACCTGCCCCACCTATGTCGAGCAGGGGATCGCGCCGCGGCACATCGACCTTCGTCCTTTCGTGCTGTCCGGCAAGACCGTGCAGATGGTGCCCGGGGGCCTGACGCGCGTCGCGCTGCGCGAGGGGTCGCTGGTCGTCAACTCATCGCAGGGCGGCGGTACCAAGGATACCTGGGTGCTGGAAGCCTGACCCCAACCCTTGCCCGATTTTTCTGGAGGCCGACATGCTGTCCCGCACCGCCGATCACTTGTTCTGGATGGCGCGCTACACCGAACGCGCCGAAAACACCGCCCGCATGCTGGACGTGCACTATCAGACCTCGCTGCTGCCGCAGTCCGACGCGGTGGCACGGCAAGGCTTGGAGGGGCTTTTGCGCATCAGCGAGCTGATGCCCGCCTACCAATACCAGTATGGCGAGATCAGCGCGCGCGACGTGCTGCACTTCATGGTGCGCGACGAGCACAACCCGTCGAGCATCTTCTCGTGCCTGCGCGCAGCGCGGGAAAACGCCCGTGCCGTGCGCGGCGTGCTCACCACCGAGATGTGGGAGACCCAGAACCAGACCTGGCTGGAACTGCAGCGCCTGCTGTGTGCCGGCGACTTCGAGCGCGATCCGGGGCATTTTTTCGAGTGGGTCAAGTTCCGCTCGCACGTCTCGCGTGGGGTAGCCTACGGCACCATGTTGCAGGACGAGGCTTTTCACTTCCTGCGCATGGGCACGTTTCTGGAGCGCGCCGACAACACCGCGCGTATGTTGGACGTCAAGTTCCATGCCGTGGCGCCCGATGTGTCCGCACCCGCCGGCCCCCTGTCGGCCGCCGATCCGACGCTGGACTTCTACCACTGGAGCAGCATACTGCGCAGCGTCAGCGCCTTCGAGATCTACCGCAAGGTCTACCGCAGCGTCATCACGCCCGAGCGGGTGGCCGAGCTGCTCATCCTGCGCCGGGACATGCCGCGCAGCCTCACGGCCTGCCTGGACGAGGTGGTGCGCAACCTGGAGGCCGTGCGCAACGACCACTCGGCCGAGACCGAGCGCCACGCCGGCCGGCTGCGCGCCGAACTGCGCTTCGCCCGCATCGACGAGATTCTCGCCAACGGGCTGCACGCCTTCCTGACGCAGTTTCTGGAGCGGGTCAACGCCTTGGGCACGCGCATCAGCCAGACGTTTTTGCTGCCGGTGTCGGCTTGACGCCCTCGCTCGCCGGGCCATCGTCGGTCACTCGGCACGGGCGCAGCCGCACCGCGCCCGCGTCGGATGCGCCGGCGCCGGACTGGACGGGGGTGGCCCACTCGCGCAGCGGCCGGCACCGGTCATCCAGGCACACGATGTAGTCCGCCGTGTAGGCCGAGTGCATCAACCGCAAGGCGGGAAGGGCGACGGGGGGCGGCGACCATTCATACCCGCCATCGCGCCACACGGCGTCCGGCGCCGGCTCCATCCCCGCGCCCGATCCCCGCACGCGGGCCCACAGCGGGCACAGAGCGCCGTCCCGCGCGGGGGCGCAACGCGGTCCGGTGTCGGTGGGGGCGAGCACGGCGTAGGACTCCTCCCACCGCACACGCTCGATGGAATGCGCCCATGCCAGCGTCACGGTGCGCGCGGGCAGAACGACTTCAGCCCCCAGCGGCGGTCCCCCGTCCGTCGGTGGCAGATCCGCGGCCGAGGCCGCCCACAGCAGACACAGCGCCCAGGCTGCGGGCTCGGCCATGGCCGCCGCTCAACCCGCCCGCACGGGCGGGCGGCGGCGCCGGCGCAGGCCGTGCCACAGCAGCAGCGCCACGGTGCCCGCCAGACCGGCTTCGTCCGTGACAGGCAGCGCCATCACCAGCAGGGTGGCGGCGACGATGGCCCAGACCCGCTCCCACCACACCAGCGGGCCCCACAGAAAGCCGATTGCTCCCGCGCCCCACAGGCCAATGGCCACCAGCGCCTTGAAAACCACCCAAACCACGGCCAGCCAGGTGGGGTCGCCCTGCAGCATCAGCGCCGGGCTATACACCGCCATGTACGGCACCACGAACCCGGCCACGGCGACCCGCACGGCATTTAGGCTGATCTTCAACCCCGACTCGCGGGCGATCGGCGCCGCAGCGAACGCGGCCAGCGCCACTGGGGGTGTCAGATCGGCCATGATGCCGAAATAGAACACGAACATGTGCGACACGATCAGCGGCACGCCCAGCTCCAGCAGCACCGGTGCCGCCAGCGAGCTGGTGATGATGTAGTTGGGGATCGTGGGGATGCCCATGCCCAGAACCAGGCAGGTCAGCATGGTCAAAAACAGGGCCAGCAGCAGGTTGTCCCGGCCGATGGCGATGACGTGCCCGCCGATTTCGGCCGCCACGCCGGTCAGGTTGATGACGCCGATGATGACCCCCACCAGCGCGCAGGCCGATGCCACCGGCAGCGCGTGGCGCGCGCCATCCACCAGTGCCTGAAGTGCCGTCCTGCGGGCGTCGGCGCCGACGCGCAGCACATAGGTCAGCCCCACCAGCGCAGCCGTCACCACGAAAAAGGTGCCTGCCCCAAACCGGAAGAACCCGCTGCACGCCAGCGCCAGCAGCACCCAGAGCAGCACCCGCAGCGGCAGTCCGCGCACGCCCTGCATCACCGCGGCCCCAAAGATCAACACCACCGTCAGGGCCAGCCCCACTGTCCCGGAGAACATGGGCGTGTAGCCGGAAAACAGCAGCGCGACCAGACAGACCAGCGGCAGCAGCAGGTACCAGCGCGCGCGCACCGCGGCCCACGGGTCGGGACACTGCTCCCGGGGCAGGCCCATCAGGTCCTTGCGCCCGGCCTCCAGGTGCACCATCCAAAACGCCGTCACGAAGTACAGGATCGCCGGAATCAGCGCCGCCTTGACGATGGCCAGATAGGGCACGTTGATCGTCTCCGCCATGATGAAGGCCACCGCCCCCATCACCGGCGGCATGATCTGTCCGCCCATACTGGAGGTGGCCTCGACGCCGCCGGCAAACGCCGGGCTGTAGCCAAAGCGCTTCATCAGCGGGATGGTGAACTGTCCCGTCGTCACCACGTTGGCGACGCCGGAGCCGTTGATCGTGCCCATCAGGCCCGACGAGATCACCGCCACCTTGGCCGGCCCGCCGTGCGAGTGGCCCACCGTCCCCATGGCGAAGTCGGTGAACAGCCGCACCATGCCGGCCTGCTCCAGAAACGCGCCGAACAGAATGAACAGAAAGATGTAGGTCGACGACACATAGGTTGGTGTGCCGTAGATGCCCTCGGTGCCAAAGCCCAGCGTGGCGATGAGGATCTCCCAGTCGTAGCCGCGGTGGGCCAGCGCGCCCGGCAGGTGTTGCCCGAACGTGCCATAGGCCAGAAAGACCGCGCAAATGATGGGCAAACCCCAGCCCATGACGCGCCGGGCCGCCTCGAAGACCAGGGCGATCGCGACGATGCCGACCCACCAGTCCCAGCCCGCCAGTTCGCCGGCGCGCTGGGTGAGGTCGGCCTCGAAAACCCATTGGTAGAGCCCCGTGCCCAGGCCGGCGAGGCCCAGGCCCCAGCCCAGGGCCTGGCCGGCCCGACCGAGCCAGCCCGGGTGTTGCCGGAATGGCGGATACAGCAGGAAGACCAGCCACAGCACAAAGCCAACGTGCATGGCCCGAATGACCTGGCTGGACAAGGGATGGAAGGCCGCCATCCAAAGCTGGAATGCGGCGAAGGCGAGGGCCACCCAAAAAATCGGGCCGCGCAGGTCGGCCCGAAGGGAGGGGGTGGCCGCCGGCGGGGAGTCCGTGGCGGCGTTCATGCGGCGATCACTTCAGCAGACCGACCTCGCGGTAGTAACGCTCGGCACCCGGGTGCAGCGGCACCGGCATGCCCTTGATCGCGTTCTCGCGCTTGATGGCACGCGCGGCGTTGTGGGCGGCGTACAGGGTATCCAGGTTGTCGTACATGGCCTTGGTCATGCGGTAGACCACATCCTCGGGCACGCCGGCATGGGTGACCAGAAAGTTGGGGACGGCCGCCGTCGGCACATCCGCGGTCTGGCCGGTGTAGGTGTTGGCCGGGATCACCGCCGGCTGGTAGGCCGGGTCGCCCACCTTGGCCACCACGTCGGCCGGCACGGGGATGACCACGATCTTGATTGCCGTCGCCAGGTCGCGGATGGAGGCCACCCCCAGGCCCGCGGACTGCAGCGTGGCATCGAGCTGGCGGTTTTTCATCAGCTCCACCGATTCACCGAAAGGCAGGTACTCCACCTTGGCCAGGTCGCTGTAGGACAGGCCCGCGGCCTTGAGAATCTCGCGTGCGTTGAGCTCGGTGCCGGAGCGCGCGGCCCCAACCGAGACGCGCTTGCCCTTCAGATCGGCCAGGGTGCGGATGCCCGAGTCGGCGTTGGCCACGATCTGGATGTAGTTGTTGTACAGGCCCGAAATGCCGCGCAGCTTGTCGAGCTTTTGCTTGAAGCCGGCTTCCTCATTGCCCTTCCAGGCGTCGGACAGCGTATCGGCCAGCGTGAAGGCGACTTCGCCGCGCCCCGATTGCAGCAGGTTGAGGTTTTCGGCCGAGGCGCGCGTCACCTGGGCGGTGCTGCGGGCGTTGGGGATCTCCTTGGCGTAGATCTGCGACAGCGCGACGCCGACGGGGTAATAAACGCCGCTTTGCCCGCCCGTGAGGACGTTGACGAACTGTGTGGACTGGGCGGCGGCGCTGCCGGCGACCAAGGCCGCACCGATGCCCAGGGCGGCGGCCAGTTGGCGGATCATGCGCATGGGGTCTCCTCTGCTCGGGATCAACGAACGAATGTGTTGCCGATGGTAGCGCGCAACCGCCCGCGCGCCCGTCAGGGGAAACCCCGGACGCCGTGCGGGCAAGACCCGTGTGCGACAGCCAGGCGCGTCAGCGCGCCTGCCGCGCGCGCTCGACGGCCAGACCCAGATCCAGCACCGCCATCGCGTAATAGCTGCTCTGGTTGTAGCGGGTGATGGCGAAGAAGTTCTCGGTACCCAGCACGTAGGTGGGCGGCGCGCCGCCGTTGGCCGGGTCGCCATTTTGCAGCTCCACCAGGGCCAGCAGGCCCAGGTGCCCCGCCGCTTCCGCCGCCGGCCGGGCGCCGAGCGTGCGCACCTCGTCCAGCGTGAAGGTGGGCCGGATGTCCGGCGCCAGCAAGGCCGTCAGCGCCTCGCCGGGGGGCGGCGGCATCACGCCGTAGCGCGCGGGCAGATCGCGCTGCCAGCCGTGCGCGCGCAGAAAATGGGCGACCGAGCCGATGGCGTCCGCCGCGCTCGCGGTCAGGTCGATGCGGCCGTCACCATCGAAGTCCACCGCATGGGCCAGCCAACTGCTGGGCATGAACTGCGGTAAGCCCAGCGCCCCGGCGTAACTGCTGCGCCACGTGTCGGGCGCAGCGCCGGACAGCCGGGCCAGCCGCAAAAAGGCGCGCAGTTCCCCCTGAAAGTAGGCCTGCCGGGCGGCGGCGCGCGGGTGCCGGACGGGGAAGTCCAGCGCCAGCGTAGTCAGCACGTCCAGCGTGCGGTGGCGGCCCAGGTGTTGGCCGTAGAGGGTTTCCACCCCTATGATGCCGACGATTAGCCAGGCCGGCACGCCATATTCGGCTTGCGCGCGCGCCAGCGCTGTGCAGTATTCGTCCCAAAAGCGAACACCGGCCGCGATGCGCCGCGGCTCGACGAACCGGGCGCGGTAGGCCGCCCAATCCTTGAATGCCGCGGGTGGCGGCGGCAGGATTAGCTGCGCGGCGCGCGCGTCGTGCCGCGCCTGGGCAATCCAGCGGCGCGCCCAGCCGTCGTCCCACGCCTCGGCGGCATCGATGGCGTCAGCCAGGGCGCGGGCATCCGCGCGCTCGGCATACGAAGCGGCCGCCGCATGATGGGCAGGCCCCGCCTTGCTGCGTGCGCGCGCCGGGGTCGGCGGCAAGCCCAGGCCGGCCCCCACGGCCAGCGCCCACGCGGCACCCAGCAGCCGACGCCGTCGTCCGTCGTCCGGCGCGGAAGGGGGGGGCAGATCGCGCAGGCGGCGGGCGAGGAGAGTGAGCGTCGGCATCGTCGAATTGGCGGAGCGGGACCAGGCCGGATCGTAGCGCGACGCCTCGAGCGCCGCGAGCCACTCGGCCCAGGCCGGGTACACACCGTCGGAGTCGTCCCCCACCCGCTGCGCGATGGCGGTGCGCAGCCGCGCGGGGGTGAGGGGGTGCGGGCAGGCCACCCCAGCGCGTTCCCAGCGCCGGGCCGCCTGGGTCAGCAGCCGGTGCCAGCGGTCCACCCGCGGCCGGCTCCAGAGCAGGGCGGCCACGCCGACCACCGCTACTGCGGCGAGCACGATGGCGAGCAGCCGCGCCGCATCCTGCCAGCCCGTCGCCGACAGCCCCAGCCGCCGCAGCAGATCGAGCTGGCGGGTGGGGCCGTAGTCCAGAATCCAGTCGTTCCAGCGTTGGTTGGCTGCGTCCCAGACCGCGCGTACGCGGTCCAACAGGGCCGGATCGACCCGCACCATGGCGGTGGCGATGAGCCCCGGGGGCGGGCGCAGCCGCTCGCCGGCCGCTGTGCGGTCGGGGCTGACATAGGCAGTGGGGTCGATGCGCACCCAGCCGGTGTTCGGCAGCCAGATTTCGGCCCAGGCGTGGGCGTCGCTCTGCCGCACTGTCCACCGCCCGTCGATGGGGTTGTACTCCCCGCCTTGGTAGCCAGTCACCACCCGCGCCGGGATGTCCAGCGCGCGCAGGGCGATGACGAAGGCCGAGGCGATGTGTTCACAAAAGCCTGCCCGCCGCTCGAACCAGAATTCGTCCGCGGTGTCGCGGCCATAGACGCCCGGCTCCAGCGTGTAGCGGTAGCCGCCCTCGCGCAGGTGGCGCAAGACGGCTTCGACCAGGGCTGGGGCGGGGGGCTCGCCCAGCTCGCGCCGCAACGATTGGGCCCATGCCAGCGTCCGGGGGTTGTAGCCCGGCGGCAGTTCCCGATCCACCTGCAGCGCCAGGCGCGGGGCGTCGGCGTCGCTGCGGTACGCGGGGTGGGCCACGGCCTCATAGCGCAGCACGTCGGTGATCGGGCGCGGCAGCCACCACTGCCGGTCCGCCGTCGCCTGGGGCGACAAACCACCCAAACCGGCGCCGGCGGCGGTGATCACCGGGGCCGTAGGGGTGGCTTCCAGCGTCAGCAGCCAGGGGCGCAGGCTGGGCTCCATCGTCACCTGGTAGCGCAGGCCCGGGCCAGTGGGCTGAAAGCGGCCCGCCGAGTCCTGTTGCAACAGCATGGGGGGCACGCCGCCGGCTGCATCCGGGCCATGCAGCGGTCGCCAACGCCGGCCATCGAACACCCGCAGCACCGGCCCCCGAAAATACAGCGCTTCGCGCGGGGGCGCCCCGTCGGGAAAGGCTACCCGCAGCGCGACCCGCTCATCCAGCGCCAACTGGGCCACATCGCCCAACTGCATCTGCCCCGACAGCCCGCTGCGGCCGATGGTGCTGTCGGTGGGGATGCCCCACAAAGGGGGCAGACGGGGAAACAGCGCGAACAGCAGCGCCATGATCGGCGCGCCCGCCAGCGCCATGCCACCCGCTGTGCGGGCCGCCCACCACAGCGGCGGTCGGCCGTTGGGCAGGTGGGCCAGCACCAGCGCGGTCAGCAGCCCCCACACCGCCAGACCGATGCCCAGCGCCGTCAGCAGCGATTGCGAACGCAACAGCGGCGTCCACAGCGTGAAGAACCCCAGGAAAAAGATCACGTAGGCGTCGCGTCGGGCGCGCATCTCCAGCGTCTTGAGCGTCTGCAGCACGACGATGAGCGTGACGCCGGCCTCGGGTCCCAGCAGGGTGCGGTGGCTGCCGACCGTCAGGCCTGCGGCCGCCAGGGTCAGCGCCAGCCGCCACGGCCAGCCCGGCAGCGGCCGGCCCCGCCAAGCGATCCAACCGCGCCACACCAGCACGGCGGCGGCCAAGGCGCTCGTCCAGGCCGGGATGTGGCCGATCTGCATGCCGACGATCGCGCCGATCACGCCGAGTAAAAACAGGGTGTCGCGCGTCTCCCGCGGCTGGTCCGGCAGGCGCAGCCGGCCGCGAAGCAGCGGTCGGAAGTCCGGTCGGTCGGGGGCTTGGGGGGTCAATGGCACGCCAGCGCCTCCAGGCAATGCCGGCGGTGGGCGGGGCCGCTGTCCGGCTCCACCACCAGCTCGGGCAGCCGCAGCCCATAGCGCAGGCCCCGGGCGTCGGCCTGCAGCACCCAGGCGCACAGGCGCCCGCGCTGGGCCTCGGTATCGCGCAGTCCGCAGGTGCTGCTGTCCAGCCACAGCGCGGCCGTGGCCTGCCGCTGGGCGGCCTCGCGCACCAGCCAGCCGCTGGGGTCGCCGTCGCTGCGGGCGGCCTTTTTCCACAGCACCCGCGCGGGGGCATCGCCGGTGCGGTAGGGGCGCACGGCGTCGGGCAGGTCGTCGCTTACCGCGGCGGGTGCCGTGCTGGGGCCTGCTGG
>NZ_DAISXZ010000015.1:0-34286 GCF_036825565.1 Tepidimonas sp. | reverse complement strand
GGCCCGCAGCGCGCGCTGCGGCGGCTAGGCCTGGTGCGGCCGATCGATCTGGCGCTGCATGTGCCCCTGCGCTACGAGGACTGGACGCGCGTGCGCCCGCTGGCCGACGCGCGCGACGGGGACGAGGCCCTGATCGAGGGCGAGGTGTTGGCCTGCGAGGTGCTGCTGCGTCCGCGCCGCCAGCTCGTCGCCACCCTCGCCGTCGTCGGCGGGGGGCGCTGCACGCTGCGGTTTTTTACCTTCTACCCCAGCCACCAGCGGGTGCTGATCGTCGGTGCGCGCGTGCGGGCGCATGGCGAGCTGCGCGGGGGCTGGGCGGGTTGGACGCTGGTGCATCCCCGCCTGCTGTCGCCGGATGCTCCCTTGCCCGCCGGCCTGACCCCGGTCTACCCGACCACGGCCGGCCTGCCGCAGCCCTATCTGCGGGCGGCGGTCGCGCGCGCGCTGCAGCAGGCCGATCTGTCCGAGACTGTCCCCACCGAGGCCCTGGCCGACCTGCCGGGGGCCAGCGGTAAGCCGTGGACGCTGCAGGCGGCGCTGGCGTTTTTGCACCATCCCGACCCCCGTGCGCCGCGCACGGCGCTGGACGATCGCACCCACCCCGCCTGGCAGCGCCTGAAGGCCGAGGAGCTGCTGGCCCAGCAGTTGGCCCAGGCGCGCGCGCGCCGCGAGCGCGCCGCCCTGCGCGCCCCCGTGCTGCGCGCGGCGGGCGACGGCCTGCCGCAGCGCCTGCAGTTCTCGTTGCCCTTTGCGCTCACCGGGGCGCAGCAGCGCGTGGTGGCCGAAATTGCCACCGACCTGGCCCGCCCCACCCCCATGCACCGCTTGCTGCAAGGCGACGTGGGCAGCGGCAAGACGGTGGTGGCCGCGCTGGCCGCGGCCGTCGCGGTCGATGCCGGCTGGCAGTGCGCCTTGATGGCACCGACCGAGATCCTGGCCGAGCAGCACTTTGGCAAGATGGTGCAGTGGCTGGAGCCGTTGCTCGCCCCGCTGGGCCGCGGTGTGGCGTGGCTCACCGGCAGCCAGCCGCGCGGCCAGCGCCAGACCATGCTGTCGCGCATCGCGGCGGGCGAGGCCGCGCTGGTGGTTGGCACCCACGCCGTCATCCAGGAGCAGGTGACGTTCGAACGCCTGGGCCTGGCCGTCATCGACGAGCAGCACCGTTTTGGCGTTGCCCAGCGGCTGGCGCTGCGCCACAAGGCTGGCTCCGCCGCCGAGGGGGTCGAGCCGCACCTGCTGATGATGAGCGCCACCCCCATCCCGCGCACGCTCGCCATGAGCATCTATGCCGATCTGGACGTCTCCACCCTCGACGAACTGCCCCCCGGGCGCAGCCCCATCGTCACCAAAGTGCTCGCCGAGCACCGCCGGCCCGAGGTCATGGAGCGCATCCGCCAACAGGTGGCGCAGGGCCGACAGGTGTATTGGGTGTGCCCGTTGATCGAGGAGAGCGAGGCGCTCGATCTGCGCGCCGCCACCGCCACCCACGCCGAGCTGGCCGCCGCCCTGCAAAGCGTGACCGGCGCGGACGGCCGCCCGGTTCAGGTCGGCCTGCTGCACGCGCGCCTGCCGCCCGCCGAAAAGAAAGCCATCATGGCCGCCTTCGCCGCAGGCGCCCTTGCGGTGCTGGTCAGCACCACGGTCATCGAAGTCGGTGTGGACGTGCCCAATGCGTCGCTGATGGTCATCGAGCACGCCGAGCGCTTTGGCCTCAGCCAGTTGCACCAGTTGCGCGGGCGCGTCGGACGCGGCGCGGTGGCATCGGTCTGCCTGCTGCTCTACAGCCCCGGCGAGTCGGGCCGCGTCAGCGAAACGGCGCGCGAACGCCTGCGCGCCATGGTCGAGACCCAGGACGGCTTCGAGATCGCGCGCCGCGATCTGGCCATCCGCGGCCCGGGCGAGTTTTTGGGGGCGCGCCAATCGGGGGCGCCCCTGCTGCGATTTGCCGATTTGCAGACCGACGAGCCCCTCATCGAATGGGCGCGCCGCTGGGCTCCGCGCCTGTGGCAGCGCCACCCCGAACAGGCGCAGCGGCACCTCGACCGCTGGCTGGGGGGCAAGTTAGACTATCTGAAGGCTTGATCCGATAATCCACCCGGCCGCTGGCTGTCCGGCCGATCCCCCGGCAGGACAGCCGGTGCCACGGAGTCTGCCCATGACCCTGACCGAACTCAAGTACGTCGTCGCGGTGGCGCGCGAGCGCCACTTCGGCAGGGCGGCCGAGGCCTGCTTCGTCTCTCAGCCCACCTTGTCGGTGGCCATCAAAAAGCTCGAAGAAGAGCTGGAAGTCAAAATCTTCGAGCGCAGCGCGAGCGAAGTCACCGTCACCCCCCTGGGCGAAGAAATCGTGCGCCAGGCGCAGACCGTGCTGGAGCAGGCCGCCGCGATCAAGGAAATCGCCAAGCGCGGCAAGGACCCGCTGGCCGGGCCGCTGCGCCTGGGGCTCATCTACACCATCGCGCCCTACCTGCTGCCGGACCTGGTGCGCCAGGTCATCGATCGCGCGCGCCAGATGCCGCTGATCCTGCAGGAGAACTTCACTGCCAAGCTGCTGGAGAAGTTGCGGCTGGGCGAGCTGGATGCGGCCATCCTGGCCGAGCCCTTCCCCGACACCAACCTGGCCGTCGCGCCGCTGTACGACGAGCCCTTCGTCGCGGTGGTCCCGCGCGACCATCCGCTGGCCGCGCGCGAGAGCATCACCGCCGAGGAGCTCAAGCGCGAGACCATGCTGCTGCTGGGCAACGGCCACTGCTTTCGCGATCATGTGCTGCAGGTCTGCCCGGAGTTCGCGCGGTTTTCCGACAACGCCGAGGGCATCCAGAAGAGCTTCGAAGGCTCGTCACTGGAGACGATCAAGCACATGGTCGCCGCGGGCATGGGCGTGACGCTGGTGCCGCAGCTCTCGGTGCCCAAAGGGGCGCTCGATCCGGCCGCGCGCGAGGCGGTCGCCGCCGGATCGCCGGGCGATGGCGCCTATGTCCGCTACATTCCCTTCGCCGGCGAGCCGCCGATGCGGCGCGTAGTGCTGGTGTGGCGGCGCAGCTTCACCCGCTACGAAGCCATCGCCGCCCTGCGCAATGCCGTTTATGCCTGTGAGCTGCCCGGATGCAAGCGTCTGACCTGATGCCCGCTTCGCCCCCCCCGGCCTGGCGCACGCGCCTGGCGTTGTACCTGGATCTGATCCGCTGGGACCGCCCGGCTGGCTGGCTGCTGCTGCTGTGGCCGACGCTGTCGGCGCTGTGGCTGGCCGCCGGCGGCTGGCCCGGCTGGCACCTGCTGCTGGTCTTCGTGGCTGGCACCATCCTGATGCGCAGCGCCGGCTGTTGTGTCAACGACGTGGCCGACCGCGAGTTCGACCGCCACGTCAAACGCACCGCGCAGCGCCCGGTGACCAGCGGCCGCCTCAGCCCGCGCGAGGCGCTGGCGGTCGGTGCGGCCCTGGCGCTGTTGGCCTTCGCGCTGGTGCTGACCACCAACGCTGCGGCGGTGGCGTGGTCGTTCGCGGCGCTGGCGGTGGCGGTGTTCTACCCGTACACCAAGCGCTTTTTCGCCATGCCGCAGGCGGTGCTCGGCGTGGCGTTCAGCTTCGGCATCCCGATGGCGTTTGCGGCGGCGCGCGGCGAGGTGCCGGCGCTGGCCTGGGGGCTGCTGGTGGCCAACCTGTTCTGGGTGCTGGCCTACGACACCGAGTACGCGATGGTCGACCGCGACGACGACCTGCGCATCGGCATCCAGACCTCGGCGATCACGCTCGGCCGCTGGGACGTGGCGGCGGTGTTGGCCTTCTACGCGCTGCACCTGGTGCTGTGGACGGTGCTGGTGTGGCCGCACGTGGGCGGGCCGTGGTTCGCCGCCGGCGTGGCCGCCGCCGCGGCGCAGGTGCTGTGGCACGCTTGGCTGATCCGCGACCGCACGCGCGCGGGGTGTTTTCGTGCCTTCCGCCTCAACCACTGGCTGGGTGCCACCCTGTTCGGCGGCCTCGTCCTGCAGCAGGCGCTGGGGTGACGGGCGGGTATCCGCCCACCCTTAGGCGCCGAAGGCGTCACCCAGTTCCTGCGCGCGCTGGCGCGCCGCGTGCATCGCGCCGATGAAGGCGTCTCTCACCCCGGCCGCCTCCAGCGCGGCCAGCGCCGCGGCGGTCGTACCCCCCTTGGATGTGACGCGCTCGCGCAGCACCTCGGGGGGTTCGCCGGCGCCCTCGGCCAGCCGGGCGGCCCCGATGAAGGTGCCGATCGCCAGTTGCAGCGCCACCTCGGCCGGCAGCCCCATGGCGGCGCCGGCTTCGCGCATCGCCTCCAGAAAGAAAAACACATAAGCCGGGCCGGAGCCGGACAGCGCGGTGACCGCATCCAGCGCCGCCTCGTCGGCCACCCACACCCAGCGCCCGGTGCCGGCGATCAGCGCCTCGGCCAGCGCCCGGTCCACGGCCGTCACGCCGGGCAAGGCATACACCCCGGTCATACCCAGCCCAACCAGCGCGGGCGTGTTGGGCATGGTGCGCACGATGCGGTCGCTGCCCAGCCATGCCTGCATGCTCGCGCAGCGGATGCCGGCGGCCACGCTCAGGTGCAGCGCACCGCCCAGGTGGGGGGCAGCGGCGGCCGCGGCCTCCCGGAAGGTCTGGGGTTTGACCGCCCAAACCGCCAGCCGGCAGCCCGCCAGCGCCGGGCCTGCGTTCGCCAGCGCGTTTACGCCGAAGCGTTCGCGCAGCCGCTCACGCGCGGCCTCGCCGGGATCGACGACGGTGATGTCCGCCGGGCGGCAGCCGGCCTGCAGCAACGCGCCAATCAGGGCGCTGGCCATGTTGCCTCCACCGATGAACGCGATGCGCTGACCGAGCAGGGGCGACGACGGGGCGGGGGACGACAGGGGCACGGGCGAAACGGACGTCATGCCCCGCATTGTCGGCCAATCTGGAGGCATTCAGGGGGGGGTTGACAGGCGCGCCGAAGCCCGCGATAATGCACGGCTTCGCCTGATTGGGTGAAGACCATCTGCCCACCGAAGCACGGTGGCAGCGCAGCGGATCGTGTCGGCGCATGGCTGGCCGTTCGCTGAGCGGCGCCTGCGACGACGGGCCCAAGACTGATCGCCTAGGCCGTGGTGGCCCAGGGATTCAAGTTGGGACTACATCATGATCCAAACGCAAACTCGACTCGATGTTGCTGACAACACGGGTGCCAAGTCCGTGATGTGCATCAAAGTGCTGGGCGGCTCCAAGCGCCGCTATGCCAGCGTGGGCGACATCATCAAGGTCAGCATCAAGGAAGCCGCGCCGCGTGGCCGCGTCAAGAAGGGCGAGGTCTACAACGCGGTGGTGGTGCGCACGGCCAAGGGCATTCGCCGCCCCGATGGTGCGCTCATCAAGTTCGACGGCAACGCCGCCGTGCTGCTCAACAACAAGCTGGAGCCGATCGGCACCCGCATCTTCGGCCCGGTCACGCGCGAGTTGCGCACCGAGCGTTTCATGAAGATCGTGTCCCTGGCGCCCGAAGTTCTCTGAGGAACCGTCATGAACAAGATCCGTACAGGCGACGAAGTCATCGTCATCACGGGGCGCGACAAGGGCAAGCGCGGCAAGGTGCTGCGCCGCGCCGATGAGCAGCGCGTGGTCGTCGAAGGGGTCAACGTGGTCAAGAAGCACGTGCGTCCCAACCCGCTCAAAGGCGTCCCCGGCGGCATCGTCGAGAAGACCATGCCCATCCACCAGTCCAACGTCGCGATCTTCAACCCGGTGACAGGCAAGGCCGACCGCGTGGGCATCAAAGTGCTGGCCGACGGCAAGAAAGTGCGCGTCTACAAGTCCAGCGGCGAAGAAATCAAGGTGGCATGACCATGGCACGTTTCCAACAACTCTACCGCGACAAGATCGCCCCGGCGCTCAAGGCGCAGTTCGGTTACCAGTCCGTCATGGAGGTGCCGCGCATCACCAAGATCACGCTGAACATGGGCGTGGGCGAGGCCGTGGCCGACAAAAAGGTGCTGGAAAACGCCGTCGCCGACCTGACCAAGATCGCCGGCCAGAAGCCCGTCGTGACCCGTGCTCGCAAGGCCATCGCCGGCTTCAAGATCCGCGAAGGCCAGCCGATCGGCTGCATGGTCACGCTGCGCGGTGCCCGCATGTACGAATTCCTGGACCGCTTCGTCACCATCGCGCTGCCGCGCGTGCGCGACTTCCGCGGTATCTCGGGTCGCGCGTTCGACGGCCGTGGCAACTACAACATCGGCGTCAAAGAGCAGATCATCTTCCCGGAAATCGAGTACGACAAGGTCGATGCGGTGCGTGGTCTGAACATCAGTATCACGACGACGGCCAAGACCGACGACGAGTGCAAGGCGCTGCTCGCCGGTTTCCGTTTCCCGTTCAAGAACTGAGGTGGTCCGTGGCTAAGCAAGCTTTGCTCCAGCGTGAACTCAAGCGCGACAAACTGGTCGCCAAGTTCGCCAACAAATACAACGAGTTGAAGGCCATCACCAAGGACGCCAAGCGTTCCGACGAGGAGCGTGACGCCGCCCGCGCGGCGCTGCAGAAGCTGCCCCGCAACGCGAACCCGACCCGCCAGCGCAACCGCTGCGAGATCACCGGTCGTCCGCGTGGCACGTTCAAGCAATTCGGTCTGGCCCGCACCAAGATTCGCGAGCTGGCCTTTGCCGGTGAGATCCCCGGCGTGACCAAGGCCAGCTGGTAAGGCGCGAAGGAGAACCCCAAATGAGCATGAGTGATCCGATCGCCGACATGCTGACCCGCATCCGCAATGCGCAGATGGTGGACAAGGCCGTCGTGACGATGCCGGCTTCCAAGCTGAAGACCGCCATCGCGCAGGTGCTGAAGGACGAGGGTTACATCGACGGCTTCCAGGTGAAAGAGGCCGACGGCAAGAAAGAGCTGGAAATCGCCCTGAAGTACTACGCCGGGCGTCCTGTCATCGAGCGCATCGAGCGCGTCAGCCGGCCGGGCCTGCGCGTCTACCGCGGCGCCAAGTCCATCCCCCAGGTCATGAACGGTCTGGGTGTGGCCATCGTCACCACGCCCAAGGGCGTGATGACCGACCGCAAGGCGCGCGCCGCCGGCGTGGGTGGCGAAGTGTTGTGCTACGTCGCCTGATGCGAGGCAGGAAGGAGCAACGCAAATGTCTCGTGTAGCGAAAGCCGCCATCACCATCCCGCAAGGCGTCGAGGTGGCGATTGGCCAAGACAGCATCAACGTCAAGGGCGCGCTCGGCGCGCTGAGCTTGCCGCTCAATCCCCGGGTCCGGGTGGTCCAGGACGGCGGCAAGTTGACGTTCGCTCCGGCGGACGAAACCCGCGAAGCCAGCGCGCTCAGCGGTACCGTGCGCCAGCTCGTCAACAACATGGTCGTCGGTGTCAGCAAGGGTTTCGAGCGCAAGCTGACGCTGGTGGGCGTGGGCTACAAGGCCGCCGCCCAAGACACCAAACTCAACCTCAACGTCGGGTTCTCGCACCCGGTCGAGATCGAGATGCCTGCCGGCGTCAAGGTCGAGACCCCGAGCCCGACCGAGATCCTGATCAAGGGCTCGGATCGCCAGCGCGTGGGCCAGGTGGCCGCCGAGGTCCGTTCGGTGCGTCCTCCCGAGCCCTACAAGGGCAAGGGCATCCGGTATGCGGATGAGAAGGTCGTCATCAAAGAGACCAAGAAGAAGTAAGGACTGCGAACATGTTGACCAAGAAAGAACAGCGTTTGCGTCGCGCGCGGCAGACCCGCATCCGCATCGCCCAGCAGGGCGCCGTGCGCCTGGCGGTGCACCGCACCAACCTGCACATCTACGCCAACATCATCTCGGGCGATGGCGCGCGGGTGCTGGCTTCGGCCTCCACGCTGGAGCCCGAAGTCCGTGCCCAGCTCGGCGGCGTCGGCAAGGGCGGCAACACCGCGGCGGCGGCCCTGATCGGCAAGCGCATTGCCGAGAAGGCCAAGGCGGCCGGCATCGAGAAGGTGGCGTTCGACCGCTCGGGCTTCGCATACCACGGCCGCGTCAAGGCCCTGGCCGAAGCCGCGCGTGAAGCCGGCCTGCAATTCTGACGGAGCGGGTGACGCAAATGGCAAAAATGCAAGCTAACGTGAAGACCGAGGCCAACGACGACGGCCTGCGCGAGAAGATGATCTCGGTCAACCGCGTGACCAAGGTGGTCAAAGGTGGCCGCATCATGGGTTTCGCGGCGCTGACCGTGGTGGGCGACGGCGACGGCCGTATCGGCATGGGCAAGGGCAAGGCGCGTGAAGTGCCGGTGTCCGTGCAAAAAGCCATGGACGAGGCCCGTCGCAGCATGTTCAAGGTGTCGCTCAAGGGTGGCACGCTGCACCACGAGGTCAAGGGCCATCACGGCGCCTCCACCGTCATCATGATGCCCGCCCCCAAGGGGACCGGCATCATCGCCGGCGGCCCGATGCGCGCCGTCTTCGAGGTCATGGGCATCACCGACGTCGTGGCCAAGAGCCACGGCTCGACCAACCCGTACAACCTGGTGCGCGCGACGCTGGACGCCCTGCGCAAGTCGACCACGCCGGCCGAGATCGCTGCCAAGCGCGGCAAGTCGGTCGAGGAACTCGTGGCCTGATCGGGAGAACACCATGACGACCCCCAACACCGTCAAAGTCAAGCTCGTGCGCAGCCCGATTGGCTGCAAGGAGTCCCACCGCGCCACGGTGCGCGGGCTGGGCCTGCGCAAGCTGGGCAGCGTGCGCGAGCTGCAGGACACCCCTGCCGTGCGCGGCATGATCAACAAGGTGAGCTACCTGGTTCAGGTGCTCTGATCGGAGTCTCGAGATGGAACTCAACACCCTCAAGCCCGCTGCGGGCTCGAAGAAGCCCCGCCGCCGTGTCGGCCGTGGCATCGGTTCCGGTCTGGGCAAGACGGCGGGCCGCGGCCACAAAGGCCAGAAGTCCCGTTCGGGCGGCTTCCACAAGGTCGGCTTCGAAGGCGGTCAGATGCCGCTGCAGCGCCGCCTGCCCAAGCGTGGCTTCAAGTCGCAGGCGCTCAAGTTCAACGCCGAAGTGACGCTGGCCGACCTGCAGGCGCTGGGTCAGGCCGAGGTCGACCTGCTCACCCTGAAGCAGGCCGGGCTCGTGCCCCAGCTGGCCAAGAAGGTCAAGGTCATCAAGACCGGTGAGCTCAGCATCGCCGTCAAGCTGACCAACGTCGCGGCCACGGCCGGCGCCAAGGCTGCCATCGAGGCGGTGGGCGGCTCGGTGGCCTGATCGGTCGTACCACGCACCCGGGATCGCTCGTGGCCACCAACGCAACGACTCTCGCCAAGACCGGCAAGTTCGGCGATCTGCGTCGCCGGCTGGTGTTTCTGCTGCTGGCTCTGGTGGTGTACCGGATCGGGGCGCACATCCCCGTGCCGGGCATCGACCCCGTTCAGCTCGAACAGCTATTCAAGGGTCAGCAGGGGGGCATCCTGAGTCTGTTCAACATGTTCTCGGGCGGGGCGCTGTCGCGCTTCACGGTGTTCGCGCTCGGGATCATGCCGTACATCTCGGCGTCGATCATCATGCAACTGATGACCTACGTCGTGCCGACGTTCGAGCAGCTCAAGAAGGAAGGCGAGGCCGGTCGTCGCAAGATCACCCAGTACACGCGCTATGGCACCTTGCTGTTGGCGGTCTTCCAGGCGCTGGGCATTGCGCTGGCGCTGGAAGGCTCGCCCGGTCTGGTGATCGACCCCGGTCTGACATTCCGCTTCACCGCGGTGGTCAGCCTGGTGGCGGGCACGATGTTCCTGATGTGGTTGGGCGAACAGATCACCGAGCGCGGGCTGGGCAACGGCATCTCAATCCTGATCTTCGCCGGTATTGCAGCCGGTCTGCCCAGCGCGATCGGCGGCTTGCTGGAGCTGGTGCGCACCGGCGCCATGAGCATTCTGGCGGCGATTTTCATCGTCGCGCTGGTGATCGTGGTGACCTATGGCGTGGTCTTCATCGAACGCGGCCAGCGCCGCATTCTGGTGAACTACGCGCGCCGCCAGGTCGGCAACAAGGTCTACGGGGGCCAGTCGTCGCACCTGCCGCTCAAGCTCAACATGGCCGGTGTGATTCCGCCGATCTTTGCCTCGTCGATCATCCTGTTGCCCACCACGCTGGTGAGCTGGATGAGCACGGGCGACGGCACCCGCTGGCTGCGCGATCTGGCCTCGGCCCTGTCGCCGGGACAGCCGATCTATGTGGCGTTCTACGCCACGGCGATCGTGTTCTTCTGCTTCTTCTATACGGCGCTCGTGTTCAACAGCCGCGAGACGGCCGACAACCTGAAGAAGAGCGGCGCGTTCATCCCCGGGATCCGTCCCGGCGATCAGACCGCGCGCTACATCGACAAAATTCTGTTGCGGCTGACGCTGGTGGGCGCCGTCTACATCACGCTGGTGTGCCTGTTGCCGGAGTTTCTGATCCTGAAGTACAACGTGCCGTTTTATTTCGGCGGTACGTCCCTGCTGATCATCGTCGTGGTGACGATGGACTTCTGGGCGCAGGTGCAGAACTACATGATGTCGCAGCAGTACGAGTCGCTGTTGAAGAAGGCCTCGTTCAAGGCCACGGGTGCGTGAGAACATGGCGAAGGACGATGTCATTGAGATGCAGGGTGAGGTGATCGAAAACCTCCCCAATGCCACCTTCCGGGTCAAACTGGAAAACGGGCATGTCGTGCTGGGGCACATCTCCGGCAAGATGCGGATGCACTACATCCGCATCCTGCCAGGGGACAAGGTCAAGGTCGAGCTCACACCGTACGACCTGACCCGTGCCCGCATCGTGTTTCGCGCCAAGTGAGCGACCGATTTTCGTTTTTAGGAGAGCAACATGCGAGTTTCGGCTTCCGTCAAAAAAATGTGCCGCAACTGTAAGATCATCCGTCGCCATGGCGTCGTGCGCGTGATTTGCACCGACCCGCGACACAAGCAGCGTCAAGGCTGATTCGAGTAGAGGACCACCATGGCACGTATCGCTGGTATCAACATCCCGCCGCACAAGCACGCCGAGATCGGCCTGACGGCGATCTATGGCATCGGTCGCACCCGTGCGCGCCTGATCTGCGACGCCTGCGGGATTCCGTATTCGAAGAAAATCAAGGACCTGTCCGACGCCGAACTCGAAAAGGTGCGTGAGCAGGTCGGTCGGCTCACGATCGAGGGTGACCTGCGTCGTGAGGTGACGATGAACATCAAGCGCCTGATGGACATCGGCTGCTACCGCGGTTTCCGTCACCGCCGCGGCCTGCCGGTGCGCGGTCAGCGCACCAAGACCAATGCGCGCACGCGCAAGGGTCCGCGCAAAGCCGCTCAGCCGCTGAAGAAGTAATCCGCTGCATAAAGGACAGTCATGGCCAAGTCTCCTTCCGCCAACGCCGCGGCCCGCGTGCGCAAGAAGGTTCGCAAGAACATCGCTGACGGCATCGCGCACGTGCACGCGTCGTTCAACAACACCATCATCACCATCACCGACCGTCAGGGCAATGCGCTGGCCTGGGCTTCGGCCGGTGGGCAGGGCTTCAAGGGTTCGCGCAAGTCCACCCCGTTTGCCGCGCAGGTCGCCTCCGAGGCGGCTGGCCGCGCCGCGATGGAGCAGGGCATCAAGAACCTGGACGTCGAGATCAAGGGTCCCGGCCCGGGTCGCGAGTCGTCGGTGCGCGCGCTGGGCGCGCTGGGCATCAAGATCACGTCCATCTCCGACGTCACGCCGGTGCCCCACAACGGCTGCCGCCCCCCGAAGCGTCGCCGCATCTGATGCGGGCGATTGGCCGCTTGACGCAGCGGCTGTCGAACGCGCTAGAATAACAATCTTTTCTTTGAGCGCCACCCGAGCCCGTTCGTTGGGTGGCATTGATGTTTGGACCACCGCCAGCGTGGGCTGGTGCGACGGCAGGCCCGGGGTCGATTCCTGGGCGATCAGACGAACATGTTCGTCGGCGTCGCGCCCACCCGCTGGCTCCCGCAATGGCCCCGGTTGGGGTGGGTTGCGGCAGTACGGAAAGGATCACCAGTGGCACGTTACCTCGGCCCCAAGGCCAAGCTCTCCCGCCGTGAAGGCACCGACCTGTTCCTGAAGAGCGCGCGCCGCTCCATCAGCGACAAGGCCAAGTTCGACACCAAGCCTGGCCAGCACGGCCGCACCTCGGGCTCCCGCACCTCGGATTTTGGTCTGCAGCTGCGCGAGAAGCAAAAGGTCAAGCGCATGTACGGTGTGCTAGAGCGCCAGTTTCGCCGCTACTTTGCCGAGGCCGACCGCCGTCGTGGCAACACCGGTCAGAACCTGCTGTCCATCCTCGAGTCGCGCCTGGACAACGTCGTCTACCGCATGGGCTTCGCCTCCACCCGCGCCGAGGCCCGCCAGCTCGTCTCGCACAAGGGCATCAGCGTCAACGGTCAAACGGTCAACATCCCGTCCTATCTGGTCAACGCCGGTGACGTCGTCGCCGTGCGCGAGAAGGCCCGCAACCAGAACCGCGTCAAGGAAGCGCTGGAGCTGGCCAAGCAAATCGGATTCCCGGGTTGGGTCGAAGTGGCGGCCGACAAGTGCGAAGGCGTCTTCAAGAAGGTGCCGGACCGCGACGAATTCGGTGCCGACATCAACGAATCGCTGATCGTCGAACTGTACTCGCGTTGATCCTCGGGCGTGCCCCATTAGAGCCCGGATTCCGCATCGCGCGGAATCCGGGATTTTGTGCTCCATCGGCCTTATCGGTGTAACGAGCCGAGGGTATTGAAGGAAGTCCGAATGCTGAATAACCTGCTCAAACCCAAGACCTTCCAAGTCGAGCGCCTGTCGACCAATCGCGCCGAGGTGACGCTCGAGCCCTTCGAGCGGGGCTATGGCCACACGCTGGGCAACGCGCTGCGGCGGGTGCTGCTGTCGTCGATGGTCGGGCACGCACCGACGGAGGTCACGATCGCGGGCGTGGTGCACGAATTCTCCACCATCGACGGCGTGCAGGAGGACGTGGTCCACATCCTGCTCAACCTCAAAGGCGTGGTGTTCAAGCTGCACAACCGCGACGAGGTGACGCTGAGCCTGCGCAAGGAAGGCGAAGGCGTGGTCACGGCCGGCGACATCCAAACGCCGCACGACGTCGAAATCCTGAACCCCGAGCATCCGATCGCCACGCTCGCGCCTGGTGCCAAGCTGGACATGCAGATCAAGGTCGAGAAGGGCCGCGGCTATGTGCCGGGCAACCTGCGCAAGGGCGATGATCACCGCAACAGCATCGGCCGCATCGTGCTGGACGCCTCGTTCTCGCCGATCAAGCGCGTCAGCTATGCGGTGGAAAACGCCCGCGTCGAGCAGCGCACCGATCTGGATAAACTGGTGCTGGACATCGAGACCAACGGCGCCATAGGCCCGGAGGAGGCGGTGCGCGCCGCGGCCACGATCCTGGTCGAGCAACTGTCGGTGTTCGCGCAGCTCGAGGGCGGCGCGGCGTTCGAGGCCGGTGCTGGTGCCAAGGCGGGTACTCCGGCGTTCGCCCCGATCCTGCTGCGTCCGGTCGACGAACTGGAGCTGACCGTACGCTCGGCCAACTGCCTCAAGGCGGAGAACATCTACTACATCGGTGACCTGATCCAGCGCACCGAAAACGAACTGCTCAAGACCCCCAACCTGGGTCGCAAGTCGCTCAACGAGATCAAGGAAGTGCTGGCTTCGCGCGGCCTGACGCTGGGCATGAAGCTCGACAACTGGCCGCCGGCGGGTCTGGAAAAGCACTGACCCCGGTTTTCCCTCAACCCAGTGACCCCCGGCGGTACCTGATCCGGCCGCCGGTGACAAGACAGAAAGGAACCTACCATGCGTCACGGACACGGACTGCGCAAACTCAACCGCACCAGCTCGCACCGCCAGGCGATGCTGCGCAACATGGCCAACTCGCTGCTCAAGTACGAGGCCATCAAGACCACGCTGCCCAAGGCCAAGGAGCTGCGTCGCGTCGTCGAGCCGCTGATCACGCTGGCCAAGACCCCGACGCTGGCCAACCGCCGTCTGGCGTTCGATCGCCTGCGCGACCGCGACACGGTGGTCAAGCTGTTCAACGAACTGGGCCCGCGCTTCCAGAACCGCCCGGGTGGCTACACGCGCATTCTGAAGATGGGCTTCCGTGTCGGCGACAACGCGCCAATGGCTTACATGGAACTGGTCGATCGCGCCGAGCCGGCGGCCGATGCCGCGGCGGCTGGCGACAAGGCCGAGTAATCGTGCTATAATCCCTGCTTCTGACGCGCGGTGGAGCAGTCTGGTAGCTCGTTGGGCTCATAACCCAAAGGTCGGTGGTTCAAATCCATCCCGCGCAACCAAACATTCAAACCCGTTGGCCAAACGCCAACGGGTTTTTTGTCATTGGTCTCAGGCGCTGCGGGGAGGCGGCCAGCCCGTCGCGGATGTCACCTCGGCATCGTGCTCGCCCAGCCGCGGGGCCGGATGGCGCAGCGCCCCGGGGGTGACGCTCAGCTTGGGGACGATGCCGGGCACCTTGAGCGGGCGGCCCTCGCGGTCGGTGGATTGCAGCACCATGGCGCGCGCGTGGTATTGCGGATCGGTGGCAATGTCGGCGGCGGTGTAGATTTTGCCCACCGGCACGTCTGCGGCGTCCAGGGCGGCGATGACCTCGTCCACGCTGCGTTCGCGGGTCCAGGCCTCAATGGCGGCGTCGAGTTCCGCCGCGCGCCGGACCCGACCGTCGTTGTGGGCGAGGTCGGGGTCCTGGGCCAGGTCGTCGCGGCCGATGGCGCGCATCAGGCGGCGGAAAATTCCGTCGCCATTGCCGCCAATCAGCACATAGCCGTCCTGCCCGTCCGCGCTGGGACGGCAGCGGTAGGCGTTGGAGGGGGCGATGCCGGGTAGGGCGCTGCCGGCGCGCTCGCGCACCACGCCAAAGGCGTCGTATTCCGGCAGCAGGCTCTCCATCAGGTTGAACACGCTCTCGTACAGCGCGACGTCCACCATCTGGCCCTGGCCCCCTCTGGCATCGCGGTGGTAGAGCGCCAGCAACACGCCGATGACACCGTGCAGCGCCGCGATTGAGTCACCGATAGACACGCCGGTGCGCACGGGCACCCGGCCCGGCTCGCCGGTCAGGTATCGTAGGCCGCCCATGGCCTCGCCCAGAATGCCAAAGCCCGGCTTGTGCGCATACGGGCCGGTTTGACCGTAGCCCGACAGGCGCAGCATGACCAGCCGCGGGTTGAGCGCGTGCAAGGCCTCCCAGCCCAAGCCCCAACCTTCCAGCGTGCCGGGCTTGAAGTTTTCGATCAACACATCCGCTTCCGCGGCCAGGTGCCGCACCAGGGCTTGCCCGTGCGCGCTGCGCAGGTCGGCGCGCACGGAACGTTTGTTGCGCGACTGCACTTCCCACCAAACCGAAGTGCCTTCGCGCAGCAAGCGCCATTTGCGCAGTGGGTCGCCGCCATCGGGGGGCTCGATCTTGATGACATCGGCGCCAAAATCGGCGAGCGTCTTGGCCGCAAAGGGCCCGGCGATGAGTTGACCGAGTTCCAACACGCGGATGCCGGCGAGCGGCCCGCCCGTGCGCGGTTGGGTTGAGGGGGGAGGGGTGTTCATGGCATCAGTGGCGAGCATCGATACGGGCGGCGAGCACGCGTTCGATGTGATGGAGCAGGCCGTCGCAGGCGTCTTCCACCAAATCGAGCACGTGCTCGAAACCGTCGGCCCCGCCGTAGTACGGGTCCGGGACCACGGGGCTGACATGGTGGCGGCAAAACTCTGTCAGTCGCCGAAGCTTGCGCCGGTGCGGGGGCGGGCACATGGCTTCGGCCAGGGCGAGGTTGTCCCAGTCCATGGCCAGCAGCAGGTCGGCGTGTTCGAAATCGATGGCCGCCAGTTGCCGCGCGCGCAAATCGGCCAGATCGTAGCCGCGCAGCCGGGCATGGTGCTGGCTGCGGCTGTCGGGCGCTTGACCGACGTGGTAGGCGTGCGTGCCGGCCGACGACACCGCCACGCGATGGTGCAAGCCGCGCGCCTGCAGCCGGTGGCGAAACACGCCGTGCGCCGTCGGGCTTCGGCAGATGTTGCCCATGCAAAAAAAGACGACCCGGTATTCGAAGGCGGCATCCATGCGGCGATTGTGCCGGATCGGGCCCGCGGTCGCCTTAGCCGGCCAGAGCGGGGAACAGGCGGGTGAGCCCGCTGGCCATGACCTCCACCGCCAGCGCGGCCAGGATCAGGCCCATGAGCCGCGTCATGACGTTGATTCCCGTCTTGCCGAGTACGCGCGCGATCGGCTCGGCCAGGGTGAAGCACAGCGCCGTGGCCGCGGCGATGACCACGCCGTAACCCACCAGCGCCGCGTGCTGCCAGAACGTCTTGGCCTGGTCGGCGTAGATGACGACGGTGGACATGGTGGCAGGGCCCGTAAGCAGCGGAATGGTCAGCGGCACGACGGCGATGGAGGCGCGGCTGGCCGCGTCGTCCACCTCGTCGCGGGTGGTTTTGGCCTCGGCCGGCTGGGCGTTGAGCATGGACAGGGACGACATGAGCAGCAGCATGCCGCCGCCGACCTGAAAGCTGGCCAGCGAGATGCCAAAAAACTCCAGGATCTGCAGCCCCGCCAGCGCGGAGACGGCGATCACGGCGAACGCGGACAGGGCCGAGATGGCAATGGTGCGCTGGCGCTGCAGTGCGGAAAAACCCAGCGTGTAGTGGATGAAGAACGGGACGATCGCCAGCGGATTGACGATGGCCAGCAGCGTGATCAGTGGCTTGAGGTCCATGGTCGCCATTGTGCGACCATTGTGCGCCCGCGCTCGCCGGTTTGCGCTCTGCTCCGGCTTGCGGAGGCTCCGCGCCTGTGGAAGGATGGCATCGGCATGAACACCGTCATCGAATTGGCACCCCCGGATGGGGCGCGCATTCCGGCCTGCGTGGCCCGGCCCGCTGGCGCTGTGCGCGGCGGTTTGGTGGTGCTGCAGGAGATTTTTGGCGTCAACGCGCACATCCGCGCCGTTGCCGACGGCTACGCCGCCTAAGGCTATGTGGCCGTGGTGCCGGCGCTGTTTCACCGTGTGCGTCCCGCGGTGGAGTTGGGCTACACGCGTCGGTGTCGTGGGCTATTGTTGGGGCGGGCTGATGGCGTGGTGCGGCGTCTGCCTGCTGCACGGCCTGAGTGCTGCGGTGCCGTACTACGGCGGCGGCGTCACGACGATGGTGGAGGCGGCGCGGCTGGCGCGCGAGCGCACCCTGGCCTTTTAGCGGCAGCACGTTGGCTGATCCGGCGCGGCCGGTGGGCGCTCCGGGAGGGGCTCAGGCCGGCACGGGTTGCCGGGCGCGCAGCCAGGCCAACAACTCGGCCGGCGCCATCGCGCGGGCATACAACCAGCCCTGGAAGGTGTCGCACCCGTGCAGGCGCAGAAAGTCGCGCTGCTCCGGGGTCTCCACTCCCTCGGCCACCACCCGCAGGCCCAGGTCGTGCGCCATGGACAGGGTGGCGCGAACGATGGCCGCGCTGTCCGGGTCCCCGGGCACCCCGTTGACGAAGGAGCGGTCGATCTTGAGCTTGCCGATCGGCAGCCGCTGCAGATAGCCCAGGCTGGAGTAGCCGGTCCCAAAATCGTCCAGGCACAGCTCCACCCCCAGTTGGGCGAGGGCGCGCATGCGTTCGGTCACGTCGGCGCCGGCCTGCACCAGCAGGCTTTCGGTGATTTCCAGCTCCACCAGCCGGGCGGCCGGGCCCAGGTCGCGCAGCGCGTCGCGCACATGGTCCAGAAAACCCGGCCGAGCAAATTCGATGGGCGAGATGTTGACCGCCAGCCGCACCTGCGCGAACAGTGGTGCGTCGGCACTGGCGTGCCAGGCGGCGAGCTGCCGGCAAGCGGTCTGCAGCACCCACGCCCCCAGGCGGTCGATGATGCCGGCGTCCTCGGCCACACCGATGAATTCCGCCGGCGAGATGGGGCCGAGCGCGGGGTCGTTCCAGCGCAGCAAGGCCTCCAGCCCGAGCAGGCGCTGCCCGTCGGCGTCGATCTGGGGCTGATAGACGAGGCTCAGTCCGCCGTGCTGCGGATCATCCACCGCTTGCCGCAGGGCGGATTCGAGCGCGAGACGGCGCGAGACGTGCTCTTGCATGGACGGCTCGAAGAAGCGCCACTGGTTGCGGCCCGTCGCCTTGGCGGCGTACATGGCCGTATCGGCGTGGCGAAGCAGGGTTTCCACCGTGCTGCCGTCGTAGGGGAACACCGTCACCCCCAGGCTGGCGCCGACGCGCACCTTTACGCCGTCCAGCTCGATCGGCTCGTCCAGGGTGCGGGCGATTTTGCGCGCCACAATGGCGGCGCCATCGCGCCCCTTCACCCACGGCAGCAGGGCGATGAACTCGTCGCCGCCGAATCGCCCCAACACGTCGCGCGAGCGCAGACACGCCTGCAGCCGCGTCGCCACGGTCTGCAGCAGGCGATCCCCCTGGGCGTGCCCCAGGCCGTCGTTGACGTGTTTAAAGCGGTCCAGGTCCAGGAAGATGATGCCCACCTCTTGCCCATTGCGCCGCGCGGTAGCCAGCACCGTCTCGGCCTGCTCGGTCCAAAAGCTGCGGTTGACCAGGCCGGTGAGGGCGTCGAAGTGCGCGAGCTGGATCAGGCTGGCGTGGCTGCGCGCCAGCTCAAGCGTGCGCTGTTCCACCAACTGCTCGACCCGCCGGCGTTGGCCGGTGGTGACCAGCAAAAACGCCGCCAGCAGCGCCACGGTTAGGAAGGCCGTGCTCGCCGTCAGGTGTATGTGCGCGTCGGCCGCGTTCAGGCGCCAAAAGCCCTCGGTGGTGTCCAGCCGCAACACCCAGGCGCGCTGGGCAAACTGCAGCGGCCACTCGGTGCGGACGCCCAGATGGTGGGGCGATGTGGCGCGCTCGCAGCCCTCCGGCCCCGCCAGCCGCCGGTTGTCCGGGCTGGCGTCACGGTCCATCAGGCACAGCGCCAAGCCCTCCAGCGGCACGGTCTCCAGCCCCGCCTGGATGACGTCCCCCATGCGAAACGCGGTCGCGACGATGCCGAGCACCTCGCCGCTGCCGTGGGCCGCGCGGACCGCGTGGTAGACGACGCTGCCGCGCTGGGAGCCTTGCTCCTGCACCAGGCGGAAGGGTTCGGTGGCCTGTGGGCGTCCGCTGTCGATGGCGCGTTGGGTGGCCCGCCGCAGCGGTTCGTACGTCAGGATGTCCAGCCCACGCGCGGCCAGGTTGGTGGCCAGCGGCGCCAGCCGCGTGATCACCATGTGCTCGTCGGCGTCCGGTGCCGGAAAGCGGCGGCCCAAGGCGTCGCGCCCCAGGATCGGCCAGCCGGGGTCGCAGCATTCGTAGTGCGGACGGTCCGCGCGCGAGACTCGCCAATTGAACGTGAAGTTTTGCGTGCCGGGGTAGCGGCGCAGCCACAACTCGGCCGAGCGCTCGAACTCATCTTGGCCCATGGTGGGCGCGTGCGCCATCAGTTGGCCCATGGCTTCCAGCGCATCGATTTGCGCGTCCAGACGGCGCTGCAGCGTTTGCGCTGCCTGCTCGCCCACTTGCTTGGCGCGCAGCCGCAGCTGCTGGGCCTGGGCATCGGCGAGCAACCGCACCACGCCGCCGACCAGCAGCAGCGCCAGCGCAAGCGGTATGCCCACGCCCCGGCGACGCGCTTGCCAAGTCGAGCGCGTCTCGCCAAAAATTACCCACATCAGCGGCACGACCAGCACCGCGCCCAAGGCATCGCCCAGCCACCAACTTCCCCATTGTCCCCAGGCGTCGGTGGCGGCGATGACGCTGCGGGCCACCAGCGTCGGCACGGCCACGCTGGCGTTGACCAGCGCGCCCAGGGGCAGCACCACGAACAGCAGCCGCAGCACCAGGCGCGGCTCGTCGAGGGTGGATGGGTAGCCGACCCAGCGCCGGATGGCCCAGGCCGAGACCGCCGCCATAGCCGTCGCGCCCAGCGCCGGTACCACGATCGCCCAGTGGCGCCAGTCGGCGCCGACGCTGTCGTGCGCCAAGATCTGCACCGCCAGCGCGCCGGCCAGGATGCCGGGCCACGTCCACCGGCCCCAGACCAGTGCGGCCCCGGCGGCCACACCGGCCGGGAAGAACACCACGATGGCGTAGTCCGGCGGAATGCGCAGTTGCAAGGCCAGCCAGCCGCCGATCAGATACGCCAGCGCTGTCATGAGAGCGCAACCCACCCCACGCAGCCCGTGGCGCGTGGGGGCGGTGCTGGCTGCAGGGGCGACGACGTCCATGATGGTTTGAGCGTGGCCGCACTGTAGCACCGCGCACGGGGCCTTCCGAGCGGCGTGGTTGCCGGCGATCAGGGTTTACCCGCAAATGGCCCTGCGCCGGCGCGGGAAACCGTGCCGTCCGCGCGCGCCGGCCCTACACTGCGACCCATGCGCGGACGGGCGCGATGGGCAGGTGCGGCAGCCGGTGATCCCGGTGCCTGGCCACCTCGGGCGCAGTTGGCAGGCCCGACGTCCGCATGGGGGCTTACCGGCCCGTTTTGCCTCGAAGGAGTTCTCTGCCATGACCGCTCCCTTGCCCGAGCACGTCCGGCGCGCGCTGGAATCCGTCTCGCTCGACGACAAATATGCCCTGGATCGCGGCCGCGCGTTCATGAGCGGGGTGCATGCGTTGGTGCGCCTGCCGATGCTGCAGCAGCAACGCGACGCGCTGGCCGGCAAGCACACGGCCGGCTTCATCAGCGGCTACCGCGGCTCGCCTCTGGGCGGCTACGACCAGGCGCTGTGGAAGGCGCGCGAGCACTTGAAGGCCCACCACGTCGTGTTCCAGCCCGGCGTCAACGAGGAACTGGCCGCCACCGCCGTCTGGGGCACGCAGCAGCTCGGCTTTGCGCCCCCCGGCAGCGCCAAGTACGACGGCGTCTTCGGCCTGTGGTATGGCAAGGGCCCGGGGGTGGACCGCTGCAGCGATGTCTTCAAGCACGCCAACATGGCCGGCACCACGCCGTGGGGTGGCGTGATCGCGGTGGCCGGCGACGACCACGTGGCCAAAAGCTCCACCGCCGCACACCAGAGCGACCACATCTTCAAGGCGTGCGGGTTGCCGGTGTTCTTTCCGGCGAGCGTGCAGGAGATCCTGGACCTGGGCCTGCACGCCTGGGCGATGAGCCGCTACGCCGGCGTGTGGACCGGCATGAAGACCATTCAGGAGATCGTCGAGTCCAGCGCCACGGTGGAGATCGACCCCGAGCGCGTGCGCATCGCGCTGCCGGACGACTTCGAGATGCCCCCGGGTGGCGTGCACATCCGCTGGCCCGACGCGCCGCTGGAGCAGGAGGCGCGGCTGATGGACTACAAGTGGTATGCCGCGCTCGCCTACGTGCGCGCCAACCGGCTCAACCACAACGTCATCGAGGGGCCGCACGACCGCTACGGCATCATCGCCAGCGGCAAGGCCTACAACGACCTGCGCCAGGCGCTGCAAGACCTGGGGCTGGACGACGCGACCTGCCGGCAGCTCGGCATTCGCGTGCACAAGGTGGCGGTGGTGTGGCCGTTGGAGGCGCAGACGACGCGCGCCTTTGCCGAGGGGCTGCGCGAGATCCTGGTGGTCGAGGAAAAGCGCCAAGTCATCGAATACCAGCTCAAGGAAGAGCTGTACAACTGGCGCGCCGATGTGCGGCCGGACGTACTCGGCAAGTTCGATGAGATCGAGGGCGACCATTCCGGCGGCGAGTGGTCCGTGCCGAATCCGAGTGCGCACACGCTGCTGCGCGCCAATGCGGACCTGACGCCCGCCGTCATCGCGCGAGCGCTGGCGCGGCGGCTGACCAAGCGCGGCCTGTTGCCCGAGGGCAGCGACATTGCGGCACGGGTGCAGGCGCAGTTGGCCGTGATCGAGGCGCGCGAACGGTCGCTGCAGGCCATCCAGGTGCAAACCGCCGATGCCCAGCGCGTGCCCTGGTTCTGCTCCGGCTGTCCGCATAACACCTCCACCCGGGTGCCGGAGGGCTCGCGCGCGATGGCGGGCATCGGTTGCCACTACATGTCGATCTGGATGGACCGCAACACCCTCGCGTTCACCCAAATGGGGGGCGAGGGTGTGCCGTGGGTCGGTCAGCAGCCGTTCACGAAGGAAAAGCACATTTTTGCCAACCTGGGCGACGGCACCTACTTCCACAGCGGGCTGCTGGCCATCCGTCAGTCCATCGCGGCGGGGGTCAACATCACCTACAAGATCCTCTACAACGATGCCGTGGCGATGACCGGCGGCCAGCCGGTCGGCGAGCGGCCCGAGGGACACTCGGTGCTGCAAATCGTGCACAGCCTGCGCAGCGAGGGGGTGCGCAAGCTCTTCATCGTCACCGACGAGCCGGCCAAGTATGCCCATGCCCGGCACACTACCCTGGGCGGCGTGACGCTGGCGCTGCCGGCCGATGTGCCAGTGCTGCACCGTGACGAGCTGGACCGGGTGCAGCGCGAGTGCCGCGACACCGCGGGCGTGACCGCCATCATTTATGACCAGACCTGCGCCACCGAGAAGCGCCGCCGCCGCAAGCGCGGCCTGATGGCCGATCCGGACAAGCGTGCCGTGATCAACGAGCGCGTGTGCGAGGGCTGCGGTGACTGCGGGGTGCAGAGCAACTGCCTGAGCGTGGAGCCGCTGGAGACCGAATTCGGGCGCAAGCGCACCATCAATCAGAGCACGTGCAACAAAGATTTTTCCTGCACCAAGGGGTTTTGCCCCAGCTTCGTGACCGTGGAAGGCGCCACGCCGCGCAAGCCCGGCCGTAACGCCGCAGCGCCCGACCTCGAGGACCTGCCGCCGCTGCCCGAGCCGTCCGTGCCCGAGCTGCGGGCCGGCGCCGGGGCGTGGGGCATCGTCGTGGCGGGGGTGGGCGGTACGGGCGTCATCACCATCGGGCAGTTGCTCGGCGTGGCCGCGCACATCGAGGGGAAGGGCATCGTCACCCAGGACGCCGCCGGGCTGGCGCAAAAGGGCGGCGCGACCTGGAGCCACGTGCTCATCGGTGCGCGCCAAGACGACATTCTGACCACGCGCGTGGGCACCGCCGCCGCCGACTTGATCCTGGCCTGTGACCCGATCGTCGCGGCCAGCCCGGAGACGCTGGCGCGCGTGCGCGAAGGCCGCACCCACGTCGCCCTGAACGCGCAGGCCACCCCGACCGCGGCCTTCGTCAAGGACGGGGCTTGGCAAAACCCGTCGGCGCGCTGTGTCGCCGCCATCACCGAGGCCGCAGGCGGCGTGGGCGTGGGGATGTTCGATGCCGAGGCGCTGGCGCTCAAGGTGCTGGGCGACACGCTCTACGTCAACCCGATGGTGCTGGGCTATGCGTGGCAGAAGGGGTGGATACCGCTGCGGCGCGAGTCGCTGGAGCGCGCCATCGAGCTCAACGGTGTGGCGGTGGGGGCCAACAAGGCGGCCTTCGAATGGGGACGGCGCGCCGCGCACGACGAGGGGGCCGTCAAGCGCTGGCTGCAGCCGGCGCAGGTGGTCGAGCTGCGGCCGCGGCCCACGCTGGAGCATGTGATCCGCGTGCGGGTGGAGCACTTGACGGCCTACCAGAACGCGGCCTACGCGCAGCGCTACGAGTCGCTGGTGCGCCGTGTGCAGGCGGCCGAGGCGGCGCTGGGCACGGGCTCGACCGCGCTGACCGAGGCGGTGGCCCGGCATCTGGCGCAGCTGATGGCCTACAAGGACGAGTACGAGGTGGCGCGCCTGTACACCGACGGCGCTTTCCTGCAGCGTCTGCGCGAGCAGTTCGACGGCGACTTCACGCTGCGCTTTCATCTGGCGCCGCCGCTGCTGGCCCGGCGCAACGACAAGGGCGAACTCGTCAAGCGCGAATATGGCCCCTGGGTGATGGGGGCGTTCCGTGTGTTGGCCCGGCTCAAGGGGCTGCGCGGCACCGCCTTCGACCCCTTCGGCCACACGGAGGAGCGGCGCACCGAGCGGGCCTTGATCCGCGAGTACGAGGCCGCGGTCGAGGAGGTGTTGCGCGACCTGCGGGCAGACCGGTTGCCGCTGGCGCTGGAGATCGCCCGCTGGCCGGCGCGGGTCAAGGGCTTTGGCCACGTCAAGGAACGCAACCTGCGGGCAGCCCGCCCGCTGTGGGACGACCTGCTGCGGCGCTGGCGCGCGGGCGACGCCGCCGCCGCGCCGACGTCGGCCGCGCGCGTCGCCTGACCGGCTGGGCAGGCGCGCCACCCGACCGCGCGCCTGCCCGGTGAGCGGGCCGCGCTGTCACCGCCCCGACGCAGCGCGCTGCCGCCGGTGGGCTGGCCGGCGTACACTGCGCGGTTTTTCGTGCAGGCAAGGGAGTGGCGATGGCCGCAGCGGGCAGTGCAGACGGTGGGGCAGCAACGGCGGGCGGGATCGGCGGCGGCGTCGCGTGGGCGCTGGCTGCCGGGGCCCTGTGGGGGCTGGTATTCGTCGCGCCGTTGATGCTGCCCGAGTATCCGGCGGCGCTGCAGTCGGTGGCGCGTTACCTGGCGTTCGGGCTGATTTGCCTGCCCCTGGCGTGGTTCGACCGCCGCGAGTTGCGCAGCCTGAGCCGCGCCGACTGGCGGCACTCGCTCAAGCTGGCCTTCGTGGGCAATCTGCTGTACTACCTGCTGCTGGCCAGCTCCATCCAGCGCACCGGCGGGCCCTTGTCCACGGTCATCATCGGCACCCTGCCGGTGGTCATTGCCATCGTGGCCAACCGCCGCAACGCGGTGCGCGACGGGCGGCTGCCGTGGCGGCGTCTATGGCCCGCCCTGGCCCTGATCGCGCTGGGCATTGCGCTGGTCAACCGCACCGAGCTGCAGGTCGTGCTGGCCGATCCCACGCGCGACGTGGGTGCCTACGCGCTGGGCGCGCTGCTGGCCGTGGGGGCGGTGGCCTGCTGGACGTGGTACCCCCTGCACAACGCCGATTGGCTGCGCGCGCACCCGGACCGCAGCCCGCGCGCCTGGTCCACCGCGCAGGGGCTGGCCACCCTGCCGCTGGCGGCCATCGGCTACGCACTGGTCTGGGGGCTGGACGCGGTGCGGGGCGATCCGTTCGCCATGCCGTTCGGGCCGCGGCCGGCGGTGTTCGTCGGCCTGATGGTGTCGGTCGGTTTGCTGGCGTCGTGGCTGGGCACGCTGTGTTGGAATGCGGCCAGCCAGCGGCTGCCGACGGCGCTGGCGGGGCAACTCATCGTGTTCGAGACGCTGGCCGCCCTGTTGTACGCCTACCTGTGGCGGGGGGAGTGGCCGGCGCCCCTGTCGTTGCTGGGCATCGGTGCGTTGGTGGCCGGGGTGTTGTGGGGGGTGCGTGTGCGCCCGGAGCCGGTGATCGCGCAGGCGCACCCGGACTGACGCCCGCCCCCGACCCCGCAGCCCCGCGCTGCGCAGGCCGCGGGCTACAATGAACGCTTGCCATCATGAGTGGCCCGCAGGCGCTTGCCGGCGCGGGCCGGCCCCGATTCCCCAACCCTTTGCACGCCAGAGGAATCCGACGTGTTCATCTCCAATGCCTACGCCCAGGCCGCTGCGGGCGGCGACACCACCTCCACGCTCATGAGCCTGCTGCCGCTGGTGCTTATGTTCGTGGTGCTGTACTTCGTCATGATCCGGCCGCAGATGAAGCGCCAGAAGGAGCACAAGGCCATGATCGATGCCCTGGCCAAGGGGGACGAAGTCGTCACCGCCGGCGGTCTGCTGGGCAAGGTCTCCAAGCTGGGCGAGTCCACCATCGGCATTGAGCTGGCCGACGGGGTCGAAGTGCAACTGCAGCGCACCGCCGTCGTGCAGGTGCTGCCCAAGGGCACCCTCAAATAAGCCGCGGCCGGCGCCACCGGCCCCGAGCCCATTCGCGGCGCCGCGTGCGCCGCAAGGCGTTCGTCCATGAACCGATACTCCTGGTGGAAGTACGCGACCCTGGTGGTCGTGCTCATCGTCGCCACCCTGTACACCCTGCCCAACTTCTTTGGCGAGGCGCCGGCCGTGCAGGTGACGTCGGCGCGCGCCGCGCACCGGCTGGACGAAGGCATCGTCAGCCGCGTCGAGCAGGCGCTTGCGGCGGCCAACCTGGGGGCGGAGGCGATCCAGTTCAACGGGCAGACCGTCAAGGCGCGCTTTGCCTCGACGGATGCGCAGCTCAAGGCCCGCGACGCGATCGAGCGCGCCCTCAACCCCGATCCGGTCAATCCGACGCATGTGGTGGCTCTCAACCTGCTGCCGCGCACCCCGGCGTGGCTGCAGAGCCTGGGCGCGCAGCCCATGTATCTGGGTCTGGATCTGCGCGGGGGGGTGCACTTCCTGCTGCAAGTGGACATGGCCGGCGCGGTGGACAAGCGCGTCGAGGGCATTGCCGCCGACGTGCGCACCGCGCTGCGCGACAAGGGCATCCGCCACAGTGGCGTGCGCCGCGAGGGACAGGCGGTGCTGGTGCGCCTGCGCGACGCGGCGACGGCACGTACCGCCGGCGACTTGATCGCACGCGACTTTCCGGACGTGCAGCTGGCCGAGCGCGACGAGGGCGGCGAGACGGTGCTCGCGCTCACCCTACGGCCCGAGGCGGCGCGTCGCATTCAGGAGCAGGCGCTCAAGCAGAACATCTTGACGCTGCACAACCGCATCAACGAGCTGGGCGTGGCCGAGCCGGTGATCCAGCAGCAGGGGCTGGACCGCATCGTCGTGCAGTTGCCCGGCGTGCAGGACACCGCCAAGGCCAAGGACATCCTGGGCCGCACAGCAACGCTGGAAATCCGCATGGTGGACGAAAGCCCCGAAGGATTGGCCGCCGAGCGCAACGCGGGGCCGGTGCCGTTCGGCGCCGAGCGCTATTTGGACCGCAACGGGGCGCCCGTCATCGTCAAGCGCGAGGTGATCCTGACCGGCGAGAACCTGACCGATGCGCAAGCGGGCTTCGATAGCCAGACGCAGGAGCCGGTGGTCAACCTGACGTTGGACGGCAAGGGGGCGCGGGTGTTCCGAGACGTCACGCGCGAGAACGTCGGCAAGCGCATGGCGATCCTGCTGTTCGAAAAGGGCAAAGGCGAGGTGATCACGGCGCCCGTCATCCGCACCGAGATCGGCGGCGGTCGCGTGCAGATCTCCGGTCGCATGACGACGCAGGAGGCCAACGACACCGCGCTGCTGCTGCGCGCTGGCTCGCTGGCCGCGCCGATGGAGATCATCGAAGAGCGCACCATCGGCCCGAGTCTGGGCGCCGATAACATCCGCATGGGCTTCAACAGCGTGGTCTGGGGCTTTGCGGCGGTGGTCGCCTTCATGTGCGTCTACTACCGGCTGTTCGGGGTGTTCTCTAGCCTCGCGCTGGCGGTTAACCTGATGCTGCTGGTGGCGGTGCTGTCCATGCTGCAGGCGACGCTGACGCTGCCCGGCATCGCCGCCATCGCGCTGACACTAGGCATGGCGATCGATGCCAACGTGCTCATCAACGAGCGGGTGCGTGAGGAGCTGCGCAACGGCTCCGCGCCGCAGACGGCGATTCACAAGGGGTATGAGCACGCCTGGGACACGATTCTGGACTCCAACATCACGTCGCTGCTGGCGGGGCTGGCGCTGTTGACGTTCGGCTCGGGTCCGGTGCGCGGTTTTGCCGTCGTGCACTGCATCGGCATCTTGACCAGCATGTTCTCGGCCGTGTTCTTCTCGCGCGGGCTGGTCAATCTGTGGTACGGGCGCCAGAAGAAGCTGCGCGCCGTCTCGATTGGCATTCGCGTCGCGCCTTCGGGCGCCGCCAAGGCTGACTGATCCGCCGGGAGAGCGACGATGGAACTGTTTCGGATCCGCAAGGACATCCCGTTCACGCGCCACATGTTGGTGCTGAACATGGTGTCCTTCGTCACCTTTTTGGCGGCGGTGTTCTTTCTGGTCACGCGCGGCCTGCACCTGTCGGTCGAGTTCACCGGCGGCACGGTGGTCGAGGTGTCCTACGCGCAGCCGGCCGACCTGGGCCAGGTGCGGGCGGTCGTGGCGGGGCTGGGCTATGCCGATGTGCCGGTGCAGAACTTTGGCAGCTCGCGCGACGTGATGATGCGTCTGCCGCTGCGCGAGGGCCTGAACTCCGGCCAGCAGACCGAGCAACTGTTGGCGGCCCTGCGCGCCCAGGACCCGGCGGTGGAGCTGCGCCGCACCGAGTTCGTCGGGCCCCAGGTCGGCCGCGAGCTGGTCAGCAACGGGCTGCTCGCGCTGGCCTTTGTCATCGGCGGTATCATGGCTTATCTGGCCGTGCGCTTCGAGTGGAAGTACGCGGTTGCCGCCATCATCGCCAACCTGCACGACGTCGTCATCATCCTGGGCTTTTTCGCCTTCTTCCAGTGGGAGTTCTCGCTGGCGGTGTTGGCGGCGGTGCTGGCGGTGCTGGGCTACTCGGTCAACGAGTCGGTGGTCATCTTCGACCGCATCCGCGAGACCTTCCGCCGCCAGCGCAAGATGACGGTGCGCGAGGTCATCGACCATGCGATCACCTCGACCATGAGCCGCACCATCATCACCCACGGTTCGACCGAGGCGATGGTGCTGTCGATGCTGCTGTTTGGCGGCCCGACGCTGCATTACTTTGCGCTGGCGCTGACCATCGGCATCCTGTTCGGGATCTACTCGTCGGTGTTCGTGGCGGCGGGCATCGCCATGTGGCTGGGCATCCGGCGCGAGGATCTGGTCAAGGCGCCCAAGAAAGCGGGCGAAGGCGACGACCCGAACGCCGGCGCCGTGGTCTGAGGCCCGCTGCCCCTAGGTCCGCACCACGCGCTGCAGCAGGCCGCCGGGCAGGCGCTGCACGTGTCCGTCCAGCTCCAGCGTCAGCAGGTGGGCCTGCAGGCGGGCCGTGTCCCAGCCGCAGCGCGCTTGCAGCAGGTCGAACGGCGTGGGGTCGTGGCCCAGGGCGGCCAGTACCGGGTCGTCGGCGGGCGACGGTGTCGCGCCACTGGCAGGGGCCGGGGTGCCGGCAGCCAGGCCCCAGACCGCGCGCAGCTCTTCGTGGATGTGCTCGGCGGTCTCCACCAGCTTGGCTCCCTGCCGGATGAGGGCGTGGCAGCCCCGCGACTGCGGCGCGTGGATGGAGCCGGGGATGGCGAAGACCTCCCGCCCCATCTGGGTGGCCAGCTCCGCCGTGATGAGCGACCCCGATCCGAGCGAGGCTTCCACCACCAGCGTGCCCTGCGTCAGGCCGGCGATGATGCGGTTGCGGCGCGGAAAATGCGGCGCCAGCGGCGGCGTGCCCAAGGGGTGTTCGCTGACGAGGCAGCCCGCCGCCGCGATCTGGTGCGCCAGCGCCCGGTGGCGCGCCGGATAGACGCGGTCCACCCCCGTGCCGACCACCGCCACGGTCCGGCCGCCAGCGGCCAGGGCGCCCTCGTGCGCGGCGGCGTCGATGCCGGCGGCCAGCCCCGACACGATGCACACGCCCTCCGCCGCCAGCGCACGGGCAAAGGCGCGCGCGTTGTCGGCGCCTTGCGGGGTGGGGTTGCGGCTGCCGACCACGGCCAGGGCCCGTGGCGCGCTCAGGGCCGCGGGGTCACCGACCACATGCAGCAGCGGGGGCGGGTCCGGGGTGGTCAGCAGGCTTGCGGGGTAGGCCGCATCGCCCAGGGCGATCAGATGGTGGTCCGGCTGCGCCAGCCAGGCTTGGGTGCGGGCGAGCAGCGCCGGCCATTCCGGTGGCTCGGCCTGCAGGCGGCTGGCCACCGTGGGCCCCACCGCCTCGGCCAAGGCCCCGTGGCGTTGGGCCAACACGGCTGCCGGCGGGCCAAACACCGCCAGCAGCCGGCGCGCCGTCGCCGAGCCCACCCCTGGCGTGGCGATCAGCCGCAACCACTCGACCCAGTCGTCGGGTGCCATCCGTCCCGGTCTCCCTGCCTGCCGCGCGTCAGGGGTTGACGAAGCGATCCCCGCTCTTGACGCCGTCGGTGATTTGCAGAATCAGGGCGTACGACACACGCTCGAAAGTGCGAAACACCATCATCAGCCCGTTGCGCTCCCCGGGCAGCAGGAGGTCCGGTCGCGCCGCGTCGGTCTTGTCGGTCAGCCGGGTGCGGTCCTTCAGCACGGCGAGCACATGGCCCGCTTCTAGCCCATCGGCGCGCCCGCGGTTGAGCACAACGATCTGGTTCTGCCCCGCGTAGCGCACGGCATCGCCATGTACCTTGACGATCTGCCCGCGGATCGGGGCCCCGGGGGCGTGGGGGATGTACAAGCGCATCTCGCGCCCGGACTGGGGCAGCAGCCGGTCGCCGATGCGGACTTCCTCGCGCGCCTGCACGATCTGAACGGTCGCTGGCACGAGGGTCGGCTGCCCGTCGGGCCCCTCTCCTTCGCGTTCGCTGCGCACCAACTCGGCACGGCCGACGGCGTGGGCTTCGTAGCCCAGTATCTCGCCGCTCTCCGGGTCGCGCAACGCGACGGCATTGCGGTAGATCGACAGCACGCGGGGCCGGTCCGCTTGCGCTTCCAGCGCGTCGCCCGTGAGGGCGTCGCTCGGGCCATACTGGCCGCGGGCGTAGGCGCGGTCGCCGCGGGCCAGCAGCACCCGTGTTTCCGGGCCGGCGACGATGCGCGGTGCGCGCTCGTGGGTATCGGCATCGACGATATCGACGTCGGCCAGGAAGGGTTCGATCGCCCCCGGGGGCAGCGGCGGAATACCCTCGTCGCGCAACCGCTCGGCGCGCACGCGCGGCGAGAGTTTGACCGTGGGGGGCGTGTCCGCGGCGAGCTGCAACACGGCGCGGTCGCCAACGCGCGTGAGTACCAGCACCTGCCCGGGGTAAATCAGGTGGGGGTTGCGAATCTGCTGCAGGTTCATGCCCCACAGCTCCGGCCAGCGCCAGGGGCGCTGCAGATACAGTGCCGAAATGCCCCACAAGGTATCGCCGCGTCGCACGGTGTAGCGCTCGGGCGCATTCGGGGCCAGTTCCGACAAAGGCACGCCCGTTTGGGCCACCTGCTCGGCGGTGCCGCGCTGCTGCGGGGTCACGGGGTAGGGCGGTGCGGCCGCGGTGACACAAGCCATACCGCCCGCCAGCGCGCTCACGACCCAGCGCGACAAGGCTGTGCCGATGCCGCCACGGGTGGAAGGCACCAGAGCGGACGAAAGCGGTGCGGTGCGTTGGCGCGGAGTGGTCATGGGTGGCGATTCCTCCCTTGCCATTGTGCGGTCTGCCCCCACTTCTGGCAATGCCATACCCCGCGCCGTGCTGGCAGGTCCCGCCAAAAGTGGCGAAAATACCGATATTCGCCTATGAACGCCTCCACCGAACTCCTGCCCATCCTGCGCTACCCCGATCCGCGCCTGCACAAGGTGGCCAAACCGGTCGCGGTCGTGGACGATCGCGTGCGCGCGATCATCCCGCGCATGTTTGCCACCATGTACGCCGCCAATGGCATCGGCCTGGCCGCCACGCAGGTCGACATCCACGAGCGCATCATCGTCATCGACGTGAGCGAAAACCGGGATCAACCGCTGGTGCTGATCAACCCCGAGATCGAGTGGGCCAGCGACGAGAAGCGCAAGGGCGAGGAGGGGTGCCTGTCGGTGCCCGGCATCTACGACGGTGTCGAGCGCTCGGTGGCGGTGCGCGTGCGCGCGCTGGACGAGCACGGTGCGGGCCGTGTCATCGAGGCCGAAGGGCTGTTGGCGGTGTGCATCCAGCACGAGATGGACCACCTGATGGGTAAGGTGTTCGTCGAGTACCTCTCGCCGCTCAAGCGGGAGCGCATCAAGATGAAACTCGTCAAAGCCGAGCGGGAGGCCGCGCGCGCCGCGGCCGAGGGCCGGCCGCGCAACCGCTTGCACGCCGAGCCGACGGAGGCGCGGCTTTGACCGCGGCGGCCGGGGCCGCCCCTGCGCTGCGGGTGGCCTTTGCCGGTACGCCGGTGTTTGCCGCCACGGCCCTGCAGGCAATTGCGCAGGCGGGGTTTTCCGTCGTGTTGGTGCTGACCCAGCCCGACCGGCCGGCCGGCCGCGGCATGAAGGTGCAGCCCTCGCCGGTGAAGGCGTTGGCTCAGACGCACGGCTGGACGGTCGCGCAGCCGCGCGGCTTGCGGCTGGACGGTCGCTGGGCCGAGGACGCGGCGGCTGCCCGCGCCGCGCTGCAGGCCGCCCAGCCCGACGTGCTGGTCGTGGCGGCCTATGGGCTGATCCTGCCGCGCTGGGTGTTGGAGCTGCCGCGGCTGGGCTGCCTCAATATCCACGCCTCGCTGTTGCCGCGCTGGCGCGGGGCCGCACCCATCCAGCGCGCCATCGAGGCCGGCGACCCACAGACGGGCATCACCATCATGCAGATGGACGAGGGGCTGGACACGGGTGACATCGTGGCGATGGAGGCCGTGCCGATCCGCCCGGCGGAGACGGCCGGATCGCTACACGACCGTCTGGCCGACCTGGGCGCGCGCCTGGTGGTGCAGGCCCTGCGGGCGGCCGAGGCGGCGCCGCTGCCCCGGCGCCCACAGCCGGACGAGGGTGTGACCTACGCTCACAAGATCGACAAGGCCGAGGCACTGCTGGACTGGTCGGCGCCCGCCGCGCTGCTCGAGCGGCGTGTGCGCGCATTCGACCCCGTGCCGGGGGCGGCCACCACGCTGGACGGCGCCATGCTCAAAGTTTGGGGTGCCCGAGCCGATCCCGCGGTGGCGCCATCGGCCGTGCCGGGCACGGTGCTGGCGGCGGACGCGGCGGGCATTCGTGTGCAAACCGGCCAAGGCGCGCTGGTGCTGACCGAGGTGCAGCGCGCCGGTGGCAAGCGCCTGGCCGCCGGGGACTTTTTGCGCGGCACGGCGCTGCCGCCAGGGGTGCGTCTGGGGGCGGTGGGATGAGCGCCGCGGCGTCCACCGCATTCTGGCGCGCGTCGTTTTTGAACCCGGTGTTGTGGCGCCGGCCCACCTTTGCCGCGGGCGCGCGCGAGCTGGTCAGCGTGGCCACCGGCATCGGGGCCTGGGGGCTGATGACCGGGGTGGCGATGGTGAAGTCCGGCTTAACGCCGCTGGAGGCGCTGTGGATGACGCTGCTCGTTTACGCGGGCAGCGCCCAGCTCACGGCGGTGCCGCTGATCACCGCCGGGGCGCCGCTGTGGGTGATCCTGGCGGCGGCCTTCTGCGTCAATTTGCGCTTCGTCGTGTTCTCCATCCACCTGCGCGCGTACGTGGCCCACTTGCCGCGCGGACAGCGGCTGTTGACCGGCTACCTGACGGGGGATTTGAGCTACGTCTTCTTCGCCCGGCGCTTTCCGCACCCGGGGCGCACCGACGAGGATCGGCTGGATCAGGAGGCCTACCTAGCCGGGAGCTGCGGCGTCAATTACCTGTTTTGGATGACGGCGAGCGTGATCGGCATCGTGCTGGCCCATGCCATCCCGACCGAGTGGGGGCTGGGCTTTGCGGGCATTCTGGCGCTGCTGGGGGTGGGCTGCTCGCTGGCCACGTCCCGTTTGCGCGTGCTGTCGGCCGCCGTGGCCGGGTCGGCCGCGGTGGCGGCCTGGGCGCTGCCGCTCAAGCTCAACATCGTGGTGGCGATCGCCGCCGCGGTCGTCGTGTGCCTGATCGCCGAGGCGCACGGTCCGCGCTGGCTGCGCGGCGCGCCCATTCCCCCCCACCGTCCGCATGGCTGAGCTGAACCCCTGGACGCTGTTGACCTTTGTCGCGTTGGCCGCGGTGACGGTCATCACGCGCGGTTTTTTCTTTTTGTCCGATCGGCCATGGCAGTTGCCGCACTGGGCCGAGCGCGGCCTGCAGTACGCGCCGATTGCCGCGCTGGCGGCCGTCGTGGTGCCCGAGGTGGTGATGCAGCAGGGTCAGCTCATCCACACCTGGCAGGATGCGCGGCTGTATGCCGCCGTGGCGGGGGGCGCGTGGTTTTTCTGGCGCGGCGGGGTGCTGGGCACCATCGTCACGGGGATGGCGGTGTACCTGCCGCTGCACCTGGGGCGGGGCTGGTGAGTTCGGCGTGCGCTGCGATGCAGCGGGCCATCACCGCTTCGAGCTGGGCGCGTTGCACCGGTTTGGCAAGAAAGGCATTCATCCCCGCGGCCTGCGCCCGTTGCTCGGCGTCGTCCACGATGTCGGCGGTCAGGGCCACAATCGGCACGCGCCCGCGTGGTCCCGGTAGCGCCCGGATGCCTTGGGTGGCCTCCAGCCCGTCCATCTCGGGCATGTGCACGTCCATCAGCACGATGTCGTAGTCGCCTTCGGCGGCCCGGGCAACCGCTTGCCGGCCGTCTTCGGCGAAGGCGACCTGGTGGCCCAGCTTGTCCAGCAGCAGGCCGATGAATTTGCGGTTGACGGGGTGGTCCTCGGCCACCAGCACGCGCCAGCCGCTGCGCGGGGCGCCGGGCGGGGGCGGCGCGGGGG
>NZ_DAISXZ010000014.1:0-34497 GCF_036825565.1 Tepidimonas sp. | reverse complement strand
TGGACAAGCGCCGCATCTTGGAGCTGTACCTGAATGCGGTCGAGTGGGGCGAGGGGCTCAACGGGTGCCGCTCATCTGGGTTTGCAGGCCGGCGTCGCGCGTGAAGCGAAAGCGCGACACCACCACGATCTGGTCGGCGCGTTGGCGCATCGCCTGGTTGAAGCGCGCGAACTGCAGGCTGCGCACGATGGCTTGTGCGCGGCTGTCCAGGTAGGGGATGCCCGAGCTCTGCACGACCTCGGTGTCGAGCACGCGGCCGTCGTGGTTGACCGTGATGACCATGGCCAGCTCGCCGTACAACTTGCGCCCGCCCTGTTCCGGAAACTGCGCCGTGCCCCGGTCCTCGATGCGCCGTCGCAGTTCGTCATAGTACAGCGCGTAGACTTCCTCGCGCGTGGCGGGGCTGATGTAGCGCTTGCGCGGGCGGGCGTTTTCCTCGTTGATGCGTTTTTCGATTTCGGCCAGCGTCTTCACCAGGGCCTGACGGCGCTGCTCGCGCGCCTGGGCGTCGCTTGCGTCGGCGGGCTGGAGGGCGCTCAGCCGGGCGATCTCCTGGCGCAGTTGGGCCAGCAGCCGGCTTTGCCGCTCCTTCATGGCCTCGATACGCTGCTCCTCATCGTCCAGGGCGTCGCCGGCGCGCATCAACATGGCCGGCGGCAGCGGCGAGGTGGCCCGCCCTCGGTCGGCGCCCCCACCACCGGCCAGATTCGCCTGGGCGATGGCCTGGGGTCGTTCGGGGGCCTGCTCCCCCCGCGCGTTGACCAGGATGACCTCCAGCGGGGTGTCCTGCAGCACCCGCTCCGGCCGCAGCGGCGGCACGAAGCGCACCGTCAGCACCGCGGCATGCACCGCCACCGAAACCGCCAGCGCCCACGGCAGCGGGTCGGCGCGAAAGCGTGCGGACAGCGATGCGAGGGTGCGGGGCAGGACCATCGGCGGCTCCCTCCCAGCCTGCGCTACGCGGCTGGAGCCGCCGGTGAAGCGCCGTCGTCGGCGTCGTCCACGGCCATAGCGATCGCCAGCGGCGCGGCCAGCGGTTCCTCGGCCTCGCCTTCCAGCGTGTCCCCGGATTCGGCGACGGCCTCGACGGTACCCAGTTTCTCGATCACCGTGCCGGTCACCTCCAGCGTTACCTCGTCGACGGTGCCCAGCCGCACACGCACGCGCTCACCGCGCTGCAGCCCATCGGTGCCCAGCGCTGCCAGCACCAGCGGCAGCGTCTCGGCGCGCAGCAGGTTGTCCTTCAGGTAGGCTGCCTCCAGCTCGGTGATGCCCTGCTGGCGCAGGTGGCGCAGCGTCCAGTAGCGCTCCATCGTGCTCTGGAACTGGCCGTAGGCGGTGTAAGCGGCATCGAACGCGCTGATGATGGCCAGCAGCGCCGTGTCCTTGGGCTTGAACGGGGCGGCCAGCGCGGCGGCAGTGCCATGGCGCGCGCACGCCACGATCTGCCACTGGTTGACCAGGTCCGTGTAGCGCCGCAGCGGCGAGGTGCTCCACGCGTAGCACGGCACGCCGATGCCAGCGTGCGGCAGCGCCTTGGTGCCCATGCGCACCTTGACGCCGGGAGCCAGGCTCGCCTGGCTGCGGTAGATGCCGGGCACGCCCAGGCTCGCCAGCCACTGGCCCCAGTGGCTGTTGGCCAGGATCATCGCCTCGGCCACCATCAGATCCAGCGGCGCACCGCGCGCGCGCGTGCCGATGACCACCGTTTCCTCGCCGGTCGGCTCCGGGCCCGTCACGCCCTCCAGCTTGAAGGTGTAGTCCGGACGGGTGAAGGTCTCGGGGCGGCCGCGCACCGCCTCGCGCCGCGCCTTGCAGGCCTGCGCCAGCCGCCACAGGAAGGCCAATTGCGGCTGCAGCGCCGCCACTTCCGGCGGTGCCGCGGGCGCGCACGCAGGATCCTCCAGCCACGCGGCGGTCACCACGGTGTCGAGCCTGTCGTGGCGCAGGTTGTGCGCGATCGGCACGCGCTCCAGCCGCGTCGTCGCACCGCGGATCTCGAGCGTGCCCTCGTCGATCGTCAGGTACAGCGACACCGCCGGCCGCGGCGCGCCCTCCCGCAGCGTGTAGGCCTGCACCACCGCATCGGGCAGCATGGTGATCTTGTGCCCCGGCATGTAGACGGTGGACAGGCGCTGGCGCGCCACGGCGTCCAGCGCGCTGTCCGGCGCGATGGCCAGCGCTGGCGCGGCGATGTGGATGCCCAGCGTCACCATGCCGCTGCCCAGGCCCCGCACGCTCAGCGCATCGTCGATCTCGGTCGTACTGGAGTCGTCGATCGAAAACGCCGCCACCCCGTCGGCCAGCGGCAGGTCCTCGGGCAGCGGCGGCACCGACAGTTCCGCAAATCCGGTGCCGCGCGGGAAGTGCTCGAACAAAAAACGCTGCCAGTGGAACTGGTAGGCGCTGGTGATGGCCCCGGCGCGCTGTAGCAGCGCCAGCGGCGCCAGGTGCGCCTCGCGCGCGGCGTGCACCACGGCTTTGTATTCCGGCGCGTTTTTGTCCGGGCGAAACAGAATGCGGTAGAGCTGCGCCCGCACCGCGTCGGGGCAGCGGCCGGCCACCAGCTCGGCGGCCCAGGCGTCGATCTGCGCCTGCACGGCCTTCTTGCGCTCGATGGCGGCCAGCGCCTGCTGCAGCACGTCGGCGGGCGCTTTGCGAAAGCGCCCGCCCTTACCGGCGCGGCGGAAGTAGTGCGGCGCCTCGTGCAGCTTCAGCAGCGTGGCCGCCTGCTGCACGGCGCTGGGCGGATCGTCGAAGTACAGCGCCGCCAGTTCCGCGAAGCCGAACTCCTCCTCCGGTGCAAACTCCCACGCCAGGTCGAGGTCGATGTCGGCCGCCAGCGCCGCAGCCCGCTCCAGCAGCGCGGCTGGCGCGGGCTGCTCGAACGTCAGCAGCACGTGGGCCGCCTTGACCTTGAGTCGGCGGCCCGAGTCGAGCTCGAGCTGGACCGAGGCGTCGGTACCGGACAGGATGCGGCTGGCGTGCAGCTTGCCGGCGTCGTCGAACAGGGCGAACAAGGTGGACGGTCTCGCGCGCGTAGATGGCGGGCGCCCGGCGCCCGCCGCGGGTTGCAGGGGTAGCGCCTAGTGTAACGACACGACCGCCGGCGCGGACCGGATGCCGGCCCGCCGCATGCCTTAGGCTGCCTGTGCCAGCGGCACGGTGGGCAGCCGGCGCAGCAGCGCGCGCAGCGCTGCGCCGTACAGCGGCAGCAGCGCCAGCAGGCTGAAGGCGAGCTTGGTGGCGTAGTCCACCGCGGCGATCTCGACCCAGTGCTCGGCCATGAAGGCGTCTGGGCTGCGCCAGAACGCCGCGGCGAAGAACACGAAGGTGTCGATCAGGCTGCCGATGATGGTGGAGGCGGCCGGTGCCACCCACCATGCGCGCAGCCGGCGCAGCCGGGCGAACACCGCGATGTCGGTCAGTTGACCGACCACGTAGGCGGCAAAGCTGGCCAGCGCAATGCGGGCCACGAATTCGTTGAACGTGGCCAGTCCTGCCCAGCCGGCGAAGCGCCCGTCGACGAACAGCACCGACACGGCGTAGGAGGCCGCCAGCGCCGGCACCATCACCCGGGCGACGACGCGGCGCGCCACCTCTGGCCCGAGCAACCGCACCGTCAGGTCGGTCAGCACGAACACGAGCGGGAACGTGAACGCGCCCCAGGTGGTGTGCACGCCGCCGATCTCGAACGGCCATTGCACCAGCACGTTGCTCGCGATGATGACGAGCACATGCAGCAGTGCGAGCACCGCCAGCACACGCGGCAGCTGTTCTGGGCGTAGGAGATGGGATGGGCGCGACGACGGCGCCGTGGCGATAAAGACCATGGACGATCCTTTTTGGTGAGTGGGGTAAGGGAACCCACGCCGACCATAGCGGCCGACTTGGAGGTCAAGGGCCACAAGTGTAGCGTGCCCCAAGCCGCCGCGCACGCCGCGTCGGCGTCAGCCCAGCATCGTGCGCCAGACGCCACGTGCCCAACTCCACGCCGCCGTGCCAGAGCGGGCGCTGGGCTGCGGGCTGCCCTGCGCGTCGCCGATGCGGGTGCGCTCCTACCCCAACCCCCGCACCGCCTCCAGCGCCTCCTCGACGCGTTCGACGCCGTGCAGCGTGAGGCCCTCAGTGGCGCGCTGGAACGCCGCGTCGGGCTTGCGCGGCTGGTTGGCCTTGGGCACCACCGCCACCGCCATGCCGAGCTTGGCGGCTTCCTTAAGCCGCTCTTGCCCGCGCTGCGCCGGGCGCACCTCGCCGGCCAGGCCCACCTCGCCGAAGGCGACGAAGCCGCGCGGCAGCGCGCGCCCGCGCAGGCTGCTGGTGACCGCCAGCAGCACCGCCAAGTCGGCGGCCGGCTCGGCAATGCGCACGCCGCCCACCGCGTTGACGAACACGTCCTGGTCGCCGGTGGCGATGCCGGCGTGGCGGTGCAGCACCGCCAGCAGCATCGCCAGCCGATCGCGCTCCAGCCCGACGCTCAGGCGCCGCGGCGCGGGGCCGCCGGCGTCCACCAGCGCCTGCACCTCCACCAGCAGCGGGCGCGTGCCTTCCAGCGTCGCCAGCACGCAGCTGCCTGGCACCGGCTCGCGGTGCTGGCTTAGGAACAGCGCGCTCGGGTTGCCCACGCCCTTCAAGCCCCGTTCGGTCATCGCAAACACGCCCAGCTCGCTGACGGCGCCAAAGCGATTCTTGATTGCGCGCACGAGGCGAAAGCTGCTGTGCGCGTCACCCTCGAAATACAGCACCGTGTCCACCATGTGCTCCAACACGCGCGGGCCGGCGAGTGCCCCGTCCTTGGTGACGTGGCCGACCAGCACGAGCGTCGCGCCGCTGTCCTTGGCGGCGCGCGTCAGCAGCGCGGCGCATTCGCGCACCTGCGCCACTGAGCCGGGAGCGGAGGTCAGCTGCTCGGTATAGACGGTCTGGATCGAGTCGATCACCGCCACCGCCGGGCGCTGCTGCTGCAGCGTGGCCAGGATCGCCTCCAGCCGGATCTCGGCCAGCACCGGCACCTGGCTGTCCGCCAGACCCAGCCGGCGCGCGCGCAGCGCCACCTGCGCGCCGCTTTCCTCGCCGGTGACGTAGAGCGTCGGCAGCCCGGCGCGTTGCAGCGCGTCCAGCGCCTGCAGCAGCAGGGTGGACTTGCCGATGCCCGGATCGCCGCCGATCAGCACCACCGCCCCCGGCACCACTCCGCCGCCCAGCACCCGGTCCAGCTCCGTCAGCCCCGTGGGCGTGCGCGCGACGTCGGCGGCCTCGATGTCGGCCAGCCGCGCCAGCGTCCCCTGCGCCGCCAGCCCCTGCCGCAGGGCGCTCATGCGGCCGCGCGCCCCAGCGGCCGGCTCGGGCGCCGGGATGGTCTCTTCGAGGGCGTTCCACGCCCCGCAGTGCGGGCAGCGCCCGTGCCAGCGCGGCGTGCTGCCACCGCAGGCGCGGCAGAGGTAGAGCGTGCGGTCCTTGGCCATGTTTCAGTCTAGCCCCAGATGCGCCAGCAGCACCGGCAGGTGGGCGTCGAAGTCGCTCAGCGCATGGTCGCTGCCGGGCACGATGTGGTGCCGGCTGCCGGGGTAGCGCGCCACCATCTCACGCCAGTCGAGCACCTCGTCGCCGGTGGCGGCGATCAGCAGCACGCGCTGCGGGTGCGGCAGCGCGCCGGTGGCGAGCTGGCGCAGTTCGTCGACGTACTCCGGGCGGAAGAAGATGCGCTCGGCCGGGTCGTGCCACGCCGGGTGCTCGCCGATGTGGCGGGCAAGATCCCGCGCCGGATCGACGGCGGGGTTGATCAGCACGGCGCGCCAACCCCGGTGTGCCGCCAGCCGCGTGGCGTAAAAGCCCCCGAGCGAGGAGCCGACCACGGCGGCGGTGTGCGCCGGCCAGCCGGCCACGGCGGCCTCGATCTGGGCCCAGGCGGCGGCCGGGCTGGCCGGCAGTTGCGGGCAGGCCCAGTGCACCTGCGGGCAGTGCGCGGCCAGGTGCGCCGCCAGCCGCTGCGCCTTGTACGAGCGTGGACTGGAGCGAAAGCCGTGCAGGTACAGCACGTGTGTGGCGGGCGGCAGGGCCGGCGAGGCCGAGGGCGAGGAGGCGGCGTCCATGGCGCGCAGGATAATCCAGCGTCCATGGCCGTTGTCATCGAAAAACCCCCTGTGCTCAGCCGCATTGCCCCGCTGGTGCGTGGCTTCGACGGGCAGTTTCTGCTCGCGGTGGCGCTGCTGGCCGCGATCGGGCAGGTGGTCATGTACTCCGTGGCGTACGACATTCCGGGGCGCTATCTGGACCATCTGCGCAACCTGTTGATCGCCGCGGGCGTCATGCTGGTGGTGTCGCAGATTCCGGCCCAGCGGCTGCAGGCGCTGGCCGTGCCGGCCTATGTGGCAGGGGTCGTCCTGCTGATCGCCGTGGAACTGTTCGGCTTGACGCGCAAAGGCGCGCAGCGGTGGCTGGATCTGGGCGTCATCGCCATCCAGCCCAGCGAGCTGATGAAGATCGCCATGCCGCTGATGCTGGCGTGGTGGTTTCAGCGCCGCGAGGGGCGGCTGGGCAAACGGGAATTTCTGGTCGCGGGGGCCCTGTTGGCCGTGCCCGTGGGGCTGATCCTGAAACAGCCCGATCTGGGTACCGCCCTGCTGGTGCTGGCCTCAGGCCTGTTCGTGATTTTTTTTGCCGGCCTGAGCTGGAAGTTGATCGTGCCGCCCCTGGTACTGGGGGCGGTGGGCGTGGTCACGCTCATCGTGATGGAGCCGCAGTGGTGCGCGCCGGGCGTGGACTGGGTGGTGCTGCACGAGTACCAGCGCCAGCGCGTGTGCACCTTGCTCGACCCCACCAAGGATCCGCTGGGCAAGGGCTTTCATATTCTGCAGGGCATGATCGCCATCGGCTCGGGGGGGATGTGGGGCAAGGGCTTCATGGAGGGCACCCAGACGCACCTGGACTTTGTGCCCGAGCGCAGCACGGACTTCATTTTTGCGGCGTTTTCCGAGGAGTTCGGCTTTCTGGGCGTGCTGGGTTTGCTGGCGGCCTACACCTATTTCGTGGCGCGTGGCCTGATGCTGGCCGCCGAGGCCTCCACCCTGTTTGGCCGCCTGCTGGCCGGGGCGCTGATTCTGGTGCAGTTCGTCTATGCCTTCGTCAACATGGGCATGGTCGGCGGCATCCTGCCGGTGGTGGGCGTGCCGCTGCCTTTCCTGAGCTACGGCGGCACGGCGATGGTGTCGCTTGGCGCCAGCCTGGGCATGATCCTCTCCGTCGGGCGTTACAAGCGGCTGGTGCCGGCCTGAGCCGCCGTTGTGGGTTTGGTCGGGCTGCCTACAATCTCCGCATGATTGCCGTCGAACCCACCTTGCAGCGCCTGGCCACGGCGCGCTCCCTGCTGCTCGAGCCATACGGCCTGGACGAGGGCCATCTGCGCCGCGCCTTGTCGGCCATCCTGGCACCCGGCGTCGACGATGCCGATCTGTACTTCCAGTACACCCGCAGCGAGGGCTGGAGCCTGGAAGAGGGCATCGTCAAGACTGGCAGCTTCAGCATCGACCAAGGCGTGGGCGTGCGGGCAGTCAGCGGCGACAAGACGGCGTTCGCCTATTCCGACGATTTGTCCTGGGCTGCGCTGCGCGAGGCGGCAGAGAGCGTGCGCGCCATTGGCCGCCAGGGGGGCGACCAGACCACCCACGTTGGCCGCCGTCGCCCGCGCGCAGCGGTGGCGCCCTCGCGCCAACTGTACGCCGCGCACGACCCCATCGGCACGCTGGACAGCGCGGCCAAGGTGGCGCTGTTGGAAAGAGTCGAGCGCATGGCGCGCGCGCGCGATCCGCGCGTCGTGCAGGTGATGGCCGGGCTGGCGGCGGAATACGACGTGGTGTTGGTGGCGCGCGCCGACGGCGTGCTGGCTGCCGACGTGCGCCCGCTGGTGCGGTTGTCGCTGACGGTGATTGCGCAGCAGGGCGACCGGCGCGAGGTCGGCTCCTCCGGCGGGGGCGGGCGGTTTGGGCTGGACCACTTCGACGGGGGCGTGCTGACACGCTACGTGGACGAGGCCGTGCAGGCCGCGCTGACCAATCTGGAGTCTCGTCCCGCCCCGGCGGGCGAGATGACGGTCGTGCTGGGTCCTGGCTGGCCCGGCGTGCTGCTGCACGAGGCCGTGGGCCACGGGCTGGAGGGCGACTTCAACCGCAAAGGCTCCAGCGCGTTTGCCGGCCGCATCGGCGAGCGTGTGGCGGCCAAGGGCGTGACGGTGCTGGACGACGGCACGATCGAGGGCCGGCGCGGATCGCTCAATGTGGATGACGAGGGCTGTGCCAGCCAGCGCAATGTGCTGATCGAAGACGGCATTCTGCGCGGCTACATCCAGGATCGGCTCAACGCCCGGCTGATGGGGGTGACGCCCACTGGCAACGGCCGGCGCGAGAGCTACGCGCACCTGCCGATGCCGCGCATGACCAACACCTACATGCTGGCCGGTGACCGCGATCCGCAGGAGATTCTGGCCAGCGTGCGCCGCGGCCTGTACGCCACCAACTTCGGCGGCGGGCAGGTGGACATCACCAGTGGCAAGTTCGTGTTTTCGGCCAGCAGCGCTTGGTGGGTGGAAAACGGCCGGCCCGTCTACCCGGTCAAGGGCGCAACGATCATCGGAAACGGGCCGGAGGCGCTCAAGCGCGTGGTGATGATCGGCAATGATCTCGCGCTGGACAGCGGGGTGGGCACCTGCGGCAAGGAAGGCCAGAGCGTGCCGGTGGGCGTGGGCCAGCCCACGCTGCGGCTGGACGGCCTGACGGTGGGGGGCACGGCCTGAACGGCGTGTACGTTGCGTTCGTGCGTTGCATTCGCGCGACGCCGCTGTCCTCCCGCCCGATGCGTCGTTTGCGATTGTCAGCCTGCCGTCATGCAAGCTGTGCTACATTGAATACCATGCAATTGCGCGGCTTTTACTTTGGCTACTTTTGGTTCTCACGCGTCACCGACGGCAGAGAGGTCTGAAAGCGCCCAGCAAAAGCCCTTGAACTCAAAACCGTCGGTCCCCACCGGCGGTTTTTTTTCGCCCGTTTCGCCCCCGTTTACCCCTATCGAAGGAGCCCCCCATGAGCCCGAGCCCCGCCAAGGCCAGCAGCACCGATGCCTGGTATCCCCATCCGGCCGACCGCACCAGCCAGACCGACGACCAACGCATCGAGGACATCACCGTGCTGCCGCCGCCCGAGCACCTGATACGCTTCTTCCCGATCCGGGGGACGGGGATCGAAAAGCTCATCACCCACACCCGCCGCGCCATCCACCAGATCCTGCACGGCAAGGACGACCGGCTGCTGGTCATCATCGGGCCGTGCTCGATTCACGACCCCGCCGCGGCGATGGAGTACGCGCGGCGCCTGAAAGAGCAGCGCGACCGCTTCGCCGACCAGCTCGAGATCGTCATGCGCGTCTATTTCGAGAAGCCGCGCACCACCGTGGGCTGGAAGGGCCTGATCAACGACCCGTACCTGGACGAGAGCTTCCGCATCGACGAGGGCCTGCGCATCGCGCGCCAGCTGCTCATCGAGATCAACCGCCTGGGGCTGCCGGCGGCCAGCGAGTTCCTCGACGTCATCAGCCCGCAGTACATCGCCGACCTGATTTCGTGGGGGGCGATCGGCGCGCGAACCACCGAAAGCCAGGTGCACCGCGAGCTGGCCTCGGGCCTGTCGGCGCCGATCGGCTTCAAGAACGGCACCGACGGCAACATCCGCATCGCCACCGACGCCATCCTGGCCGCCAGCCGACCGCACCACTTCCTGTCGGTGCACAAGAACGGCCAGGTGGCCATCGTGCGCACCAAGGGCAACCAGGACTGTCACGTCATCCTGCGCGGCGGCAAGCTGCCCAATTACGACGCCGACAGCGTGGCCATCGCCTGCCAGCAGCTCGCCGACGCCAAGCTGCCGGCGCGCGTGATGGTGGACTGCAGCCACGGCAACAGCCAGAAGCAGCACGAGCGCCAGATCGACGTCGCGCGCAACATCGCCGACCAGTTGTCTGGCGGGTCGAGCCGGGTGTTCGGCGTGATGATCGAGAGCCACCTGCAGGCCGGCGCGCAGAAATTCACCCCGGGCAAGGACGATCCGTCTGCGCTGGAGTATGGCCGCAGCATCACCGATGCGTGCATCGATTGGGATGCTTCGGTGCAAGTGCTGCAGACGCTGGCCGATGCGGTGGCGGCGCGGCGCGCCCGCCGCGGCTGAGCGGCCGCGGGTGTACGATAGGGCCGTTCCGTTCAGATCCACCGGAAGTCGCCATGCGCAGCCACGTGATCGTTCAATTTGGCCCCGACCGCGAGTACACCTTCGACCTCGACGAGGTGCAGCCCATGCCGCACGACATGGCGCGCCAGTGGCTGGACCAGCAGTTCACCGAACTGGGGTGTGAGCCGCTGCGCCTGAGTGGCAAGGTGCTGACGGCGGACAAGGTGCTGGCCATCGCCCAGACCGTGGGCGAGACGCGCTTTGCCGATCCGGCGCACCGCCCCTGGGCCATGGTCTATGCCCGTGCGGCCAGCAGTCTGCTGGCCAAGCCGGTCATCAAGGTGGACGTGCCCGGCCTGGCGGTCGGTTACTGAGGGCGCAGGGTGGCCAACAGCCGCCCATGCACGTCGCCAAACGCCCCGTTGCTCATGCACAGCAGGTGGTCGCCGGGGCGCACCGCTGCCGCCACCTGCGCCACCAGGGTGTCGATGTCCGGCGCCACCCGTGCGCGTTCGCCCAGCGGCGCGAGCGCCGCGGCCGCATCCCAGTCCAGTCCGCCCGCGTGGCAAAAGGCCAGCGCTGCGCCCTCCAGCGCCCAGGGCATCTGCGCCTTCATCGTGCCCAGCTTCATGGTGTTGGAGCGCGGCTCGAAGATCGCCAGAATGCGTTCGTCCGGGCGGCCCTCGTGGTCGAGCCGGCGCCGCAGGCCGTCGATCGTGGTGCGAATCGCCGTCGGATGGTGGGCGAAATCGTCGTAAACCGTGACCGCGCCGCCTGGCAACGCCACCGTCCCGCGCACCTCCAGCCGCCGGCGCACATGGGCAAAGCCGGCCAACGCCTCGGCCGCCACGGCCGGCTCCACCCCCAGGTGTTCGGCCGCCGCCAGGGCGGCCAGCGCGTTGAGCTGGTTGTGTGTACCGCTGAGCGACCAGCGAACGTGGGCCACCACTTCGCCCCGGCGCAGCACGGCAAAGTCCTGCGGCTCGCCCTCGGCGGTGTAGTCGCTGTCGGCGGCGCCGAAGGTGCGTAACTCGCTCCACAGGCCGCGGTGCAGCACGCGCGCGATCGACTCCTCCAGCCCGTTGGCGATCACCCGGCCGCTGGGGGGGACGGTGCGCAGCAGATGGTGAAACTGGCGCTCGATCGCCGCTAGGTCATCGAAGATGTCCGCGTGGTCGAACTCCAGATTGTTCAGCACCGCGGTGCGCGGGCGGTAGTGCACGAACTTGCTGCGCTTGTCGAAAAACGCGGTGTCGTACTCGTCGGCCTCGATCACGAACGGCGTGCGCGTGCCATCCGACGGCAGCCGTCCCAGCCGGGCCGAGACGCCGAAATTGAGCGGCACGCCCCCGACGAGAAACCCGGGCGCCAACCCGGCGTGCTCCAGAATCCAGGCCAGCATGGCCGTGGTCGTCGTTTTGCCGTGCGTACCGGCGACGGCCAACACGTGGCGGCCGTGCAGCACCTGCTCGCCCAGCCACTGTGGGCCGCTCGTGTAGCGCGCACCGGCGTCCAGGATCGCCTCCATCAGGGGAAACTTGGGCGTCCCGTCGGGGCTGCGTGCGCGGCTGACCACATTGCCGATGACGAACACGTCCGGCCGCAGGGCGAGCTGGTCGGCCCCATAGCCCTCGATCAAATCGATGCCCAGCGCGCGCAGCTGCTCGCTCATCGGCGGATAGACGCCGGCGTCGCAGCCGGTGACGCGGTGGCCGGCCTCGCGTGCCAGCGCCGCCAGCCCGCCCATGAAGGTGCCGCAGATGCCCAGTATGTGGATGTGCATGGGGCGCATTATCGCGGCCGCTCGGCGGGGCACCGCCCATCGCGGACAATCCCGTCCATGGACGATGACACGCAACGCGAGCTGGCCGCCGTCGCGGCCGGGCTGATGGTTGACGAGGGGCTGGAGGTGCGGCGGGCCCTGCAGCGCGCGCTCGAGCAATTGCGCCTGCCGTCCCGCACCCCGCTGCCCGGCCCGGCTCTCATCGATGCCGCCGTGCGCGAGCATCTGGCGATCTTTCATGCCGAGACGCAGCCGGCCGAGCTGCGCGCCCTGCGCGAGACCGCGCTGGTCTGGATGGAGCGGCTGGCCGAGTTTGCCCCGCTGCTCGGCGGGGCCGTCTGGCACGGCACGGCGACCCGACTGTCGGACATCCACCTGCAACTCTTTGCCGACGACCCCAAGGCGGTGGAGATCGCCCTCATCAACGCCGGACTCGATTACGACGCGCAGACCGCGCGCGGCATGCGGGGCCGCGAGGCCGAGGTGCTGAGTTTGGCGGTGCCCTGCGACGGGCTGGGCGAGACGGTGGGCCTGCATCTGTGGGTCAATGACACCGAGGCGGGGCGGGGCGCCCGCCTGCCCGACGACTTGGGCCGCGTGCCGCGCGGCACCGCAGCCGAGGTGCGAACTTTGTTGGCCGCACCCGACTCCGACCCCTGCAACGAGGAGCACCACCGATGCAACGACGGGCGATGACGATCGGCATAGCCGCCGCCGCGGCGGCCCTGGGGGCGGGCGTGGCCGGCTGGCGCCTGACCCCGGACGTGCCAGCGGAGGGGGCGCAGCAGGCCCTGTGGACCCAGCAGTGGGACCGGCCGGAGGGGGGCACCGTGGCCGCAGCGGCGTTTCGCGGCCGGCCTCTGCTGCTCAACTTCTGGGCTACGTGGTGCCCGCCGTGCGTGGAAGAGCTGCCGCTGCTCGACCGCTTCTACCGCGAACGGCAGGCCGACGGCTGGCAGGTGCTGGCGCTGGCCATCGACCAGCCCAGTGCCGTTCGGCAATTTCTGCAGCGGCAGCCCCTGTCCTTTCCGGTCGGGCTGGCGGGCTTTGGCGGGACCGATCTGGGGCGCCAGCTCGGCAACGACAACGGGGCGCTGCCGTTCACCGTGGTGTTTGATCGGACCGGCCGCATCGCGCACCGCAAGCTCGGCCAGGTTAAGCCGCAGGACCTGCAGGCCTGGGCGCAGGGCGTCTGATCACGGCGGTGGCATCTGCGCCGGCTCGCCATCGGGCGACGCCAGCCGCGCGCGCAGCGCATCGGCCGGCATCGGCCGGGCGAACAAAAAGCCCTGGTAGTGGTCGCAGCCCAGGGCGCGCAGCCGCTGCAGTTGCTCGGGGCGCTCCACCCCCTCGGCCACGACTTCCATGGACAGCGCGTGGCCCATCTGCACGATGGCCGCCACGATCGCCGCATCGGCACCGTCCTCGGGCATGGACACGAGGAAGCTGCGGTCGATCTTGAGCCGATGCAGCGGAAAGCGCTTGAGGTAGGTGAGGCTGGAGTAGCCCGTGCCGAAATCGTCCAGCGACAGCTCGACCCCGAGGTCGGCCAGCGCCTGCAGCTTACCCAGCGCTTCCTCCGCATCGCGGATCAGGATGGATTCGGTCAGCTCCAGCTCCAGCAGGTGCGGGGGCAGCCGGTGCTGCTGCAGGGCGTCCGCCACATCCCGCACGAAGCGTGCCTGCTGGAACTGCAGCGCCGACACATTCACCGCGACCTGCAGCGGTCGGCCATGCTCCGCCCAGCGGGCCGCCTGCGCGATGGCGTTTTGCAGCACCCAATGCCCGAGCAGCGCGATCAGGCCGGTTTCCTCGGCCACGGCGATGAACGTGCCCGGCATCACTAGGCCCTGGCCGGGGCGGTGCCAGCGCGACAGCGCCTCGCAGGCCGTCACGGTTCCCGAGCGCAGGTCCACCCGAGGCTGGTAGTGCAGCTCGAACTCGCCGCGCTGCAGGCCCTGGCGCATCGCATGATCCATCTGGATGCGTCCGAGCAGGTCGGCGTTCATCTCCGGCTGGTAGAAGCGGTAGTGCCCCTTGCCGCGCTCCTTGACCTGGTACATGGCCGTGTCGGCGCATTGGATCAGCTCGTCCAGCGTGGCGCCGTCCTGCGGATACATGGCGATGCCGATGCTGCACGACAGCGTGAACTGCATCTCGTCGATCGTGACGGGGCGGGTGATCGCCTCGATGATGCGTTGCGCGGTGACTTCGGCGGCGTGGCGGTCGGCCTCGTGCAGGTGGATGACGAACTCGTCGCCGCCCAGCCGGGACAAGGTGTCGGTCTGCCGCAGGCAGCGCTGCTGGCGGGCGGTCACCTCCACCAGCACCTGGTCCCCGAACATGTGGCCGAGCGAGTCGTTGATGCTCTTGAAGCGATCCAGGTCCAGAAACAGCAGCGCGAACCCGCGCCCGCTGCGCTGCGCCAGGCGGATGGCGTGGCCGACACGCTCGCCCAGCATGAGGCGGTTGGGCAGGCCGGTCAGCGGGTCGCTGTAGGCGAGTTGTTCGATGCGGCGCTGGGCTTCCAGCTTTTCGGACAGGTCCTTGGCAAACAGCACCGTGTTCAGCGGGCGCCCGTCGCCGTCGCGCAGCAGCACCCACGAGGCCAGCAGTGCTACCCCCGGGCCCTCGGGGCGGCGCAGCCACAGCTCGCCTTCCCAGTAGCCCTTGTCCGTCAGGGCCTGGGCGACGTGGCGGGGCCACTGCGGTTGCGACGGGGCATACAGCAGGTCGTCCAGCCGCTCGCCCTGCGGGTCCCGTTCCATGGCCGCGAGCTTGAGGGCGGCCGGATTGCAGGCCACGATGCGGCGCTCGGGGTCCGTCACCACGATGGCATCGGGGCTGGATTCGAACACCTTGGCGGCCAGCCGAAGTTTGGCCTCGGTGGCCGTGCGCTCCGTCACGTCGCGAAAGACGTGGATGCGCCCGATGGGTCGGCCGCGCGCGAGCTGAGGCCGCGAGGCCCGCTCCAGGATGCGGCCGTTGCGCAGCAGCACGACGTCGTTCGCCTCCAGCAGCGGGGTGCGCTGCAACTCGCCCAGCCGGCTATGAAAGCCGCCCGGGTCGGGCACGCAGGCAGCCAGGTGACTCCAGATGGCGGTGTCGTCCTGGTGTGTCAACAGGGCCTCGGGCAGGTCCCACAGAGCGGCGAAGGTGCGGTTGAAGGCGCGGATGCGCCCGTCCAGGTCGCACACCAGAATGCCGTCGGACGACGATTCGAGTGCAGCGCGCAGTTCCGCCAGCAGGGTTTCCAGTCGCTGGCGCGTGTACTGCCATTCGCTGAGGTCCTGCATCGCCACCAGCACCACGGTCTCGCCACCTTCCGGCGTGACCGGGCTGACGCGCCGTTGCACGCGCACCAATTCGCCGTCGGCGCGGCGCACCGTGGCCTCGGACTCCAGCGTCTGCTCGATGCCGGCCTGCCACTCCTGCCAGTACACATGGTCCTGCGGGTCGGCAATCCAGTCCTGCACTGCGCTGCCCACCAGCGCGCCGCGCTCCACTCCCAGCAGCCGGGCGGCTGCGGTGTTGACCGTCAGGATGCGCCGGGTGCGGGGGTCCACCACCCACACCGCTTCGATCAACCCCTCGGTGATGGGGGCCCAGTGCACGTAGCTCATGTCAGCGTCCCTGCGGACCCGCTGTCGGGGCGGACGGCGCGCTCGAAAAAGTAGCAGTACCGGGGGCGTGGCTCCAGGTAGTCGAGCGCGGCGCGCGGCAGTTGGTCGGTGCGCAGGCTGCGCTGGATCGACAGCGACGGCTCGGCCTGCAGGTCCAGCAGCAGCGCCTCGCTGCGCGGCGTGCGCGGGTCGTGCACCAGCACGCGGGGTTTGAGCGGCCGCGCCGAGTTGACCGCCTGCACCAGCGCAAAGCGGCCGTCGCTCAGTTGCACGATGGAGCCCGGGGGATAGACCCCCACCATGCGGATGAAGGCGTTGAGCGTCACCGGGTCGAAGCACGCCTTTTGCGTGGCGAACAGCAGCGACAGCGACTCGTGCGGGGTCAGCGCGCGCGACGGGTTGAGCGGATTGCACAGGCCGTCGTAGCGGTTGATCAGCGCCAGCACATGGGCACAGCGGCTCATGTCCTCGCCCCGGCAGCCGCGCGGAAAACCGCTGCCATCCGTCGCCTCGTGGTGCTGGGCGATTGCCTGCAGCACGGCGGGCCCCATGCCCATGGCCCGCGCCAGACCCACCCCGTGGGCCACGTGCTCCTGATAGACCTTGAGTTGCGCCGCCGTGAAGGCATCGTCCTTGTGCCGCACCAGGTCCGGCAGCCGGGTCTTGCCGATGTCGTGCAAAAAGGCGGCAACGCCCAGCGTCTCCAGTTCCTCGCCGCCCATTCCCAGCGCCCGGCCGAGCAGCACCGCCAGCACCGTCACGTTCATCGCGTGCTGCGCGGCGCGGTCGCCCTGCACGTCGCTGAGCAGGCGAATGGCCGATTCGCCGTGGCCTTGGATGTCGGTCAGCATCGCGCCCACCAGCGTCCGGGCCTGCTGGCCGGCGGCTTCTGGGGCGTGTTCCATGTCGTCGAGCAGGGCGCGGTAGCGCCGCGCACCCTCGTGGTACTGACGCTCGCAACGCTGCAGCGCGCGCCGCTGCTCGGCCAGCGCTTGGGCGCGTTGCTGGGCCGCCGCGTCCGCCGGTGCCTGGGTGGCCGTCGAGGTGGCGCTGGTCGCGGCGGTGGTCGCTTCGCCGAGAGGGCCGGAGGTATTGGCGGCGGCTTCCAGCGTCAGCGCATCGCTGCGCTCGGGGTCGATGCGCACCCGCGTCAGGCCCAGCGCGCGGATGGTCTCGATCTGCCGTTCGGACTCGATGCGAAAACTGTTGCGCGGAAACGGATGCGCCATCCAGCCCAGGTCCAGGAGCACGAAATGCCCCACCCGCAGATCCGACACAGGGATCAGGGTCAGCAACGAATCAGGCATGATGGAAAACCCTGGGAATGGCTGTGCAACGGGTCATTATCGCAACGAACGCGGCACCGCAGGCAAGTCTTGCGCCACAGGGGGTATCGGCCGTACTACAGTAGGGTCTGGGCACAGCACCATGTACGTACCCCTTCCGATCGACGACATCACCTTGGGCGAGCCGCTGCCCGTCAACGTGTGGGACCCGCAGGGCCAGTTGCTCCTGCGCAAGGGGCACACCATCCGCGACGAGCGCCACCGTCAGTGGCTGCTGATGCACAACCCCCAGGTCAAGGAAGACGAGTACCGTGCCTGGACGTACCGCTACACCACCGCCATCGACCGCGCCCTGCGCGGCAACCAAAGTCTGGAAGCCATTGCGGGCGTCACCCGTCCGATGGGGTTCGACGACGCCGTCGAGGTCGAGCCCGACGCCAGGCCCATCGACGAAATCTGGGCCGATCTGCATGCCGTGCTGACGCTGCTGCTGCACCAGGGCGATCAAGCGCAGGACTTCGTGGGCCGGTTTTTGCGGCTGGAACAGCGCATGCAGGTCCTGCTGCGCTCGCGCATCGACGACAGCCTGTTCGTGCTGGTGCAAATGCTGTTCGACCGCGGAATGGGCTACAGCGCCAGCCACGCCTTGCTGTGCGCGGTGGTCGGCCGGCTGGTGGCCCAGACCCTGGGCTGGGACGAGGCGCGCCAGCAGAGCCTGCAGCGCGCCGCGCTGACCATGAACCTCGGCATGGGCCGGTTGCACGACGATTTGGCCCGGCAGGACGCCGCACTCCACCCCGAGCAGCGCCGGGCGGTGTGGGAGCATCCGCTGTGCGGCGAGGCGAGCCTGCGCCGGCTGGGGGTGGTCGATGCGGTCTGGCTGGAACTGGTGCGCGACCACCACGAGCAGGCGGGCGGTGCGGGCTACCCGCGGGGGCGTGCCGAGGTGGGCGCGGCTGCGCAACTGCTGCGCATGATCGACGTGTACGTCGCTCGCATCAGCCCGCGCATGCCCGCTCGGGTTTGCCGTCCCCGCGTGCCGTGCGCGATGTCTGCCTGGATGCAAGCGGGGCGCCGACGCCGCTCGGGACATCCTTCATCAAGGCGCTGGGCCTGTACCTGCCGGGCACCTTCGTCGAACTGGTCAATGGCGAGGTGGGCGTCGTCGCCCGCCGCGGCCGGCGCGCGAATACCCCGCTGGTGTTGGCCATCGTCACGCGCGACGGCCTGCCGCGGGGTGAGCCACCGTTGCGTGACACCAGCGAACCCGCCTACGAGATTCGCCGCGCCGTGGTGCCGGACGAAGTGAAGGTGCGCCTGCAGCCGGCCCGACTCCTGGCGCGGTTGTAGGATGTTGCGCGGGCAAGGGGCGCCAGAGGTGTCTGGCCTACCGGCAGCGCCAAAAAGCGAAAAAGCCCCGCGGTGCAGGGCTTGCGTCATCATCGACTGACCGGAGAAAGCTGGTCGGGGTGAGAGGATTCGAACCTCCGGCCTCTACGTCCCGAACGTAGCGCTCTACCAGGCTAAGCTACACCCCGAGGCCTGCGGCTGACCGCGTCAGGATCGACGCGACAGCAGCTGAGCCGCTAATTGTAGCAGAGCTTCGCGGTACCGCTCGCGCTGCGCATCGTCGTGGGTGGGCAGGGCCTGCGCCGCCTCGATGGCGCGCTGGGCCTCGGCGGCGGCGTGGGCGCGCGCCTCGGCCAAGCCACCGCTCATGCTCACGATGGCGACGATCTCGTCCAGGCGATCGCCGCCACCTTGCTCGATGGCGGCGCGGATCAGCGCCGCCTCGTGCGGCGCGCAGCGGCGCAGCGCGCAGATGACCGGCAGCGTCACCTTGCCCTCGCGCAGATCGTCGCCCAGGTTTTTGCCCAACTCCGTCGCGTCGCCCTCGTAGTCAAGCACGTCGTCGACGATCTGGAACGCCGCACCCAGCGCCTGCCCGTAGGTGGCGCACAACGCCTCGGTGGCCTCGTCCGCGCCGGCCAGCAGCGCGGCCAGCCGGGCGCTGGCCTCGAACAGCTTGGCCGTCTTGGCGCGGACGACGCGCAGGTACGCCGCCTCGTCCAGCGCGGCGTCGTGCATGTTCATCAGCTGCAGCACCTCGCCCTCGGCGATGACGTTGGTGGCGTCGGCCAGCACACGCATGATGCGCATGTCGCCGCAGTCCACCATCATCTGAAACGCGCGCGAGTAGAGGAAGTCGCCGACCAGCACGCTCGCGGCATTGCCGAACACCTGGTTGGCGGTGTCGCGCCCGCGGCGCAGGGTGGATTCGTCCACCACGTCGTCGTGCAGCAGCGTGGCGGTGTGGATGAACTCCACCACCGCCGCCAGCGTGTGCAGGCGCGCGTCGGTACACCCGAGCGCGCCGCAGGCCAGCAGCAGCAGCGCCGGCCGCACGCGCTTGCCGCCGGAGCCGATGATGTAGTGCGCCACTTGGCCCACCAACGGCACGTCGCTGCCCAAGCGCGCGCGAATCACGGCATCGACCGCCTGCATGTCGGCGGCCACCAGCTGTAGCGCCTGGGTGGCGGACGGGGGGGGAGCGGTGGCAGAGGTGTCCAAGATGGTGGGTATCGGCTGGGGCGGTGTGACCGTAGATGGGCGCGGGTCCCGTCGGGTTGCCCGTGGATTATAGAAACCGATCGCGCCTTGGCCCCCTATAATAGGCGTGATTCCGCGAGGAGCGTTGCAGCGTCTGGGCTGAATCCTCCCCCCCCAGCGCGAGGCTCGACGGAACCGCCGCACGTGCCCACCCTGGCGCGCCGCGGCGATGTTGGCAACGACGCTCACCCACCGGCGTGTGGCGTGAGCTCGCAAGCCCCCGCCGGTGGCCCTCTCAAAGCGTAGGAGTCACCGCATGAACGCACCGCTGCACCACCCCCTGCCGACCGACTGCGTCGTGGCCGATCTTGGCCTGGCCGAATGGGGCCGCAAAGAAATCCGCATCGCCGAGACCGAAATGCCGGGCCTGATGGCGATCCGCGAGGAGTACGCGCCGAGCCAGCCGCTCGAGGGCGCGCGCATCGCCGGCAGCCTGCACATGACGATCCAGACCGCCGTGCTGATCGAGACGCTGCAGGCGCTGGGCGCACGGGTGCGCTGGGCCTCGTGCAACATCTTCTCGACGCAGGACCACGCCGCAGCGGCGATCGCCGCCGCCGGCACGCCGGTGTTTGCTTTCAAGGGCGAGACGCTGGAGCAGTACTGGGACTACACGCACCGCATCTTCGAGTTCGGCCCGGCCGGCAGCTCCGAGGAGGGTCCGAACATGATCCTCGACGACGGCGGTGATGCCACGCTGCTGATGCACCTGGGCAAGCAGGCCGAGCGCGATCCCTCGGTGCTGGATCACCCCAAGAGCGAGGAGGAGCGCGTGCTGTTTGCCGCCATCCGCGCGCGCCTGGCGCAGGATCCGACCTGGTACAGCCGCAAGGCGGCGCAAATCATCGGCGTGACCGAGGAAACCACCACCGGCGTCAACCGCTTGAAGCAGATGGCCGCGCGCGGCGAGCTGATGTTTCGCGCCATCAACGTCAACGACAGCGTCACCAAGAGCAAGTTCGACAACCTCTACGGCTGCCGCGAGTCGCTGGTGGATGGCATCAAGCGCGCCACCGACGTGATGATTGCCGGCAAGATCGCCGTCGTCTGTGGCTATGGCGACGTCGGCAAGGGCAGCGCGCAGGCGCTGCGGGCACTGTCGGCCCAGGTGTGGGTGACCGAGATCGACCCGATCTGCGCCCTGCAGGCGGCGATGGAGGGCTACAAGGTCGTCACGATGGACTGGGCGTGCGACAAAGCCGACGTCTTCGTCACCGCCACCGGCAACAAGCATGTCATCACCTACGAGCACATGGCCCGCATGAAAGACCAGGCCATCGTCTGCAACATCGGCCACTTCGACAACGAGATCGACGTGGCCGCGCTGGAGGCGCGCTGCCGCTGGGAGGAGATCAAGCCGCAGGTCGATCACGTGATCTTCGAGGGCGGCAAACGCATCATCCTGCTGGCCAAGGGGCGGCTGGTCAACCTGGGTTGTGCCACCGGGCACCCGAGCTACGTGATGAGCAGCTCGTTTGCCAACCAGACGATCGCGCAGATCGAGCTGTTCACGCACCGCGACTACTACGAGAAGGGCAAGGTCTACGTGCTGCCCAAGCACCTGGACGAGAAGGTGGCGCGGCTGCAGCTCAAAAAACTGGGCGCGATGCTGACCGAGCTGACCGACGAGCAGGCCGCCTACATCGGCGTGCCGAAGGAGGGGCCCTACAAGCCCGACACCTACCGCTACTGACGGCGCGCGCGGGGCATGCGGGCCGACCAGGCGCTGGTGCAGGCGGGGCTGGCGGCGTCGCGCTCGGCGGCGCAGCGGCTGATCGCCGCCGGCGCGGTGCGCTGGCGTGCGGGCGACGGCGCACCGTGGCAGCCGCTGCGCAAGGCCGGCGACACGGTGCCGCCGCAGGCGCAGTGGCAGCTGGCGGACGACGCCGAGGTGCGCTACGTCTCGCGCGGCGGGCTCAAGCTCGCCGCCGCGCTGCAGCGCACCGGGGTGCCGGTGGCCGGGCGGCGTTGCCTGGACGTGGGGCAGAGCACCGGGGGCTTCACCGACTGCTTGCTGCAGGCCGGCGCGGCGCAGGTGGTCGGGGTGGACGTCGGCCACGGCCAGCTGCATCTGCGGCTGCGCGCGGACCCGCGCGTGGTGGCGATCGAGGGCTGCAACGCGCGCGAGCTGAGTGCCGAGCGGCTCTTGGCCGCCGGCGGCGACGCCGCCGCGCCGCCGTTCGACCTCATTGTCGGCGACCTCTCGTTCATCTCGCAGACGCTGGTGTGGCCGGCGCTGGTGCCGCTGCTGGCGCCGGGCGGCTCGCTGCTGATGCTGGTCAAGCCGCAGTTCGAGCTGCAGCCGGGTGACATTGGCAAGGGCGGCGTGGTGCGCGACGCCGCGGCGCTTGCGCGCGTGCGCCAGCGCATCGAGCGCGCCGCGGCCGCGCACGGCCTCGTGCTGCGCGATTACTTCGACAGTCCGATCGCCGGGGGCGACGGCAACCGGGAGTTTCTGGCATGGCTTTGCCGTTGAGTTTCGAATTCTTTCCGCCGAAGACGCCGGAGGGCGCGGCCAAGCTGCGCGCGGCGCGGCAGCGGCTGTACGCGGCGCGGCCGCAGTTCTGCTCCGTCACCTACGGCGCCGGCGGCTCCACGCAGGAAGGCACCTTCGCCACCGTGGCGCAGATTCTGGGCGATGGCATGGACGCGGCGGCGCACTTTTCATGCATCGGTGCGACGCGTGCGCGCGTGCGCGCGCAGCTGGCGGAGCTGCAGCGCATCGGCGTCAAGCGGCTGGTGGCGCTGCGCGGCGACCTGCCGAGCGGCTACGGGCTCGGCGGCGAATTCACCTACGCGCGTGACCTCGTGGCCTTCATCCGCGCGGAGTTCGGCGCCGCCTTTCACATCGAGGTGGCGGCCTATCCGGAGATGCACCCGCAGGCGCGCTCGCCGCAGGCCGACCTGCAGGCCTTCGCCGAGAAAGTGCGCGCTGGGGCCGACGGTGCCATCACGCAATACTTCTTCAACACCGACGCCTACTTCCGCTTCGTCGATGACGCCTACGCGCTCGGCGTGGAGGTGCCGATCGTGCCCGGCGTCATGCCGATCACCAACGCCACGCAGCTGATGCGCTTCTCGGATGCCTGCGGCGCCGAGATCCCGCGCTGGATCCGCTTGCGGCTGCAGGCTTACGGCGACGACGTGGCCTCGATCCGCGCCTTCGGGCTGGACGTGGTCACCGACCTGTGCGACCAGCTGCGCACCGCCGGCGTGCCAGGCCTGCATTTCTACACGATGAACCAGGCCGAGCCGACGTTGGCGATCCTGCAGCGCCTGGATCTGCTGCCGGCCTGAAGTCGGATTCAGCCGCCTCGGCCGCGGCGAACCAGCTCGAGCGGTCCGTACCAGGCCGCCGCACGCGAACGGGTGTTGTTGGCGTCGGTCATCAGGCCGACGGCGACCAGCGTCGTCGGTGTCTCGCCGAAGGCCAGCCGCATGTCGGCCAGCGGGTCGCGCTCCAGCTCCAGCCAGCGGCCCAGATCGTGCGCGCCGCTGGCCACGATGAGCGTGCGGATGCGGCCGGTGCCGGGGTGGCGCACGACGGTGCCCAGCGGCAGCCGTGCGTCCCAGACGTACATCAGCGTGGCATCCGGCAGCGGCTCGCCGGTGACCAAGCGAGCCAGTTCCGACAGGTGGTGGTCGCGCGCCGTCCAGTGCTCACGCCCGCCCTCAAAGGCCAGGATCACGCGCGCCACTGCATCGTCGGTGTCGCGGTCCGACGGGTCGAAGGCCGGGTCTAGCTCGTCCACCCACCACGACCAGCGCAGCGCGGCGATCTCGGAGACCGGCACGCGCAGCCGCATCCGCACCGCGGAGGTGCCCGCGTCACTCTCGGCGCGCAGCGCGGGGCGGCCGACGTGCTGGCCGGCGCGGTAGTGCGTGATGCGCCGTTGCGGAAAGACGTGGTGCTCCCAGCGCGCGCCGGGGACGAGCTGGCTGGCCTGCGCCCAGGCGGAGTCGGCCAGCGCCGCCTCCCCGCCGTCGGCCTCGCCCGCGGGTTGCGGCAGCCCGGCGCAGCCGGCCAGCGCCGCGGCGGCGCTGGCGCCCAGCCATGCCAGCGCCCGGCGGCGGTGGGCGGAGTGCGGCGGCTCGGATCCTTGGTTCGGCATGGGGCGACGTTATAGCGCAGGGTCATGTCGTCATGATGCGAATGTCGTGGACGCCGCCGCATCCGGTGCGCTATCGTTGCGGCCGTTGCGTTTTTTGAGGAGAGCTTGCCGATGCGATTCGAGACCCAGGCCGTGCACGCCGGCTACCGCCCCGACCCGACGACCAAGGCCGTGGTGCCGCCGATCTACCAGACCGTGGCCTACGCGTTCGACAGCGCGCAGCACGGCGCCGACCTGTTCGACCTGAAGGTGCCGGGCAATATCTACACCCGCATCATGAACCCGACGCAAGCGGTGCTGGAGGAGCGGTTGGCGGCGCTGGAAGGCGGCATCGGCGCGCTGGCGCTGGCCTCGGGGCAGGCGGCCATCACCTACGCCATCCAGACGATCGCCGAGGCCGGCGACAACATCGTCTCGGCCAGCACGCTCTACGGCGGCACCTACAACCTGTTGGCCCACACACTGCCGCAGTACGGCATCGAGGTGCGCTTCGCCGACAGCGACCGGCCCGAGACCTTCGAGCCGCTGATCGACGCGCGCACCAAGGCGATCTACTGCGAATCAATGGGCAATCCGCGCGGCAACGTCACCGACCTGGCCGCGCTGGCGGCCATCGCGCACCGTCACGGCGTGCCGCTGATCGTCGACAACACGGTGCCTAGCCCCTACCTGTGCCGCCCGTTCGAGCACGGCGCCGACATCGTCGTGCACTCGCTGACCAAGTATCTGGGCGGCCACGGCACCAGCGTCGGCGGGGCGATCGTCGATTCGGGCCAATTCCCGTGGGCCGAACACAAGGCGCGCTTCCGCCGCCTCAACGAGCCCGACGTCAGCTACCACGGCGTGGTTTACACCGAAGCCATGGGGCCGGCGGCCTACATCGCGCGGGCGCGCGTGGTGCCGCTGCGCAACATGGGCGCGGCGATCTCGCCGTTCAACGCCTTCCTGATTCTGCAGGGCATCGAGACGCTGCCGCTGCGCATGGACCGCATCTGCGCCAACACGCTGGCGGCGGCGCAGTTCCTGCGCCAGCACCCCAAGGTGCGCTGGGTGCGCTACGCCGGCCTGCCGGACGATCCCTACCATGCGCTGGCGCAGCGCTACCTGGGCGGGCGCGCCTCAGGGCTGCTGACGTTTGGCATCGAGGGCGGGCGCGCCGCTGGCGAGCGCTTCCTGGATGCGCTGCAGCTGTTCACACGCTTGGTCAACATCGGCGACGTGCGCTCCCTGGCCACGCACCCGGCCAGCACCACGCACCGCCAGCTCGCGCCCGAGGAGCTGGCCAAGGCCGGCGTCACCGAAGACACCGTGCGCCTGTGCGTCGGCATCGAGCACATCGACGACCTGCAGGCCGACCTGGCGCAGGCGTTGGCGGTGGCCTGATCCCGGTCGCGCGGGGCAAACGGTATCAGGCCTGGACGTCAGGCCTTGGGTTCGCCGGCGTCCATTTTCCACGCCGCGGCCGGCCCCTGGCGCAGTGCGGCCAGCAGCCACGGCAGCGCCGCGCGCAGCTGGTCGGCCAGGGTGTAGGGCGGGTTGATGATGAACACGCCACTGGCGCGCAGGCTGCCCACGGGGCGGCCGCGTGCGGCGGCGGCCTTGGCTGCCGGGTCGGCCGGCGTACCGACGTTGAGCTCGGCCTGCAGCCAGGCGCGGCCGTGGTGCTGCGCCAGCGCGCGCAGGCGTTTGGGCAGCGCGTGCGCCTGCTCGCGCGCGATCACCGGGTACCAGACGACGTAACAGCCGACCGCCAAGCGCCGCAGCGCATCGGCCACGACGGCCGCGACCAGGCCATAGTCGGATTTGAGCTCGTAGCTGGGGTCGATCAACACCAGCGCGCGCCGCGACGGCGGTGGCAGCAGCGCCTTCAGGCCGTCGAAGCCGTTGTCGCGCCGCAGATCGATGGCCGGGCGTGGCGCGCGCGCGCGCCACTCGCGCACGGTGCGGTCGAGCAGCCGCCCGTCGGTGGGGTGCAGCTCGAACAATTTGAGCGCGTCCTGCGGCCGCAGCGCCGCCTGCAGCAGCGCTGGCGAGCCGGGGTAGTGCTGCAGCACCCCATCCGGATTGAGCGCGTGCAGGCAGCCGATGTAGTCCTGCACAGCCGCGGGCAGGGCGGCCCCCGTCGCGGCGGCCGTTGCCGCGGCCTGCCACAGCGCACCCACGCCCTGGGCCGCCTCGCCGGAGGTGCGGGCCTGCTCCTGGTCCAGCCGGTACAGGCCGGCGCCCGCATGGGTGTCCACCAGCAGCAGTCCGCCGTCCTTGGCCTGCAGATGCCGCAGCGTGGCCAGCAGCGCGATGTGTTTGAGCACATCGGCATGGTTGCCGGCGTGAAAGGCGTGTCGGTAGCTGAACATGGCCCGATGGTAGCCGAGTGACGCCCGGATGCGCATGTTTGCCGAGATCCGGCTAGAATCTCGTGTTTCGCAGCGAAAGCCTGGGCCCCGCGGCGAAATCTCCCCCCACCTAAGAGGCTGCCGGCAGAGCAGCGCCGACCGTGGAAAAGGGCCCGCCCAGACCACAGGAAACTGACATGACCAAAACCTTCAGCGCCAAGCCCGCTGAGGTGGTGCATGAGTGGTTTGTGATTGACGCCACCGACAAGGTGCTCGGACGTGTCGCCAGCGAAGTGGCACTCCGGTTGCGCGGCAAGCACAAGGCCATCTACACCCCTCACGTCGATACGGGCGACTTCATCATCGTCGTCAACGCCGACAAGATCAAAGTCACCGGCAACAAGGCCCTCGACAAGATCTACTACCGCCACACCGGCTATCCGGGCGGCATCCGCTCGATCAACTTCCGCGACATGCAGGCCAAGCACCCCGGCCGCGCGCTGGAAAAGGCCGTCAAGGGCATGCTGCCCAAGGGCCCGCTGGGCTACGCCATGATCAAGAAGCTCAAGGTCTACGCCGGTCCCGAGCATCCGCACGGCGCCCAGCAACCCAAGGCGTTGGAAATCTAAGGAGCGGCCATGATTGGTGAATGGAACAATGGCACGGGCCGTCGCAAGTCCAGCGTCGCGCGCGTGTTCCTCAAGAAGGGCTCCGGCAAGATCACGATCAACGGTCGCGACATCCAGGCCTACTTCGGCCGCGAGACGTCGATCATGATCGCCAAGCAGCCTCTGGTGCTGACCAACCACCTCGAGACCTTCGACATCCAGGTCAACGTCCACGGCGGCGGCGAGTCCGGCCAGGCCGGCGCGGTGCGCCACGGTATCACCCGCGCGCTGATCGATTACGACGCGAGCCTCAAGCCCACGCTGAGCGCCGCCGGCTTCGTCACCCGCGACGCCCGCGAAGTCGAGCGCAAGAAAGTCGGTCTGCGCAAAGCCCGTCGCGCCAAGCAGTTCAGCAAGCGCTGATCCGCGGCCCCGATCCGGCCCAACCGCCCACCACGCCTCGTGGGGGCGGTTTTTTTGTGCCTGCGGGCCCGCTCGTCCGGGCCTCCCTGTCCGCGGCAGGGGTATTGGCCCCCCCGTCGTTTGGGAAAAACCCGAGTGTTTTGCTATCCTTTTCATCCGTCACAGTCAGGAACCGAGTCATGTCTGCCCTTGCCGAAACCGTCGCTACCCCCAAGACCGAGATGCCGGCGCCGCTCGTCTTCACCGACGCCGCCGCCGCCAAGGTGGCCGAGCTGATCGCCGAAGAGGGCAATCCCGACCTCAGGCTGCGCGTCTTCGTGCAGGGTGGGGGGTGCTCGGGCTTCCAATACGGCTTCACCTTCGACGAGGTGATCAACGACGACGACACGCAGATGGTCAAGAACGGCGTGACGCTACTGATCGACGCGATGAGCCTGCAGTACCTGGTTGGCGCCGAGATCGACTACAAGGAAGACCTGCAGGGTGCGCAGTTCGTGATCCGCAACCCCAACGCGACCACGACCTGCGGCTGCGGCTCAAGCTTCAGCGTCGGCTGATGCGTCCGCGGGGCGCGGTGCTCAGGCGGGGTAGATAGCGCCCAGAATGCGCGGCCCGCGCGCCCCGGTGACTTCGGTGGCGTTGCCCGGCCGGCGCAGCAGGGTTTGGTGCGCCAGCCACGCGAACGCCGCCGCCTCCACCCACTGTACGGGCCAACCCAGCTCGGCGGTCGTGCCCACGCTCGTGGCGGGCAGGCGCCGCGCCAGTCCATTCAACAGCGCACGGTTGCGCGCGCCGCCACCGCACACCCACAGCCGCTGCGGGCCAGTCCCCGCTACGGTTCCCCAGGGCACGCCTTCCACGGCGCGCGCGATGCTGTCCACCGTCAGGGCCGCCAGTGTCGCCTGCACATCCACCGGGCGCAAGCCGGGGTGTTGCGCCAAGCGCTCGTCCAGCCACGCCAGGTTGAAGTGATCCCGCCCCGTGCTGCGCGCGCCGGTGCGGCCAAAGTAGGGGTCGGCCAGCAGATCGGCCAGCAGCGCGGGCACGACGTGGCCTTGGCGACCCCAGGCGCCGTCCGCGTCGTACCGCGCCCCGGTGTGGCGGGCGCACCAGCCGTCCAGCAGCACATTGCCCGGCCCGGTGTCGAAGCCGCGCAGGGCCCCGTCCGCGCACAGCGCCGTCAGGTTGGCGATGCCGCCGATGTTGACCACGCCCACCGCCATGCCCGGCAGGCCGAAGGCCGCGCGGTGGAATGCCGGTACCAGCGGCGCCCCCTGGCCGCCCGCGGCGATGTCGCGGCTGCGGAAGTCCGCCACGACCGCGATGCCGGTGGCCTCGGCCAGCCGGGCCGGCGCCAGAAGTTGCAGGGTGTAGGGGGCCTCGTGGGGCCCCAGACGGGGGTGACCCGGCGGCATGTGGCGCACGGTTTGCCCGTGTGCACCGATGGCCGCCACCTGACTGGGAGCGGTACCGCTGCGCTCGAGCAGTTGCTCTACGACCGCGGCATAGACGTCGGCCAGCGCGGCGCCGGCTTGGGCCGCACGGTGCAACTCGTCGGGGCCGGTGTGCTGCAAGTCCAGCAGCAGCGCGCGCAAGGGCTCGGGCAGTGGTGCGTTGGCGTCGGCCAGCACCCGCCCGGTCTCGGTGCCGTCGTCAAACTCGACCAACACCCCGTCGACGCCGTCGAGCGACGTGCCGGACATCAGGCCGATGCAGCGCACGGGGGTCGGCCGCCGGCGCGGGGGTTACTCGGCGCTGGCCTGCACCAGGGTGGCGGCGGCGGCCAGTTGCTCGCGCATCGCGCTGGCCACCCGCTCGAACGCGGGCCGCCAGCGCGCCTCGATGGGCTCGCCGCTGGCGTTGTCGCGCGCCAGGATCAGCGGATCGCGATGCGCACCGCCGACGATATATTCGATATGCAGGTGCGGCCCCGTGGCGGTGCCGGTGGCGCCGACGGCCCCCAGCGTTTGCCCTTGCTCGATGCGCTGCCCCTTGCGCACATCCACGCGGCTCAGGTGGGCGTAGAGGGTCTTGCGGTTTTGCTTGTGCTGCAGGATGACCACGTTGCCGTAGCCGCGCTGCCAGCCGGCAAACTCCACCACCGCGTCGGCCACGCTGCGCACGGGTGTGCCGGTGGGGGCGGCATAGTCCACACCCAGATGGGCGCGTTGGTCGCCGTGTACCGGGTGAAAGCGCATGCCGTAGCCGCTGCTCACCCGCGAGAAGGCCAAGGGCGAGGCCAGAAAGGCTCGTTGCAGGCTTTCGCCCTTGAAGTTGTAGTAGGCCCCTTTGTTGCCAGGCGCTTGGAACCACACGAGCTGGTGGCGCCGCCCGGCGTTGACGAACTCGGCGCCCAGCAGACGGCCGTAGCGCAGGACTTCGCCGTCGGCCTCAAGCGCCTCGTACACCACTTGGAAGGTGTCGCCGGCGCGCAGGTCGCGCCGGAAGTCGATTTCGCCGGAAAACAGATCGGCAAGTTGGGACGCGATGCCGTCGGGCAGGCGCGCGGCGTCCGTGGCGGCGAAGAGCGACGTGCGGATGGTCCCACTGGCCAAGCGCACCGTGGGTGTCAGCGCCGGGTTTTCCAAGCGGGAGCGCCAGGTATCGCCGTCGCGCTGCACGGTCAGCCGTTGGTAGGTCGGGCTGTCGTCGCGCGGCAGCCAGCGCACCGTCAGCCGTTGCAGCCGTCCGTCGTCGTCGACCTCGGCACTCACCAGCTTGCCGGGCCGACCGCGCCAGACGTCGGCGGCCTGCCGGTCGCGACGCAGAAAGTCGGCCGCCGCGCGGTCATCGACGCCCAGGCGCTGCAGCAGCGTGGCCAGGGTGTCGTCGCGGCGGGTGACGTCTGTGCGGTAAAGGACAAAGGGGGCGACCGGCGCGCTCGCCGCAGGGTCGGCGAAGGCAACCTCCACCGCTTCGGTGAGCTGGCGCCGCGGCAGGTCGTCGATGGCGGCGTCGAGCGGGCCGGTACCGAAGGCCGTGACCCCCGTGCCCAGCAGCAGCACGCCCAGTGCCGCCATGACCCGACGGGGATGGCGCTGCAGCCAGCGCTGCCATATGTGTAGCCGTTCAATCATGCCGTATCCGGTGGGCGGGCGGGCTGTACACGACAACGCCACCCATGCCGCGGTACCTGCCGGGCAGGCCCGCGGGGCGTGCATGGAGAGGGACGTCCGCCGACTACAATCCGGGCGACCGCATTGCATCGCGCAATGCAGCCCCCGTCCCGGCGGCCGAGATCCCTGGAGTATACCCGCCGCGCAGCCGCCGTCACCTGTGCAAACCCTCATGAACATTTCAACAGTACCCGCCGCGGAGGCGACCGAGGAGGCGCTGCAGGGCGCCTCCGACGCCGTGCGCGCCGCGTTGGCCGTGACCCGGCGCGGCTGCGAGGAGCTGCTGCCGGTGACCGACTGGGTGCGCAAGCTGCGTCGCAGCGAGGTCACGGGCCAGCCGTTGCGCATCAAGCTCGGGCTGGACCCCACCGCGCCGGACATCCACTTGGGCCACACCGTGGTGCTCAACAAGATGCGCCAGTTGCAGGATCTGGGGCACACGGTGATCTTTTTGATCGGGGACTTCACCAGCCTGATCGGTGATCCGTCGGGACGCAATACGACGCGCCCGCCACTGACACCGGAGCAGATCAAGGCCAACGCCGAGACCTATTACAAACAGGCCAGTTTGGTGCTGGATCCGGCCAAGACCGAGATCCGCTACAACAGCGAGTGGAGCGATGCGCTGGGCGCGCGCGGCATGATTCAGTTGGCGGCCAAGTACACCGTGGCCCGCATGATGGAGCGCAACGACTTCCACCAGCGCTTCACGGCGGGCACGCCGATCAGCGTGCACGAATTTCTGTACCCCCTGATGCAGGGCTATGACTCGGTGGCGCTGAAAGCCGATCTGGAGCTGGGGGGCACCGACCAGAAGTTCAACCTGCTCATGGGCCGCCACCTGCAGGCCGAGTACGGGCAGGAGCCGCAGTGCATCCTGACCATGCCGCTGCTGGAGGGGCTGGATGGTGTCGAGAAGATGTCCAAATCCAAGGGCAACTACATCGGCATCACCGAGGATGCCAACACCATGTTTGCGAAGGTGCTGTCGATCAGCGACGAGCTGATGTGGCGCTGGTACACGCTGCTGTCCTTCAAGTCCGAGGCCGAGATCGATGCCCTGCGGCGCGAAGTGGCGCAGGGGCGCAACCCCAAAGAGGCCAAGGTGATGCTGGCCAAGGAGATCACGGCCCGCTTCCACAGCGCGGCGGCGGCCGAGGCAGCCGAGCAGGACTTCATCCACCGCAGCAGGGGGGGCGTGCCGGACGAGATTCCGGAAGTCCGTCTTGCGCTGGGCGAAGGCGGCGCGCCCTTGGGCGTCGCCGTGGTGCTCAAACAAGCCGGACTGGCGCCGTCCAGCAGCGAGGCCAACCGCCTGATAGACGGCGCCGGCGTGCGGGTGGATGGCAGCGTGGTCAGCGACAAAGGCCTCAAGCTCGGGGCGGGCACCTATGTCGTCCAGGTGGGCAAGCGCAAGTTTGCCCGCGTGACCCTGGGTTGACGCGCCGGCGCTCGCCCTCACGGCCGTGAACGCGGTTTGGCATCGTCTGACGCCCCAGCGGCTGCTCGCGGCCTCGGTGGGGGTGGCGCTGGCGACCATCCTGCTCAAGACGCTGGCGTGGTGGATCACCGATTCGGTCGGGCTGCTGTCCGATGCGATGGAGTCGGTGGTCAATCTGGCCAGCGCCATGTTCGGCCTGTGGATGGTGACGGTGGCGGCGCGGCCGGCCGACGATGAGCACCCCTACGGCCACCACAAGGCGGAGTACTTTTCCTCGGGGTTCGAGGGCATCCTGATCATCGTCGCCGCGCTGGGCATCATTTGGGCGTCGCTGGGGCGGTTGTGGGACCCGCAGCCGCTGCAGCGCCTGGATTGGGGCCTGGGGCTGTCGGTGTTGAGCTCGGCGCTCAACGGTGGGCTGGCGTGGGTGATGTTGCGCGCCTCGCGCGTGCACCGCTCGCTGGCCTTGGAGGCGGATGCCCGGCACCTGTTCACCGACGTCTGGACCTCGGCCGGCGTGGTGGTGGGCTTGGCGCTGGCCTGGGCGACGGGCTGGCTCTGGCTGGATGCGGTGGTGGCCATCGGCGTGGCCCTGAACATCGGCCGCGAGGGGGCGCATCTGCTGTGGCGCTCCAGCCAGGGGCTGATGGACGAGGCGGTCGAGCCGGATGTCCGCACCGCCATTGACGACGTGCTGGCCAGCTTTGCGCACCAGCGCAACGGCAGCGACATCATCCGCTTCGACCATGTGCACACGCGCAAGGCGGGCCAGCGCCGCTATGTGGACCTGCACATGCACATGCCCGCCAGTTGGACGCTGGGGCGGGCGGCCGCGTTGCGCGCCAGTGTGGAGCAGGCCCTGATGAGCGCCGTGCCGGGCTTGCGGGCCACGATCCAGCTCCTGCCCAGCGACGTCGAGGCGCACTTCGACGATCCGCGCGACCTCAAATGAGTCACGTGAGCGGCGACCGGCGATGAAGGCCTTGCTGCAACGGGTGCGCCAGGCGCACGTGGAGGTGGGTGGCGAGACGGTGGGGGCCATCGGCCCCGGTCTGCTGGTGCTGCTGTGCGCCGAGCCGGGCGACACCCCCGCCGAGGGCGAGCGGCTCTACGAACACTTCGTCGCCGCGGCGCGCGCCTGCCACCCGCAGGTGGCGACGGGCCGCTTCGGGGCGGACATGCAGGTGCATCTGATCAACGACGGGCCGGTGACCATTCCCCTCGAGCTGCGGGCGTGAGCCGTCCGGCACCCGGTGCCAGGGGCTCGGTCTCAGGCACCTCAGGCGTCTGGCAGCACGATCCGCACCGTCAGGCCACCGCCGGGCGTGTCCTCGAAGTGGATTTGGCCGCCGTGCCGCTCGGTGACGCGCCGCGCGATGGTCAGTCCCAGCCCGCTGCCGTGGGGGGATTGGGCGAAGCCCGTGCCGGCGGTCGCTTTCTGTGCCGCATCCATGCCCGGGCCGTGGTCGATGCAGCACCACTCCCAGCCGTCCGCCGTGCAGGGTGGCGTCGTCGGGCAGCGACACCTCCAGCCGCACGTCGGGCGCGGGGGCGCGCCCCATCAGTTGCGCGTGCAGCCGCACGGCCGCCAAGGGGGTGCGGAATTCGTGCGCGGCGCGCGACACCAGCCGCTCGAGGGGCTCCAGCGAGCGCCGGGTCGCCCCGCGCAGCATGGCCAGCAGCAGCGCGGCCAGCCCCAGGGCCACGGTCAGCGCGGCCCCGGCGCAGGGGGTCGATTGCCAGCGGCCCGAACTGCAGCGAGGCGGGCTGCTGACCACGCGCGCGCCGGTGCAAGGCGACCAGCCGAGCCAGCAGTTCGTCGAAGTCGAACGGTTTGGTCAGATAGTCGTCGGCGCCCCGGTGCAGCGCCGTGATCGTGTCCTGCGTCAGACTGCGCGCGGACAGGATCAGCACCGGCGGGCGCGGGCGCGCCTCGGTGCCCAGGCGGCCGAGCGGGTCCAGCACGACGGCATCGAACGGCCCGGCGGCCAGGGCCTCGAGGGTATCGGCGCCACGGCGCACCCATTGCGCCCGGCAGCCCGCCCCTTGCAGCCCGAGTCGCAGGCCTTCTTCGATGGCCAGGTCGTCTTCGACGAGGAGCAGTTTCATGGCCGCACCGTCATGGCCGCAACGAAAAAAGGGCGGCATGCGCCGCCCTGTGCCGTGCCCGTCGGGTTACTGCGCGGCGGCCTTGCGGGCTTTGTGCGACTTCTTTTTCGCGGGTTTGGCCTTTTTCTTCTTCTTGGCCGGGGCATTGGCCTGGGCGGAGACGGAAACCCCATCGGTCGCGGTCAACGGGCCCGCAAACGTGGGGGCCGAAGCCAGCAGACCGAGGGAGACCAGCGCGGTGGCGATCAGCGTTTTCATGAAGACTACTGATGGGGATGACCACCGACGGGACGTCGGTGTCGCCAGTGTCGCGGACCACCATTAAGCCAGGCTGAAGAAACGAACCCGGCCAGCCCTCAGCGCACCGTGTACGGGTTGGCAAAGCCCAGCCGCGCCAGGATGGCGATCTCGCGCGTCTCCATCGCCTCGGCCTCGGCCTCGCCGCGCTCGTGGTCCCAGCCCTGCGCGTGCAGCGCGCCGTGTACCAGCAGGTGCGCGTAGTGCGCCTGCAGCGTCTTGCCCTGCTCGGCGGCCTCGCGCGCCACCACCGGCGCGCACAGCACCAGGTCGGCCAGCACCACCGGCTCGGCCTGGTAGTCGAAGGTCAGCACGTTGGTGGCGTAGTCCTTGTGCCGCCAGGTGCGGTTGAGGCTGCGCCCCTCCTCGGCGTCGACGATGCGCACGGTGAGTTCGGCCGGGCGTTCCAGCGCGTGGCGCAGCCAGCGCGCCACCGCGTGGCGCGGCAGCGCGACGCGGTGCGCCTCCACACCGTCGAAGCGGGCGAACTGCAGCGACAGAGCCAGCGCGGGCAGGGGTTTGGGCATCGGCGGGGCTTTCAGGGG
>NZ_DAISXZ010000013.1:0-35055 GCF_036825565.1 Tepidimonas sp. | reverse complement strand
CTGCGGTGGGGGTGGAGCGGGCCGGGGCCCGCACTCAGAACAGCAGCCAGCGCAGCGGCGTGAGCAGCCACTCGATGGCTTGGGCGGTGATCTGCATGAGCGGGCGCAGCCACAGGGTGCTGACCACGCCGGTCACGACCAGCGCCAGGACGATGAAAAAGCCATACGGCTCGACGCGCGACAGCGTCATGGCCGGGCGCATGGGCAGCAGGCCGACCAGGATGCGCCCGCCGTCCAGCGGCGGCAGCGGGAACAGGTTGAAGGCGAACATCACCAGATTGACCAGGACGCCTGCGCGGGCCATGCCGTTGAAGAAGGGCTCCTGCACGTCCAGTGCGACGAGCAAATAGCCCGCAGCGGCCCAGGCAATGGCCTGCGCCAGATTGGCCGCCGGGCCCGCCAGAGCCACCCAGACCGTGTCGCGCTTGGGGTGGCGCAATCGACCGAAGTTGACCGGCACCGGCTTGGCATACCCGAACAGAAAGGCCCCAGCCGTGGCGAAGTACAGCAGCAGCGGCATGGCGATGGTGCCGATCGGATCGATGTGCCGCATGGGGTTGAGCGTGATGCGGCCCAGCCGCTCGGCCGTCGAGTCGCCAAAATGGCGCGCGGCGTAGCCGTGCGCGGCTTCGTGCACGGTGATGGCAAATAGCACCGGCAGCGCGTAGATTGCGACGGTCTGGATGATCTGGGCCAGGTCCATGACGGGATTGTCGCAGGTGGCGCGGGTGCGGGCCTTACAGGCCCAGCGGTGCGAGCGGTCCGCGCCCGATGCGCAGCACCTCGGGGTCGCCGCCGGTGCCCATGGGCGTCAGATCGACGACGGTGGTCGGCTCCAGCGGGCAGGCGCCGGCGTCGATGACGGCGGCCACGGCGTGTTCCAGCCGTTCGCGGATGGTGTGCGCATCGTTCAACGGCCCCTCGTCGCCCGGTAGGATCAGCGTGGTGCCAAGCAGGGGGGCGCCGTGCAGGGCCAGCAGTTCGCGCAGGGCGCGGTGTTCGGGCACGCGCAGGCCGATGGTCTTGCGCGAGGGGTGGCTGACGCGGCGCGGGACTTCCTTGCTAGCCTCCAGGATGAAGGTGTACGGTCCCGGGGTGGCGGCCTTGAGCAGCCGGTACTGGCGGTTGTCCACGCGCGCATAGGCGGCCAGCTCGGACAGGTCGCGGCACAGCAGCGTTAGGTGGTGGCGCTCGTCCACATCGCGGATGCGCCGCAGCCGCTCCACGGCTGCCTTGTCGTCCAGGTGGCACACCAGGGCGTAGCTGGAGTCCGTGGGTACGGCCAGCACGGCGCCGCCTTGCAGGGCCTGGACCGCCTGGCGCAGCAGGCGGGCTTGCGGGTTGTCCGGGTGGACTTCGAAAAACTGGGCCATGCGCGTCGTCCCCGGCGTCAGTGCCGGATGCGGTGGGCCAGCAGCTCCCACACGGGGGTCAGTCGACCGTCCAGGTAGGGCAGGGCGCCCAGGTCGGTGTGCGATTCGTCGGGGCTGTGGAAGTCGCTGCCGCGCGAGGCGGCCAGCCCGAACTCCAGGGCCATGTCGGCATAGCGCACGGCCTCGGCGCTGCTGTGGCTGCCGGTGACCACCTCTACCGCCCGGCCGCCGTGCGCCGCGAATTCGGCGAACAGCGCGTACTCTTGCGTCGGGTTGGGGTGGGCATAGCGCGCCGGATGGGCGATGACGGCGATGCCGCCGGCCTGGGTGATCCAGCGCACGGCGTCGCCCAGCGTGGCCCAGCGGTGTTCGACGTGGCCGGGTTTGCCCTCGGTCAGAAAGCGCCGAAACACCTCGTGCGTGTCGTGGCAGACGCCCGTCTCGACCAGGAACCGCGCAAAGTGCGTGCGCGAGATGAGCTCTGGATTGCCCACGTACTTGAGCGCGCCTTCGAAGGCGCCCCGGATGCCGACGGCGGCGAGCTGATCCGCCATCTCGCGCGCGCGCCGCTCGCGCCCGGCGCGCGTGTGCGCAAGGCCCTGCACGAGCTGGGGATCGTCCGGGTCCACCCCCAGGCCAACGATGTGCACCGTCAGGCCGGCGAAGGTGACCGAAATTTCCACACCGCTCAGATAGGGCAGGCCGAGCGCCTGGGCCGCCGCTGCAGCCCGGTGCTGACCGCCGACTTCGTCGTGGTCGGTCAGCGCCCACAGCTCCACCCCGTTGGCTTTGGCGCGCTCGGCCAGCGCCTCAGGCGCGAGCGTGCCGTCGGAAACCGTGGAGTGGCAGTGCAGATCGGCGTTCAGGATGGTCATGTCGGGCCATTGTAGGCGCGCGGCTACACTCGCGCCGTGTCGTTGTTCAAATCCGCTTCGATCGTCTCGCTGCTGACGCTGGCGTCGCGCATCACCGGCCTGGTGCGGGAGCTGCTGATCGCCGCCACCTTCGGGGCCAGCGCGCTGACCGACGCCTTCAATGTCGCGTTTCGCATCCCCAATCTGCTGCGCCGCTTGTTTGCCGAGGGGGCGTTTTCGCAGGCATTCGTGCCGGTGCTGGCCGCCACGCGCGAGACGGATGGCGACGCCGCCACGCGCGAGCTGATCGACCGCGTGGCGACGCTGCTGGTCGCGGCGCTGCTGCTGACGTGCGTGGTCGGGGTGGTCGGCGCCCCGCTGCTCGTGTGGGCGATGGCGGCGGGCTTGCAGCAAAACCCGCACGGTTTCGACGTGGCCGTGGTGCTGACGCGCTGGATGTTCCCCTACATCGGCTTCATGTCGCTGGTGGCGCTGAGCGCCGGCATCCTCAACACCTGGCGGCGCTTTGCGGTGCCGGCCGCGACCCCGGTGCTGCTCAACGTGGCCATGATCGCCGCGGCATGGTGGGGGGCGCCGGCGCTGGGGCGCTGGGGCCTGGAGCCCATCTATGCCCTGGCCGGTGGCGTGATGCTAGGGGGTGTGCTGCAGCTGGGGGTGCAGATTCCCGCGCTGGCGCGGCTGGGGCTGCTGCCCCGTGTGCGGTTGACCCGCGCAGGGCTGCGCGCCGGCTGGCAGCACCCGGGCACGCGCCGCATCCTGACGCTGATGGGGCCGGCCCTGCTGGGGGTGAGCGTAGCCCAGGTGTCCCTGCTGATCAACACCCAGATCGCGTCGCATCTGGCCACGGGCAGCGTGTCGTGGCTGACCTATGCCGACCGGTTGATGGAATTTCCTACGGCGCTGCTGGGGGTGGCGCTGGGGGTGGTGCTGTTGCCGCAGTTGGCGGCGGCGCAGGCCGCGGGGGATGGGGATCGGTACAGCCGCCTGCTCGACTGGGGGTTGCGCTGGGTGGTGCTGCTGGCCGTGCCCAGCGCCGTCGGGTTGCTGGTGTTTGCCCAGCCGCTCGTGGCGGTGCTGTACCACTACGGTGCTTTCACGGCGGCCGATGTGCGGCAGACCGCGCTGGCGCTCACGGGTTATGGCGTGGGTCTGCTCGGGCTGATCGCCATCAAGGTGCTGGCGCCGGGTTTCTATGCCCGGCAAGACATCCGCACGCCAGTGCGCATTGCCGTGGTGGTGTTGATCGCCACCCAGGTGATGAATGCGGTGCTGGTGCCGCATCTGGCCCACGCGGGGCTGGCGCTGGCGATTGGGCTGGGGGCGCTGCTCAATGCTGGGTGGCTGCTGACCGGGCTGGTGCGGCGGCGGGCCTATGTGCCGCAGCCGGGGTGGGGCCGTTTTGCCCTGCAGGTGCTGGCCGCCGCCGTGGTGCTGGCGGTGTACCTGCTGTGGCTGGCGCAGGCGTATGACTGGACCCACCCCGACGGTCGCGCATTGCGCGCGGCGGTACTGACCGCCGGCGTGCTGGGGGCCGGTGCAGCCTATTTTGGGGTGTTGGCCCTGGCTGGTTTGCCGTTGCGCCAGTTTGTGCGAAAGTAATGGCATGAACTGGGCCGCGCGGGCACCTTCTTCGCTCGATTACTTCGCCTCTCTGGTGGCGCAGGACGAGGGGTTTCCGTTGTTGGAGGCCACAGCCGCCGTTGCTTTGGATGAGTATCCCGATCTCGACGTCCAGGCGGTGCTCGACGGGGTGGACCGGCTGCTCGAGCGGCTGCGCCGGCGCCTGCCGGCGGATGCGGGGCACCTGCACCGGTTGCGTGTGCTCAACCAGTTTTTCTTTCACGACCTGGGTTTTGGCGGCAACGTCAACGACTATTACGACCCGGAAAACAGCTATCTGCACACGGTGCTGCGCACCCGGCGGGGCATCCCGATCAGCCTGGCGGTGATCTGGCTGGAGCTGGCGCAGGGCATCCGTTTGCGCGCGGCTGGGGTCAACTTCCCCGGGCATTTTCTGGTCAAGGTCAATCTGCCGCAGGGGCAGGTGATCCTGGATCCGTTCACCGGCCACTCCCTCAGCCGCGAGGATCTGGCCGAGCGGCTGGAGCCCTACAAGCGCCGAAACGGGCTGGTGGACGACTTCGATGTGCCGGTGGGCCTGTATCTGCAGGCCGCGGCGCCGCGCGACATCGTGGCGCGGGTGCTGCGCAACCTGAAGGAGATCCACCGCGCGCAGGAGGATTGGCAACGGCTGATCCCCGTGCTCGACCGCCTGATCGTGCTGCTGCCCGAGGCCTGGACCGAGGTGCGCGATCGCGGGCTGGCCTGGGCCGAACTGGGGCAGCCCAGCCGGGCGCTGCTGGATCTGGAGGCGTATCTGGCCCATGCCGACGATCTGCTGGAAGCGGATGCGATCGCTCAGCGCGTGCGCGAGCTGCGCGGCGGGGCGGCCTGACGGCGAGGGGTTGGAGGATGGATGGGGAGGCGGCGGCCCCCCGCGGACGCTGGGCCCGTCAGCGCACGACGACGGCGGCACCGTCGCCGCGTGGCGCGATGGTGCCGATGGGATAGACCGTCTCGCCCTGCGCGCGCAGGGTTCCCGCCGTGGCGTCGGCGTGATCGGCCGCGACCACCACCACCATGCCGATGCCGTTGTTGAAGGTGCGGTTCATCTCGTGGTCGTCGATGCCGGCGGTGCGCTGCAGCCAGCCAAACAGCTCACTCTGCGGCCAGCTGCCCTTGACCAGGTGCGCCGCCAGCCCCTCGGGCAGCACACGCGGGATGTTTTCCAGCAGGCCGCCGCCGGTGATGTGCGCCAGCGCCTTGATCGGGTGTTGCTGCAGCGCGGCGAGCACGGGTTTGACGTACAGCCGGGTCGGGGCCATGATGGCCTCGCGCAGCGGCCGGCCGTCCAGCGCGGCCGGCAGGTTGGCGCCGGCGCGCTCCAGGCATTTGCGCACCAGGCTGAAGCCGTTGGAGTGCACGCCGTTGGAGGCCAGGCCCAGCACCACGTCGCCGGCGCGCACGTCGGCGCCGGTGAGGATGCGCGACTTTTCCACCACGCCGACGCAGAACCCCGCCAGGTCGTACTCGCCGGGCGGGTACATGCCGGGCATCTCGGCGGTCTCGCCGCCGATCAGCGCGCAGCCGGACGCCTCGCAGCCGCGGGCGATGCCGGCCACCACGCGCGCGGCGGTGTCGACGTCGAGCTTGCCGCAGGCGAAGTAGTCGAGGAAGAACAGCGGCTCGGCCCCCTGCACCAGCACGTCGTTGACGCTCATCGCCACGAGGTCGATGCCGACGCCGTCGTGCATGTCCCACTCGAAGGCGAGCTTGAGCTTGGTGCCGACGCCATCGGTGCCGCTGACCAGCACCGGCTCGCGGTAGCGCTTGGGGACCTCGAACAGCGCGCCGAAGCCGCCGATGCCGGCCAGCACCCCCTCGCGCAGCGTGCGGCGGGCCAGCGGCTTGATGCGCTCGACGAGCGCGTCGCCGGCGTCGATGTCCACGCCGGCGTCTTTGTAGGAGAGGGGTGTCGTGTTCATGGGGTCGGTAGAATCCCCGCGATTGTACGGGTGCCCCGGTCGGCCGCGATGGGGGCGTTTGCCCGCCGCCGTGACCGCCCCGATGCTGCTGACCGATTCCCAACGACAGGTTCTGCTGTGGCTGGCCCTGGCCGTCGCCGGCTGGTGGGGGGTGTCGCTGCTCGCGCCGGTGTTGTTGCCGTTCGTGGTCGCGGCGGTGTTGGCCTACGCGCTGCGGCCGGTGGTGGTGTGGCTGGCCGCGCGCCGGGTGCCGCAGTGGCTGGGCGCCGGCCTGGCCATCGCCCTGCTGATGCTGGTGCTGTTGGCGGTGGTGCTGATCATCGTGCCGGTCGTCACCCAGCAGTGGCCCTTGCTGCGCGAGCAGATTCCTCCGCTGCTGGAGCGGCTCAACGCCTGGCTGGTGCCGCTGGCGCAGCGCCACGGGTTCGACATCGCCATCGACGTGGAGGGTGTGCGTGCGCTGCTGCGGCGCCTGATCAGCGGTCACGAAGGGCAGTTGCTGGACCATGTGCTGGCGTCGCTGCGCATCGGCGGGAGCGCAATGCTCGCGGTGCTGGGCAATTTGGTGTTGATGCCGGTGGTGGCCTACTACCTGCTGCTCGACTGGGATGCGGTGGTGACGCGCTGCCGGGCGCTGGTGCCGCCGCCGTGGCGCCCGGCCGTCGGGCGGTTTTTGGCCGAGGCCGATGCTGTCCTGGGACAGTACCTGCGCGGTCAGTTGCTGGTCATGGGGGCGCTGGCTGTGTTCTACGCCGTCGCCCTGGCGCTGGTGGGTCTCAAGCTCGCGGTGCCCATCGGGGTCTTCACGGGGCTGGCGGTGTTCGTGCCGTATCTGGGCTTTGGGCTGGGGCTGGTGCTGGCCCTGCTCGCGGCGCTGTTGCAGTTTCAGAGCCTGCTGGGCGTGCTGCTGGTCGCGGCGGTGTACGGGGCGGGGCAGGTGATCGAGAGCTTTTTTCTCACCCCCCGGCTGGTTGGCGAGCGTATCGGGCTGCACCCCATCGGTGTCATCTTTGCTCTCATGGCGTTTGGGCACCTGTTTGGTTTCGTGGGCGTGCTGATCGCGCTGCCCGCATCGGCGGTGCTGCTGGTGGCCGTGCGGCGCGTGCAGGGCTTGTACGTCAGCAGCCCGTTGTACCGCCCGCGCGACGCGGCGCGCTCGCCGGAGGAGGACTGAGTGGAGCAGCTCGTCCTCGACCTGGGGCTGGCGCCCATGCCGACCCTGGCCAACTTCGTGCCCGATGGCAACGAGCCGGCCTGGGAGCACCTGCGGCTGTGGGTTCAGGCGCAGCCGCGCCCGCCGCTGCCCATTTACTGTTGGGGGCCGCCTGGCAGCGGCAAGACGCACCTGCTGCGTGCCGTGGCCCAGTCGCTGCTGGGGCAGGGCGAGTCGGTGGGCTGGCTGGGGGCCGAGGTGACCCGCCCGGCGCCTTTCGACGAACGCTGGGCGGCCGTGCTGCTGGACGATGTGCAGCTCTACACGGCTGCTCAGCAGGCTGCGGCCTTCAATTGGTTCGTCAACGCCCAGTCCCCGGCGGTCGGGCCGCAGCGTGCGGTGCTGGCGTGCGGCGATCGCCCCCCGGCCGATCTGCCGCTGCGCGAGGATTTGCGCAGTCGCCTGGGCTGGGGCCATGTGTTTCAATTGCGACCGCTGGACGAGCCGGCGCGCCGCGCCGTGCTGCGTCGCGCAGCCGATGCCCGGGGCATCGCGTTGTCTGACGAGGTCATGGACTTCATGCTCAACCGCTTTGCGCGCGATCTGTCCAGCCTGATGGCGCTGCTGGACCGGCTGGATGGCTATGCGCTGCGCACCCAGCGCGCCATCACCATCCCGCTGGTGCGGGCGATGCTCGCCGCCGAGTGAGTGCGTATCGACCGTGCATTGACCGCCAAATGACGCCGATGGATTGCCCCGCTACGATGACCCCGACCGCCGTACCCGTGTCGTCACCCGCTGCGCCCCCTCTACAGAGGACGGAGGCGCGGGTGGGCGTCGCCCTGTTCGACCTGGACCACACGCTGCTGCCGCTCGATTCGGACTACGCCTGGGGCGAGTTCACCACCCGCATCGGGTGGACCGATCCGGTGGACTTTGCGCGGCGCAACGATGCCTTTTTTGCCGATTACCAAGCGGGCCGGCTGGATGTGCATGCCTATGTGCGCTTTGCCACCGACGCGGTGCGCGTGCGCGGCCCGCAGGCGGCCGCCGAGGCGCATGCGCGCTTCATGGCCGAGGTGATCGAGCCGGCGATCCGGCCCGCTGCTCGCGCCTTGCTGGCCGCGCACCGTGAGCGTGGCGACCGGGTGGCCATCGTCACCGCCACCAACGAGTTCGTCACCCGGCCGATTGCCCACGCGCTGGGGGTCGAGACGCTGATCGCCGTGGAGCTGGAGCGCGGCCCCGACGGCTGGATCACCGGGGCCATCCGCGGTCTGCCCTCGTTTCGCGAGGGCAAGGTCACGCGCGTGGCGCAGTGGCTGGCGGCCCAGGGGCTGGACTGGGACGGCGTGCATGTGACCTTTTATTCCGACTCCACCAACGACCTGCCCCTGCTGGAGCGCGCCGACGTGCCGGTCGCCACCAATCCGGGGGCGGGGTTGCGTCAACTGGCGCGCGAGCGAGGCTGGCGTATCCTGGATCTGTTTGACCCTCTCCCATGATCAAGACGCTGATCGACAAACTGCTGGGCAAGACGGTGCGCCCCACCTTGCGCCGGTCCCGCTTTGGCAAGCGCGAGGACGTGCCGGTGTCTGTGCACGGCATCGACCCCTCGCTGGTCGATGGCCGGGCGCTGGACGTGGTGCACACCCTCAAACGCGCGGGCTACGAGGCCTACATCGTGGGCGGCGCGGTGCGCGACCTGCTGCTGGGTTTGCGGCCGAAGGACTTCGACGTTGCCACCAACGCCACGCCGGAGCAGGTCAAGGCGCTGTTTCGGCGCGCCTTCATCATCGGGCGGCGTTTTCGCATCGTGCATGTGGTGTTCGGCCGCGGGCGCGAGCACGAGGTCATCGAGGTTTCGACCTTCCGGGCTTACCTGGATTCGGCGGCGGCCGAGCCCGTGGTGGGGGATGAGCGCTCCAAACGCGCCCTGGCCGGGGTGTCGCTGGCGGTGGACGCCAGCGGCCGCGTGCTGCGCGACAACGTCTGGGGGCCGATCGAGCAGGACGCGGCGCGGCGCGACTTCACCATCAACGCCATGTACTACGACCCGGAGACCGAAACCGTGGTCGATTTCCACCAGGGCATTCGCGACGCCCGCAAGCGTGTGCTGCGCATGATCGGGGACCCGCCCACCCGCTACCGCGAGGATCCGGTGCGCATCATTCGCGCCGTGCGTTTTGCGGCCAAGCTCAGCGGCTTGGGCTTCAAGCTCGACGACAAAACCCGCGCGCCCATGGCGGCGCACCTGCCGCTGCTGGCCGACGTGCCGCCCAGCCGGCTGTTCGACGAGATGCTCAAGCTCCTGCAGACCGGGCACGCCATCGCCAGTGTGGAGGCGCTGCGCGCCAACGGGCTGGCGCGCGGCATCTACCCGCTGCTGGATGTGGTGGTCGAGCGGGGGGAGGATCCCTTCGTGCGCGCGGCGCTGCAGGACACCGACCGCCGCGTGGCCGAGGGCAAGCCGGTGGCACCGAGCTTTTTGCTCGCCTGCGTGCTGTGGCAGGACGTGCGCACGGCCTGGCAGCGTCGCCTGGGCGAGGGGGTGCCGCCGTTTCCGGCCCTGGCCGAGGCGGTGGACGAGGTGTTCGAGTCGCGCATCGGCGATGTCTCCGGCCGCGGCAAGCTCGGCGCCGACATGCGCGAGATCTGGATGATGCAGCCGCGTTTCGACAAGCGCACGGGGCAGAGTCCCTTCACGTTGGTCGAGCAGCCGCGCTTTCGGGCCGGCTTCGATTTTCTGCGCCTGCGTGCGCAGGTGGGCGAGGTGGAGGAAGAACTCTCGCACTGGTGGGAGACCTTCAGCCTGGCGGGCGAAGCCGTGCGGCGCGACATGGTGGAGGCCGTCCGGCTGGAGCAGCAGCGCGCCAAAGCGCCCGGCAAAACCCCGCGCAGCCGCCGCCGGCGCGCCGACGACCCCACCGGGGACGAGGCCATGGCGCCCGCCGCACCCGCCGTACCGGAGGCGGTGGCGCCGACCCCGGACGGTCCGGATGGCGAGGCGCCAGGCCCGGCCGCGCCGCGCAAGCGCCGCCGGCGCCGGCGCAAGCCCGCTGGCGGCGGGGAGGGTGGGGGCGCCCTGGCTGATGGCGGGGCACCCGATGCGTGACGCCGTCACGGCCTACATTGGCATCGGCGCCAACCTGGGCGACGCCCCAGCCCAGGTGCGGGCCGCGCTGCAGTGGCTGGATGAGCTGCCGCAGACACGGCGCTGCGCCGCTTCGGGCCTGTGGCGCACGGCGCCAGTGGATGCCGACGGGCCGGACTACTGCAACGCGGTCGCCGCGGTGTCCACCCATCTGAGCGCCCCCGCGCTGTTGCAGGCGCTGCACGCGCTGGAGGCCCGTGCCGGCCGCGAGCGACCGTATCGCAATGCCCCGCGCACGCTGGATCTGGACCTGCTGCTCTACGGCAGCGCGCGCATCCAATCCCCGCACCTTACCGTGCCCCACCCGCGCATGGGGCAGCGCGCTTTCGTGCTGATGCCGCTGGCACAGATTGCACCCGACCGGGTGCCGGCTGATGCGCTGACGACGGTGGCGGGCCAGGCCATCGAGCCGATAGCCCTGCCGTTCTGATCTTTCGACAGCGGACGACACACTCTGTCATGAGCACACCCAGTGCGCCGATTGGGCCACCCTTCTGGCCTCCATGGAGCCGAAGCTCCATGACGGCACGCACGCTGACTGCGTCGCCCCGCCCGGGACGGATGGGCGGGCGCTGTCGCCGGTGGTCACGGTAGCGGAGTCGGAGGGGTTGACCCTGATGCTGCCCGAGTCCCAGGCCCTGCAGGCCGGATACCCGGTGCCGTTCCGCATCGGCGTGAGCTGCAATGTGGTGGCCGGGGCCTTCCACGACCACCTCTTTGTGCCGGTGGAGCGGGCCAATGCCGCACTGTCGGCTCTGCGCGCGCTTCAGCAGGAGGCGCCAGCACGCCGCCCGGCTTGACGCGGGTGACGCGCTCAAGGGGCCAGCCGCTCCCGAACCCACCGCCCGCTCTCCAGCCGGTAGCGCAGCCGGTCGTGCAGGCGGCTTTTGCGGCCCTGCCAAAACTCCCAGGCGTCCGGTTTGAGGCGAAAGCCGCCCCAGTGCGGCGGCCGAGGCGGGTTCATTAAAAATTGCGCGGCATATTTGGCGGCGTTGGCCAACAGCACGCCGCGGCCGTCGATTACCTGACTCTGAGGGCTGGCCCAGGCGCCGATGCGGCTGTCCAAGGGGCGGCTGGCGTAGTAGGCGTCGCTTTCCTCGGCGCCGACCTTCTCGACCACGCCCTCGATGCGTACTACGCGCTCCAACTCCACCCAGTGGAACTGCAGCGCCGCGTAGGGGTTGCCGGCCAGCTCGCGGCCCTTGCGGCTGTCGTAGTTGGTGTACCAGACGATGCCGCGCTTGTCGTAGCCCTTGATGAGTACCACGCGGGTGCTCGGCCGCAGGTCGCTGCCGACGGTGGCCAGTGTCATGGCATTGGGCTCGGGCAGTTCGGCGCGGATGGCCTCGTGCAGCCATTGGTCGAACTGCCGCAGCGGATCGGCGTGCGAGGCGTCCTCGCTCAGCTCGGCCTTTTCGTAGCTCTTGCGCATGTCGGCGATGTTCATGGCGGCAGTATGGCACGGCAGATCCCATGGATGGCGGCTTTGGGATGGCGCTGTGGTGGCCCGACGGCGGCCGGTGGGTTGGCCAGGTTGGTCGCCGTTTGACGGCCTTCTGTGCGGTCTCGGGGGGATAATCCGCCCCATGAGTGCCCCCAACCCCCATGCCGCCGAGCCCCACGACTGGATCGACGTCGATGCGCTGACGCGCCGCGGCGATGGCCTGTCGGGGGTGTTTGCCCTGATCCGCCTGCCCCGCGTGCTGGCCGACGCCCCCGATCTGCCCGGGCAGGCGCAGGAGGCCGTCCGCTGGCGCGTGCATGCCGAATGGCGCGATCCGCCGCCGGCGGTGGCGGCGGCCGTGCGTGCGCTGGCCGGTGGGCGGCGCGCGGCGGTGCCGCGGCAGTTGTGGTTGCATCTGCAGGCCGAGGGTCGGGTGCCGCTGGTTTGTCAGCGCTGTCTGGAGCCGTACTGGCAGCCGGTGATGGTGGATCGCTGGTTCCGCTTCGTCGCCAACGAGGCCGCGGCCGAGGCGGAAGACGAAACCTGCGAGGAAGATTTGCTGGTGCTGGATGGCCCCCGCTACCCCTTGCTGGAGCTGGTGGAGGAGGAGCTGCTGCTGGCCGCGCCGTTGGTGCCGCTGCACGAGGTGTGCCCGCGCCCCCTGCCGCTGGCGGTGGGCGATGTCTTGGGGGCGGACGGGCAGGCCGCGGCCCCCGCGTCGCCCGCATCGCGTCCGAATCCCTTCGAGGTGCTGGCGACCCTGAAGGCAGGGCGCCGCCCCTGAGCGAAGGGGACGGCCCGCCTGCGGCGGTTGTGTCTGCAAGGACTGTCCGGGTATAATGCAGGATTTTCTTAGGCAGCACCCGTATTCCAGGAACCGATCATGGCCGTTCAGCAAAACAAGAAGTCGCCGTCCAAGCGCGGCATGCACCGCTCGCACAATGCGCTGTCGGCGCCGGGCATCGCCGTCGAGCCCACCACGGGCGAGACGCACCTGCGTCACCACATCAGCCCCAACGGCTTTTACCGCGGCCGCCAGGTGCTCAAGAACAAGTCCGAGGCTTGATCTCCACGGCGGATATGGGCGGCGCGGCGTCTTGCGTGCGGTCGCCTGAAGCTGCCGTGATTCGGATCGCCGTCGATTGCATGGGGGGGGATCACGGCCCCTCCGTGACCCTGACGGCCTGCGCGGCCTTCTTGGCGGCTCACCCCGAGGCGCGCCTGCTTCTGGTGGGGCGACGCGAAGCGCTGTCCGCGCTGCCGCCAGGGCTGGATGCCAGCCGTTGTACCGTCGTGCCCGCGGCGGAGGTTGTCGAGATGGACGACCCCGTCGAGGTCGCTCTGCGTCGCAAGAAAGACTCGTCCATGCGCGCGGCTATCGCGCAGGTCAAGGACGGGGCGGCGGATGTGGCGGTTTCGGCCGGCAACACCGGGGCGCTGATGGCCATCGCGCGCTATGTGCTCAAGACGCTGGATGGCATCGACCGCCCGGCGATCGCCACCCAAATGCCCAACGCGGCCGGCGGTGCGACCACCGTGCTGGATCTGGGGGCCAACGTCGATTGCACCGCGGAGCATTTGCTGCAGTTTGCCGTCATGGGCTCGGCCCTGGTCGCCGCCAACGGCCGCGAAAACCCGAGTGTGGGCCTGCTCAACATCGGTGAAGAGGTCATCAAGGGCAACGACGTCATCAAGCGCGCAGGCCAGTTGTTGCGCGAGGCGGCCGCCCGCGGCGACCTCAATTTTCACGGCAACGTCGAGGGCAACGACATTTTCAAGGGCACCACGGACATCGTCGTCTGCGACGGCTTCGTGGGCAATGTCGCGCTCAAGGCGAGCGAAGGCCTGGCCAGCATGATCGGGGCCTTCCTGAGCGAGGAGTTTGGGCGCGGCTGGCATTCGCGGTTGGCGGCGCTGGTGGCGTGGCCGGTGCTTGCGCGCTTCAAGCGCCGCGTGGACCACCGCCGTTACAACGGGGCGGCGTTGCTCGGCCTGCGCGGACTGGTCTTCAAGAGCCACGGTTCGGCCGATGCGTTTGCCTTCGAGCAGGCGCTGCGGCGCGCGTATGATGCGGCCGAGGCTCGGCTGCTCGAGCGCGTGCAGAGCCGCATCGCCCGGGCGGCGCCCCTGATGGCGACGCCGTCGGGCGAGTCGCCGGCCGCCATCTCCCTCTGAGCGGGCGCCCCGTCGTCCATTGCCAGGAATCTGATCGCCGATGAGTCTGTACGCCCGCATCACCGGGACGGGCAGCCACCTGCCCGACAAGCGCCTGACCAACCACGACATGACGGCCCTGCTCGCCGCGCGAGGGCTCGAGACCAGCGACGCCTGGATAGTCGAGCGCACCGGCATCCGGGCGCGCCATTTCGTCGCCGACGGCGAAATGGCCAGCGACCTGGCGCTGCAGGCGAGCCTGAAGGCGCTGGCCGCCGCCGGCCGCCAGCCGCACGAGGTGGACCTGATCGTCGTGGCGACCTCGACGCCGGACATGGTCTTTCCGTCCACGGCCACGATCCTGCAACGCAAGCTGCACGAGGCGGCGCAGGCCGCCGGTGCGCAAGGGCCGATCGGCGCCGCGGCGTTCGACGTGCAGGCCGTATGCACCGGCTTCATCTACGCGCTGACGGTGGCCGACGCGCTGATCCGCACCGGCAGCGCGCGCTGCGCGCTGGTCGTGGGGGCGGAGGTGTTCTCGCGAATCCTCGACTTCGACGACCGCACCACCTGCGTGCTGTTCGGCGACGGCGCCGGTGCGGTGGTGCTGGAAGCGACCGAGCACGGCGGCGACGGCCCCGGCGTGCTCGCCACCGACATCCATGCCGATGGCCGCCACACCGGCATTCTGTGCGTGCCGGGCACGCTGGCCGGTGGCCAGGTGCTGGGCGAGCCGCTGCTGCGCATGGACGGGCAGGCGGTGTTCAAGCTGGCGGTCGGTGTGCTGGAGGAAACGGCTCGCACCACGCTGGGCAAGGCCGGCAAGATCGAGGCCGATGTCGATTGGCTGATTCCGCACCAGGCCAACATCCGCATCATGCAGAGCACGGCGCGCAAACTCAAACTTCCGCTGGAGCGGGTCGTCGTCACCGTCGATGAGCACGGCAACACCTCGGCGGCGTCTATTCCGCTGGCGTTGGACCACGCGGTGCGCGCCGGGCAGGTGCGCCCGGGGCAGTTGCTGTTGCTGGAAGGGGTGGGCGGCGGCTTCACTTGGGGCTCGGCGCTGGTGCGCTACTGACGACACAACACGCGGGAGCATTCGCAAAATGACGACGTTCGCATTCGTGTTTCCGGGCCAAGGCTCGCAATCGGTGGGCATGCTCGACGCCTGGGGTGACCACCCGGTGGTGCGCGCCACGCTGCAGGAAGCCTCCGACGCGCTCGGCGAGGACCTGGGCCGCCTGATCCACGAGGGGCCCAAGGAGGCGCTGGCGCTGACCACCAACACGCAGCCGGTGATGCTGGTGGCCGGTGTTGCCGCCTGGCGCGTGTGGAAGGCCGAGGGCGGGGCGGACCCCATCGCCGTGGCCGGCCATTCGCTGGGCGAGTACTCGGCGCTCGTGGCGGCCGGGGCTTTGACGCTGGCGCAGGCGGCGCCGCTGGTGCGGCTGCGCGCGCAGGCCATGCAGCAGGCCGTGCCCGTGGGGGCTGGCGCGATGGCGGCCATCCTGGGGCTGGACGCCGAGGCGGTGCGCGCTGGCTGCGCCGAGGCGCAAGCCGCGTTTGCGCCGGACAGCGGTGAGGTCGTCGAGGCGGTCAACTTCAACGACCCGGCGCAGACCGTCATCGCCGGCTCCAAGGCCGCGGTGGACAAGGCCTGCGAGGTGCTCAAGGCGCGCGGTGCCAAGCGTGCGCTGCCGCTGCCGGTGTCGGCGCCGTTTCACTCCAGCCTGATGCGCCCGGCGGCGGAGGCGCTGCGCGCGGCGCTGGCCGCGGTGGCCATCCAGACGCCGGTGATTCCGGTCGTCAACAACATCGACGTCGCGGTCGAGACCGATCCGGTGCGCATCCGCGACGCGCTGGTGCGCCAGGCCGCCGGCCCCGTGCGCTGGGTGGAGTGCGTGCAGGCGCTGCGCGCGCGCGGCGCGCAGGCCATCGTCGAGTGCGGCCCCGGCAAGGTGCTGGCCGGGCTGACCAAGCGCATCGCGCCCGAGCTGCAGGCCGCCACCCTCTTCGACCCCGCGACGCTGGCCGAAGTGCGAGCCCTGCTGGCGGGCTGATCCGTGCGCCGCTGGCCATCCCATCGAACACGCAGGAGGAAATCGACCCATGTCTGAACCGGTTTTCGCGGGCCAGGTGGCCCTGGTCACGGGCGCGTCGCGCGGCATTGGCGCGGCCATTGCGCGCGAGCTGGCCGGCCGTGGCGTGCGCGTCGTCGGCACCGCGACCAGCGAGGAAGGCGCCCAGCGCATCACGCAGGCGCTCGCCGGCTTCGAGGGCTGCCGCGGCGCGTGCCTGGACGTCAACGACGCTCCCGCCGCCGAGGGGCTGGTGGACGCCCTGGTCAAAGAGCACGGGGCGCTGCACATTTTGGTCAACAACGCTGGCATCACGCGCGACATGCTGGCCATGCGCCTCAAAGACGAGGACTGGGATGCGGTGCTCGACACCAACCTGAAGGCGGTGTTCCGCCTGTGCCGCGCCGCCATCCGCCCGATGATGAAGCAGCGCTACGGCCGCATCGTCAACATCACCAGCGTCGTCGGCGCCTCGGGCAATCCTGGGCAGGCCAACTATGCAGCGGCCAAGGCCGGGGTAGCGGGCATGACGCGCGCCCTGGCGCGCGAGCTGGGCAGCCGGCGCATCACGGTCAACTGCGTGGCGCCGGGCTTCATCGAAACCGACATGACCGCCAGCCTCCCGCCGGAGCAACAGCAGGCGTTGCTGGCGCAGATTCCGCTGGGCCATCTGGGCAAACCGGCCGACGTGGCGCATGCGGTGGCCTTTTTGGCCAGCCCGCAGGCCGGGTACATCACCGGTCAAGAACTGCACGTCAACGGCGGCATGTTCATGGCCTGACCACCGTCCGATCGCCGGCTGGTGGGCCCGCAGCGGCGGGGCCGCTACAATGCCGGGGCTGTTTTCAACCACCCGCAGAGGGAACTATGAGCGACATCGAAGCACGTGTGAAGAAGATCATTGCCGAGCAACTCGGCGTGGAGGAGAGCCAGGTCACCCCCGAGAAGGCATTCGTCGCCGATCTGGGTGCCGACTCTCTCGACACCGTGGAGCTGGTGATGGCCCTCGAAGACGAGTTCGGCATCGAGATTCCCGACGAGGACGCCGAGAAGATCACCACCGTGCAGCAGGCGATCGACTACGCTAAGGCGCACCAGAAGGCCTGATTCCCCATGAGCCGCCGCCGTGTCGTCGTGACCGGCTTGGGCTGCGTCGGTCCCGTGGGCAACACGGTGGAGGCGGCCTGGGCCAATCTGCTCGCGGGTCGCTCGGGCATCGACCGCATCACCAAGTTCGATGCCAGCGCCTTCGCCTGCCAGATCGCCGGTGAGGTCAAGAACTTCGACCTCGAGTCCTACATCGCGCCCAAGGAGGCGCGGACGATGGACACCTTCATCCACTACGGCATCGCCGCCGCGGCCCAGGCCGTGGCCGACGCGGGTCTGCCGGTGGGCGAGGCGCTGTCCGAGGACGAAGCTTGTCGCATCGGTTGCGTGATCGGCTCGGGCATCGGCGGCCTGCCGCTCATCGAGGCGACGCACACGGAACTCACCAACCGCGGGCCGCGCCGCATTTCGCCGTTCTTCGTGCCCGCCTCCATCATCAATATGGTGGCCGGCCACGTGTCCATGCGCTACGGCTTCAAAGGCCCCAACCTGGCGGTCGTCACCGCCTGCACCACCGGCCTGCACTGCATCGGCGAAGCGGGGCGCATGATCGAGTATGGGGATGCGGACGTCGTCATCGCCGGCGGGACGGAATCGACGGTTTCCCCGCTGGGCATCGGCGGCTTTGCCGCGATGCGGGCCTTGTCCACCCGCAACGACGATCCGCAGGCCGCCTCGCGCCCGTTCGACAAGGATCGCGACGGCTTCGTGCTGGGTGAGGGGGCCGGCGTGTTGGTGTTGGAGGAGTACGAGCACGCCAAGGCGCGCGGCGCCAAGATCTATGCCGAGCTGGTCGGCTACGGCATGAGCGCCGATGCGGGTCACATGACCGCCCCCAACATGGACGGTCCCCGGCGCGCCATGCTCAACGCCCTGCGCAACGCCGGCGTGAATGCGGACCAGGTGGATTACCTCAACGCGCACGGCACCTCCACCCCGCTGGGTGACGTCAACGAGACCAACGCCATCAAGGCGGCGCTGGGCGATCATGCCCGCCGCATGGTCGTCAGCTCCACCAAGTCGATGACCGGCCACCTGCTGGGCGGCGCGGGCGGGCTGGAGAGCGTCTTTACCGTCCTCGCCGTGTATCACCAGAAGATTCCGCCTACCATCAACCTGGTCGAGGCGGATGCCGAATGCGACCTGGACTACTGCGCCAACACGGCGCGGGATGCCCGCATCGACGTGGCGCTGAAGAACAACTTCGGCTTCGGCGGCACCAACGGCACGCTGGTCTTCAAGCGCGTCTGATCCCCATGGCCTGCACTGGGGCAGCCGGCATCCGCTACCCGGCCGGCTCTGCCCAACTGGACAGATGGGCCACCGCCATCGGCGTGTCGAGTGGCGTGGCAGTGCTGGGCCAGTGGGCCTGGACGCAGCCCGATCTGCCCGCGGCATGGTGGGGGCTGGCGGCCGGAGTGCTGGCCACCACCCTGTGGGCTGTCTGGGGCCTGCGCCATACCCGGTACGGCGAGTTGGCGTGGCAGCCTGCGCCCAGCCCCGACAGTATTCGGGGCGGCGCATGGCGCTGGTTCGGCGCGGCGCGGCCGTCCGGGGTGCCCTTGCTTAACGTGCGCATCGCATGGGACGGCACCCATGTGGTGCTGCTGGAGGGCCGAGCGCCCGATGGGCAGCGCCTGTGGCTGTGGTGCCAGCGGGCGGCCGCTGGCGACGATCCTGCGGACTGGCTGACCTTGCGCCGGACCTTGGCGGCCACGGCCGACCCCGAGGGGCGATCGGGTATATTCGGGCGCGCCGCGCCGACGCCATGATGGACGAACCCCGCCGCTTCCCCGACGCCGACGCCGCGCTCGTGCAGCGCGCGATCGCTGGCGACCAACAGGCGTTCGAACTGCTGGTCATCAAATACCAGCGCCGGGTCGAACGCCTGATCGGGCGCCTCGTGCGCGACACCGACCTCGTCCCCGACTTGGCGCAGGAGACCTTCATTCGCGCCTACCGGGCGCTGGGGCAGTTTCGGGGCGATGCGCAGTTCTACACCTGGCTGTACCGCATCGCCGTCAACACCGCCAAGAAGGCACTGCAGGAGCTCAAGCGCGATCCGCTGGTGCCCATGAGCGCGCTGCACAACGGCGACGATGGCGATGAAACTTCCGCCCTGGAGCAGGAACTAACCGCGCAGGTGGCCGATACCGAAACCCCGGACGCGGTGCTGGCGAGCAAGGAGATTGCCCAGGCGGTGCAGGCGGCGGTGGATGCCCTGCCGACCGAGCTGGCCCAGGCGATCACGCTGCGCGAAATCGACGGTCTCAGTTACGAGGAGATCGCGCAGGCGCTCGACTGCCCGATCGGGACGGTGCGCTCGCGCATCTTCCGTGCCCGGGAGGCGATTTCGGCGCGCATCAAACCCATGCTGGAGCGCCAGTCCGGCAAGCGTTGGTAGCGTGCCTGTGCAGGGTCACCAGATTGGATGTCCGACCATGAAGCCTGTAGCCCTATCGAACGATCCGTCCGCCGCCGACGCCGCGCGGCGGGAATGGCTGTCGGCGCTGTTCGACGGCGAATGCGGGCCGTCGCAGGCGCAGACCGCGCTCGACGGGGCCGACGCCGGCGCCGACCGGGCGGCGTGGGATGCGTACCGTTGCATCGGGGATGCCCTGCGCGCCCGGGCGGGCAGCGCCGAGGGCGGCGCGGACCCTGCCTTCGTGCGCGCCGTGATGGCGCGCGTGGCGGCCGAGCCCGTGCCGCTGCGCAGTGAGGCGACGCCGGTCGTGGCCGACCCGCGGCCGGTCGCGGCCAACGATGCCGTTTTCCGCTGGAAGATGGTGGCGGGTGTGGCCGCGCTGGCCGCCGTGGTGGCCGTCGCATGGCAGGTGGGTGCGGTGCCAGGGGCGGTCGAGACCGCGCCGCGCATGGCCCAGGCCGAGCCGCCCCAGACCGTGACCGTCAGCCTGCCGAGCGCCCCCACTCCGGCGGCGAGCGTGGTGGTGCGCGATCCCCAGCTCGAAGAACTGATGGCCGCGCACCGCCAGTGGGGCGGGGCGTCGGCGCTGCAGACCAGCGCCGGTTTTCTGCGGGCGGCCAGCTACGACGTGCCGGCGCGCTGAAGCGGGGTGAAACGGTCCATGACGATGCGAGACGCGTACCCCACCCGCTGGGGCCAACGCTGGGCGGGTCGGGTGGCGGCGGCCGCTTTGGGCTTGTCCGTGCTCACGGTCGGGGTGCAGACTGCCCATGCCGCGATCCCCGAGCCCGCGGGCGACATCCAGGCCTGGATCGAGCGGCTGCACGACGCCACGCGCAACCGCGCTTACAGCGGGACGTTCGTCGTCACGCGCGGCAGCGAAATCGCGGCGGCGCGTATCGCGCACGTCTGCGATGGGCGGCAGCAGATCGAGCGCATCGAAGCGCTCAACGGGCCGGCGCGCATCACCTGGCGCCGGGACGACGAGGTCATGACCCTGCTGCCGGACAAGCAGTGGGCGGTGCGCGATCGGCGCGAGCTGCTGCGTCTGTTCCCGGGGCCGGTGCGGGTGCCGGGCATCGAGGTCGCGGGCTTTTACCGCGCGGAGGTGCGCGGCAGCGAACGGCTGGCCGGCTTCGATGCCTGGGTGGTGGAATTCCAGCCCCGCGATGCGCTGCGCTACGGCTACCGCATCTGGTCCGAGAAGCGCACCGGCCTCGTGCTCAAACTGCAGACGCTGAAGGCCGACGGCGAGGTGCTGGAGCAGGTCGCGTTCACGGAGCTGCAGCTCGATGCGCCGTTGCGGCTGGAGGTGATGGCGCGACAGATGGACGACACGCGGGGCTACCGCATCGAGCGCCCGACACTGCGCAAAACCACACCGGAGGCCGAGGGCTGGCGCCTGAAGACCGAGGTGCCCGGGTTCCGCCCCGTCACCTGCTGGGCCCGGGCCGAGGAGCCGGCGCGGGCGCGGCCGCCGCTGCAGTGCGTCTATTCGGACGGGCTGGCGTCGGTGTCGCTGTTCTTCTCGGCGGCCGACGGGCCCCCGGTGCACCGCACCCAGGCGGGGGCCACGCATGTGCTGTCGCAGCGGGTGGGCGGCTATGCGGTCACCGCGCTGGGCGAAGTGCCGCTGGCCACGCTGGAACGTTTTTTGGGCGCGCTCGAGCGCACGCGATGAGCCGTCCGCGGAACCGGCCCCGCACAGCGGCCGGGACCCTTGTATCCGACGAGGATTCCTCATGATGAACCGATCCGAACCTTCCGTGGCGGCAGGGATGCCGCAGCGGCGCCGTTCCGTGGCGCTGGCGGGTGTGTCGCTGGTGGCGGCCGTGGCCCTGCTGTGGGGCGCTGCGCAGCATGTCGTCGGTGCCCAGCCGGCGGCGGGGGCTGCCGCACCGGCCAGCACGTCGGCGGCCGCGCCACGCCTGACCGGGTTGCCAGATTTCACCGTGCTGGTCGATGAGGTCGGCCCGTCGGTCGTCAACATCCGCACGGTCGAGCGCGTGCAGCCCCGCGAGTCGGACCCGGCTGCGCCGGACGAGGACATGCGCGAGTTTTTCCGCCGCTTTGGCATTCCGCTGCCCCCCGGCGCGCTGCCGCGCGGGCCCCAGCGCCCCGACCGGGGGCCGGAGCAGCGCCAGCGCGGGGTCGGCTCCGGCTTCGTCTACAGCGCCGACGGCTTCGTGATGACCAATGCGCACGTCGTCGACGGGGCGGACGAGGTGATCGTCACGCTGCCCGACAAGCGCGAGTTCAAGGCGCGCGTGGTCGGCGCCGACAAGCGCACCGACGTGGCGCTGGTCAAGATCGACGCCACGGGCTTGAAGCCCGTGCGCATCGGCGACGTCGAGCGGCTCAAGGTCGGCGAGTGGGTGATGGCGATCGGCTCGCCGTTCGGGCTGGACAATACCGTCACCGCCGGCATCGTCAGTGCCAAGCAGCGCGAGACCGGCGACTTCCTGCCGTTCATCCAGACCGACGTGGCGATCAACCCCGGCAACTCCGGCGGGCCGCTGATCAACATGCGCGGCGAGGTGGTCGGCATCAACAGCCAGATCTACTCGCGCTCGGGTGGCTTCATGGGCATCAGTTTCGCCATCCCGATCGACGAGGCGGTGCGCGTGGCCGAGCAGCTCAAGGCCAACGGCAAGGTCACGCGCGGGCGCATCGGCGTGGCCATCGAGCCGGTGGACAAGGAGCTGGCCGAGTCGCTTGGTCTGCCGCGGCCGGGCGGGGCGCTGGTGCGCGGGGTGGAGGACGGCTCGCCCGCGGCCAAGGCCGGCATCGAGCCGGGCGACATCATCCTGCGCTTCGACGGCAAGGCGATCGAGAAGTCGGCGGATCTGCCGCGCATCGTCGGCAACACCAAGCCGGGCACCCGTGCCACGGTGGAGGTGTGGCGGCGTGGAGCGAGCAAGACCCTCACCGTTACCGTGGGCACGTTCGAGGACGAATCGGCCGCCGCTTCCGCGACCGAGGAGCCCAAGACCGCCAAGGCCGGCCCGCTGGGCTTGACCGTGCGCGAGCTGACCGCCGCCGAGCGGCGCGAGCTGAAGGTGGCCGGTGGCGTGCGCGTCGCCGAGGTGGCCGGTCCGGCCGCGACGGCGGGCCTGCGGCCGGGTGATGTCATCGTCGGGCTGGGCAACCAGACCATCGCCAGCGTGCGCGAATTCGAGCGGGCGGTGGCCGAGTGGCCCAAGGGCCGGCCGGTGAGCCTGCTCATCCGCCGCGGCGACTGGGCGCAGTGGGTGCTGGTGCGGCCCTAAGCGGCGCCTTCCGCGGCCACGGCCGTACAACGCCTACAATCGCGGCTTTGAACCGATCGGGCGCGCTGCTTGGGGAGCGCGCCCTTTTTCTGTGGCCATGAAGCACATCCGCAACTTTTCCATCATCGCGCACATCGACCACGGCAAGAGTACGCTGGCCGACCGCCTGATCGCGCGCTGCGGGGGCTTGAGCGAGCGCGAGATGACCGAGCAGGTGCTCGACTCCATGGATCTGGAGAAGGAGCGCGGCATCACGATCAAGGCACAGACCGCTGCGCTGCAGTACACCGCGCGCGACGGGCAGGTCTACAACCTGAATCTGATCGACACGCCCGGTCACGTGGACTTCTCGTACGAGGTGAGCCGCTCGCTGTCGGCCTGCGAAGGTGCGTTGCTGGTGGTCGACGCCAGCCAGGGCGTCGAGGCGCAGACGGTGGCCAACTGCTACACCGCGCTGGACCTGGGGGTCGAGGTGCTGCCGGTCCTCAACAAGATGGACCTGCCGCAGGCCGACCCCGAGCGCGCCCAGCAGGAGATCGAGGACGTCATCGGCATCGATGCCTCCGAGGCCATCCCCTGCTCGGCCAAGACCGGCATGGGCATCGACGACATTCTGGAGGCGGTGGTGGCCAAGATCCCGCCACCGCATGGCCATCCGGACGGCCCGTTGCGGGCCATGATCATCGACTCGTGGTTCGACAACTATGTCGGCGTGGTGATGCTGGTGCGGGTGGTGGATGGCTGCCTCAACCGGGGTGACCGCATCCGGTTGATGGCCACGGGCGCGCAGTACCCGTGCGAGAAGGTGGGCGTCTTCACCCCCGCCAACCAGCCGCGCGAGCGCCTGCAGGCGGGCGAGGTGGGCTACGTCATTGCCGGCATCAAAGAGCTGAAGTCGGCCAAGGTGGGTGACACCATCACCTCGTACAAGACCGCGAGCGGTGCCAATCTGGCCGCGGCCACCGAGCCGCTGCCCGGCTTCAAGGAGGTACAGCCGCAGGTGTTTGCCGGGCTGTACCCCACCGAGGCGAGCGAATACGACCAGTTGCGCGACGCGCTGGAAAAGCTCCAGCTCAACGACGCGTCCCTGCACTTCGAGCCGGAAGTGTCGCAGGCGCTGGGCTTTGGCTTTCGCTGCGGCTTTTTGGGCCTGCTGCACATGGAAATCGTGCAGGAGCGGCTCGAGCGCGAGTTCGACCAGGACCTGATCACGACCGCGCCGAGCGTGGTGTACCAGGTGGTCAAGGGCGATGGCGAGGTGCTGATGGTGGAAAACCCCTCGCGCATGCCCGAGCCGAGCAAGATTCAGGAGATCCGCGAGCCCATCGTCACCGTGCACATCTACCTGCCGCAGGACTATGTGGGCCCGGTGATGACGCTGTGCAACGGCAAGCGCGGCGTGCAGCTCAACATGGCCTACCACGGCAAGCAGGTCATGTTGACCTACGACCTGCCGTTGGCCGAGATCGTACTGGACTTCTTCGACAAGCTCAAATCCGTCAGCCGCGGCTACGCGTCGATGGACTACGAGTTCAAGGAGTACCGCCCCTCGGATGTGGTGAAGGTGGATATCCTGCTCAATGGCGAGAAGGTGGATGCGCTGTCGATGATCGTGCACCGCAGCCAGTCGCAGTCGCGCGCGCGCGCGGTGGTCAGCAAGATGCGTGAAATCATCAGCCGCCAGCAGTTCGACGTCGCCATCCAGGCCGCCATCGGCGCCAACATCATCGCGCGCGAGACCGTCAAGGCGCTGCGCAAGAACGTGCTGGCCAAGTGCTACGGCGGCGACATCACCCGCAAGCGCAAGCTGCTGGAAAAGCAAAAGGCCGGCAAGAAGCGCATGAAGCAGATCGGCACCGTCGAGGTGCCGCAGGAGGCGTTCCTCGCCATCCTGCAGGTGGAGGAGTCATGAACGACCAGACCATGGGCGCCCTGACGGGCGTCGTCCTGGCGGCATTCGCCGGCTACGGCGTCGCTTGGTATGTGGGGGCCATCGATGGCAACTTCGCGCTGCTGCTGTTGTTGGCCGTGGTGGTGACGGGCGCCTACTGGGTGGCCGAGCGCTGGGTGTTTCTGCCGCGCCGGCGCGCTGCTGCCGAGCGCGCCGTGGCCGAGGCCCGCCGCCGCCGCGAAGAGTCGGCCCGCCAGGGCATCACCGCCGATCACGGTGACCTGGAGGCCCTGCGGCGCCAGTTCCTGGCCCAGCCCTGGTGGCTGGACTGGACGGCGGGGCTGTTCCCCGTCATCCTGGCGGTGTTTTTGTTGCGCTCGTTTTTGTTCGAGCCGTTCAAGATCCCTTCCGGCTCCATGATCCCGACGCTGCGCGTGGGCGACCTGATCCTGGTCAACAAGTACCACTACGGCATCCGCTTGCCGGTGGTCAATACCAGGGTCGTGGACAACCACAGCCCGCAGCGCGGCGATGTGATCGTCTTTCGCTACCCGCCCCAGCCCAGCCTGGACTACATCAAACGCGTCGTCGGCGTGCCGGGTGACGAGGTGGCGTATCTGAACAAGCGGCTGTTCATCAACGGGCAGCCGGTGCCGCGCACCGCCGAGACAGACTTTTACGATGCCGAGGCGATGCGCTACCGCAAGCAGTTCGTCGAGGAGATCGGCGGGCGGCGGGTGCACACCCTGCTGGACGACGAGCGGCCGGCCTTCATCCCGGTGGCGGCCGATTTTCCGGGGCGCGAGCACTGCCGCTACACCGTCGAGGGCGTGACCTGCCGTGTGCCCGAGGGGCACTACTTCGTCATGGGCGACAACCGCGACAATTCGCTCGACTCGCGCTACTGGGGCTTCGTGCCGGAACGCAACATCGTCGGCAAGGCGGTGTTCGTGTGGATGAACTTCGGCGACCTGCGGCGCATCGGCGCGTTCGAATGAACGCACCCGGTTCGATTGGCGCTATCATGGCTCCGATCGTCGCCAAGGGCGGCGTTTGACTTCTGCACGGGGGTGAGCATGAAGCGGGGTCAGCTCGGGGTGACCGTCATCGGGATGGTGTTTTTCGGGATCGTGGCGGCACTGCTGATCGTGCTGGCGGCCAAGGTCGTCCCGACGGTCACGGAATACCTGGCTATCCAAAAGGCCGTCAACCGCGCCGCGCTAAGCGGCACCACCGTCACCGAGATCCGCAACGCCTTCGAGCGCGCCAAGACCGCCGATTACTTCGAGGCCGTCAGCGGCAAGGATCTCGAGATCAGCAAGGACGGTGACCGCATCGTCGTCGAGTTTGCCTACGACAAGGAAATCCACCTCTTCGGCCCGGCGTATCTACTGCTCAAGTACCGGGGCCGCAATTCGTGATCCATGACTGATTCTTTGGCGCCGGGGCTGGAGGCGCTGCAGCGCCGTTTGGGGCACCGCTTCCGCCAACCCGATTTGCTCGTGCGGGCGTTGACGCACCGCAGTTATTCGGCCGACCACTACGAGCGGCTGGAGTTTTTGGGCGATGCCGTGCTCGGCTTGGCGGTGTCCACGCTGCTCGTCGAGCGCCTGCCGCAGCAGGCGGAGGGCGAGCTGTCGCGCGCGCGCGCCAGCCTCGTGCGGCAAGATGCCCTGCACCGCATCGCGCTGGACCTTGGCCTGCCGGCTCTGCTGCGCCTGGGCGAGGGCGAGCAGCGCTCGGGCGGGCGCGAGCGGGCCTCCATCCTGGCCGATGCGGCCGAGGCGGTGCTGGGCGCCCTGTATCTGGATGCGGGTTTCGAGGCGGCGCAGGCCGTGGCCCGCCGCTGGTACGAGGGCGTCGAGCTGCGGCCGGGCCTGGGCAAGGACGCCAAGACGGCGTTGCAGGAGTGGCTGCAGGCCCGCCGTCGGCCGCTGCCCGTCTACGAGGTGGTCGCCATTCACGGGGAGGCGCATGCCCAGACCTTCGAGGTGGCGTGCCGCGTCGAGGGCGCGGCGCCCACCACCGGGCGGGGGGCCTCGCGCCGCGCGGCCGAGCAGGCCGCCGCTGCCGTGATGTTGGACCATCTACACACCCACGGCCTGTCCAGCCGAGTCCTCCAGCCATGACACCACCGCCCCCCGGCGCGCCATCTGCGCCATCCGCGCCCCCCGACGACGACCTCGAGGCCATGCTGGCGCGCGCCTTGGGCCGGGCCACCGACGTCCCCGCTGCAGCGGCGGCGGCCGACCCGGCACCCGGTCCTGCGGCTGCGCCGACCGGCCCGCAGCGCTGCGGATTCATCGCCATCGTGGGCAAGCCCAACGTGGGCAAGTCCACGCTGCTCAATGCCCTGGTGGGCCACAAGGTCAGCATCACCTCGCGCAAGGCGCAGACCACCCGCCACCGCATCACCGGCATCCGCACCGAGGGGGCGACGCAGTTCGTCTTCGTGGACACGCCGGGTTTTCAGACCCGGCACGGCAACGCGCTCAATCGCGCGCTCAACAAGACCGTGCTCGGCGCGGTGGCCGATGTGGACCTGCTGCTGTTCGTGGTCGAGGCGGGGCGCTTCGACCTGGCGGACGCCAAAGTGCTGGCGCTGCTGCCCCCCGGCGTGCCGGTGATCCTGGTGGCCAACAAGCTGGACCGCGTGCACCGCCGCGTGGAGATCGCGCCCTGGCTGCGCAGCATGCAGGACCGGCACCCGTTTGCCGAGTTCTTCCCCATGTGCGCCAAGCAGCCGCGCGATGTGCAGCGCCTGCTGGCGCTGTGCGAGCGCTATCTGCCCGAGCAGCCGTGGCTGTACGACGCGGACGACCTCACCGACCGCAGCGAGCGTTTTCTGGCCGGCGAGCTGGTGCGCGAAAAGCTCTTTCGCCTGACCGGGGACGAACTGCCCTACACCTCGACGGTCGTCGTGGACCGCTTCGAGCAGGAGGGTGAACTGCGCCGCATCGCCGCCACCATCATCGTCGAGCGCGAGGGCCACAAGGGCATGGTCATCGGCGAGGGGGGCGAGCGCCTCAAGCGCATCGGCACCGAGGCGCGCCAGGAGCTGGAGCGCCTGTGGGGCGGCAAGGTGTTCCTGGAGTTGTGGGTCAAGGTGCGCTCGGGCTGGTCCGACGACGAGGCCCGGGTGCGCGCCTACGGTTACGAGTGACGTGGTCACACGCCAGCGGGTGCGGGTGCACGACGAGCCCGCCTTCGTGCTCCACCACCACGACTGGAGCGAGTCCAGCCTGATCCTGGAGCTGTTTACCCGCCACCACGGCCGCGTGGTGCTGGTGGGCAAGGGGGTCAAGCGGCCCACGTCGCAGTTTCGCGCCGTGCTGCTGCCCCTGGTGCCGTTGCGCGTCGATTGGTCGGGCGAGGCGGAGGTGCGCACCCTCAAGGCCGCGCAGTATGCCGGTGGCCATGTGATGCCGGCGGGCGATGCGCTGCTGGCGGGCTACTACCTGAACGAGCTGATGCTGCGCCTCATGGCGCGCGACGATCCCCACCCCGCACTCTTCGACCCCTATGCCGCAGCGGTGCAGGCCCTGGCCCACGGGGCCGACGTGGCGGTGACGCTGCGCGCCTTCGAGCTGCTGCTGCTGCGCGAGTTGGGCTGGTTGCCCCATCTGGCGCAGGAGGGGCTGCGCCTGCTGCCGCTGGAGGCGGCACAACCCTACCGCCTGCAGCCGGAGGCGGGCCTGCAGCCCAGCGGGCCGGACGATGCCGGCGCCCTGTTCGGTGCGCACTGGCAGGCGGTGCAGGCCGCGCTGGACGCGCCCGAGCCTTGGTCCGCCCTCTCGGCACTGGCGCCGACCCTGGGTGCGACGGCGATGCGCGTCGGCCTCGCCGGCCTGCTGCACTACCATAGTGGGGTGCGGTCCTTTCGGACCCGCGAGCTCATGCGGGCGATGCGCCGCATCGGGCCGCGTCCCACCCCGCCGCTGAACGACCCTTCGCCATGAGCCACCCCCCCGCCCCCGGTGCATCCCGCACGGCGCTGTCCGTCAACGTCAATAAGGTGGCGCTGCTGCGCAACAGCCGCCACCTGGGCATCCCCAGCGTGACACGGGCGGCGACGCTGTGTTTGCAGGCCGGTGCCGATGGCATCACCGTGCACCCCCGCCCGGACGAGCGGCACATCCGCTGGCACGACGTGTTCGATCTGGCGCGCCTGCTGCGCGACTGGCCTGACCGCGAATACAACATCGAGGGCAACCCTTTCCACAACCTGCTCGACGTCGCGCGCGAGGTGGTGCAGCAGGGCCTACCGCTGCACCAGCTTACTTTCGTGCCAGATGCGGTGGACCAGTTCACCAGCGACCACGGTTGGCGCTTTCCCGAGGATGCGCAGCGGCTGCGGTCCGTGGTCGCGCAGGCGCAGGCGCTGGGCGCGCGTGTGAGCCTGTTCATGGACCCCGATCCCACCCTGATGGCTGGCGCCCGAGCCGTGGGGGCCGACCGCGTGGAGCTCTACACCGAACCCTACGCCGCCGCCTGGCCCCACGCCATCGAGCGCGCCGCCCAGTTGCAGCGCTACCGCGACGCCGCCGTGGCTGCCCAGGCAGTTGGGTTGGGCGTCAACGCGGGGCACGACCTCAACCGCGACAACCTGACTGACTTTCTGCGCGCCGTGCCGGGCGTGGCCGAGGTTTCCATCGGCCACGCCCTGATCGCCGATGCGCTGGAGCTGGGCTACGCCGCCACCGTGCAGGACTACCGGCGCTGCATCGCGGCTGCTGAGGCCTGAGCCCATGATCTATGGCGTGGGGACCGATCTGTGCGATGTGCGCCGCATCGCAGCCGCCCTGGAGCGGCACGGCGATCGCTTTGCGCAGCGCGTGCTGGCCGAGGGCGAGTTGGCCCTGTGGCACGAGCGCCGCGCGCGCTGGACCGAGCGGGGCGTGCGCTTCGTGGCGACGCGCTTTTCCGCCAAGGAGGCGTTCAGCAAGGCCATCGGCCTGGGTCTGCGCGCGCCCATGACTTGGCGCGACTGCGAGGTGATCCGGCGACCGAGCGGTCAGCCTGCCTTCCGCCTGCATGGGGCGCTGCTGGCGTGGTGCACCGAGCGGCGATTGCGCGCCCACCTGAGCGTGACCGACGAATCCGACTATGCCGCCAGCTTCGTGGTGGTGGAGCAAGACCCATGACCCTGCATGCCCCACTCGTCATCGACGTCGCCGGCACCCGCCTGACCGATGCCGACCGTGCCCGCCTGAGCCACCCGCTGGTCGGCGGAGTGATCCTGTTCGCGCGCAATTGGCGCGATCGGGCGCAGTTGCGGCGTCTGTGTGCCCAGATCAAGCGGGTGCGCCGCGACCTGCTCATCGCCGTGGACCACGAGGGCGGGCGCGTGCAGCGTTTTCGCACCGATGGCTTCACCCACCTGCCGTCGATGCGCGACTTCGGCCGCCTATGGCGCGAGGCGCCCGAGACGCGCCCCGGCGAGGCCGCGCTGGCCGCCTGCAATGCGGCGACGGCCGCGGGCTATGTGCTCGGCGCGGAGCTGCGTGCCTGTGGCGTGGACTTGAGTTTTACGCCGGTGCTGGACCTGGATTACGGGCGCAGCGAGGTGATTGGCGACCGCGCCTTCGACGGCGATGCCCGCGTCGTGGCGGCGCTGGCGCAGGCCCTAATGCACGGCCTGCGCCTGGTCGGCATGGCCAACTGCGGCAAGCACTTTCCCGGCCACGGCTGGGCCGAGGCGGACTCACATGTGGACTTGCCGGTGGACGATCGGCCGCTGGAGGCGATTCTGACCGACGACGCCGCGCCCTACGGGTGGCTGAGTGCGTCGCTGGCGGCGGTGATGCCCGCGCACGTCGTGTACCCGCAGGTGGATGCGCGGCCGGCGGGATTCTCGCGCCGCTGGCTCCGCGACATCCTGCGCGAGGGGCTGGGTTTTACCGGTGCCGTGTTCAGCGACGACCTCAGCATGGCCGGTGCGCGCGTGCTGGACGGCCGGGACGTCACCCCCACGGAGGCGGCGCTGGCCGCGCTGGAGGCCGGCTGCGACCTGGTGCTGCTGTGCAACCAGAGCACCGTGGGCGGCGGCGAGCCGATCGACGACCTGATCGAGGGCCTGAGCCGTGCCCTCATCGAGGGCCGCTGGGTGCCGGACGAGACCGCCGACGCCCGCCGGCGCGCGCTGCTGCCCACGGACCCCGCGCCGGACTGGGACGCCTTGATGGCCGATCCCCGCTACCAGCACGCGCTGGAACTGCTGCCCTGACGGACCGTGCTCGCCGGGGCGGCCACCGCCTCAGGCCGGGACCGGATCGGCCCGGGACCCGCCCGCTGGACGGGCACAGACGACGCGGTTGCGCCCACCGGCCTTGGCCTCGTACATGGCCGCGTCGGCCCGGCGCAGCAGGTCCGACAGCGTGGTGTCGCCGTCCGTCGCCATCGCCAGACCGACGCTGTTGGTCGGGCGGATGGTTTCGCCCGGCAGCGAGATGGCCAGCGCCGCGGTGGCCGAGCGCAGCCGCTCGGCCAGATCGCGCGCCTGGGCGAGCTGGGTGTCGGGCAGCACGAGCGCGAACTCCTCTCCGCCCAGGCGGCCAAAGCAATCGCCCGCGCGCACATGCTGCGCACAGGTTCCGACCACCGCCACCAGCACCTCGTCGCCGCCCAGGTGCCCGTGCTGGTCGTTGATGCGTTTGAAGTGGTCCAGGTCGATGATCAGCAGCGCCAGCGGCTCGCCGCTGCGGTGGCGCTGCTGGAGCAGCCGCGTGCCGGTCTCCAGCAGATAGCGGCGGTTGATGAGCCCGGTCAGCGCGTCGCGTGTGGCCTGCGAATGCAACTCCTGGATGAGCTGCTCGTTGCGCTGGCGCAGCTCGATCGCCTCGGTGGTTGCCGCGTTGATCTGCCGACCCACCAGCACCATCAGCGCGCAGAAGCTGATCCCGAATAGGCTCAGGCCGAGGTTGAATCCGCTCGGCTCCAGCAGCGGCGGCGCGATCAGGGCCAGCACCGGAAACGTCATGTCCAGCCAAAGCAGGCGCAGGTGCGCGTTGGACATGGACACCGTCAGCGAGATCAGGCCGACGTGCACCAGCATCACGAACATGAGGTTGCCGAAATCGCCCGGCTGCCACGCCCAAACCACCAGCGATGACCAGGCCAGCATGTGCGCACCGTGCGCCAGCGCGATGCGGTTGGCCCAGCGGCGCTCCTCACTCGGCGGTGGGTCGGCCCGTTTGAAGCGCCGGTACACCCACAGATAGTGCGCGATGATGAGCAGCTCGAGCACCAGCCAGCCCAACGCCCACGATACGGGTACCCAGTGCGACAGCAGCAGCGCCGCGATGACCGCCAACACCGGCGCCACATACCGGTCGTTGCGATGCACATCCACGTACAGGTGCAACTGGGCCAGCCGCACACGGGCACGCTGATCGGCGATCATCCGAGGGTCTCGGTGCGAGGAGGCAAGGGGCGACACTGCGGCGTCAGGCCACGGCGTCGGCGCTCTGGCGCTGCAGCATCGCCAGCACGTTGGCCACGGTGCCGCGCAGCTCGCGCCGGTCGCAGATGAAGTCCACTGCGCCCTTGCTCTGCAGAAACTCCGCGCGCTGGAAGCCCTCCGGCAGCTTGACGCGCACGGTGTTTTCGATCACGCGCGGGCCGGCAAAGCCGATGAGCGCCTTGGGCTCGGCGATGACCACGTCGCCCATGAAGGCGAAGCCCGCCGACACGCCGCCCATGGTGGGGTCGGTGAGCACGCTGACGTAGGGCAGGCGCTTCTTGGCCAGCCGGGTCAGCGCTGCGTTGGTCTTGGCCATTTGCATCAGGGACAGCAGCCCCTCCTGCATGCGCGCACCGCCGGTGGCGGTGAAGCAGATGAACGGCACCTTCTGCTCGATGGCGTTTTCAACGCCGCGCACGAAGCGCTCGCCGACTACCGAGCCCATCGAGCCGCCCATGAAGTCGAACTCGAAGCACGCCACCACCACCGGCAGGGTGTGCACCGCGCCGCCCATCACGATCAGGGCATCGGTCTCGCCGGTGGCCTCCAGCGCCTCCTTCAGGCGCTCGGGGTACTTGCGGCTGTCCTTGAACTTCAGCGCGTCGACTGGTAGCACCTCCTGCCCGATCTCGTAGCGGCCCTCGGGGTCGAGGAAGGCGTCCAGCCGCGCGCGCGCACCGATGCGGTGGTGGTGCGCGCAATGCGGGCAGACGTTGAGGTTCTTCTCGAGGTCGGTCTTGTAGAGCACGGCCTCGCAGCTCGGGCACTTGATCCACAGACCCTCGGGGATGCTGCGCCGCTGGGCGCCCGCCGGGGCGATCTTGGGCGGCAGCAGTTTTTCCAGCCAGGACATGGCAACTCCTTGCAATGGCGGCGCGGCAGGCCCGCAGGGCCCACCGCGCCGGGGCGAGGGCGATTATGCGACAGCCGCGGCGGACCGGGCGGGCAGGGCGTCCAGTGCCGCGCGGATCTCGCGCAGAAAGGCCGCGGCGACCTCGGGCGCACGCTCGGGTGGTTCGTTCTCGATCAGCTGGATGAGGCGGGTGCCGATCACCACCGCATCGGCGCTGCGGCCCACGGCCTGGGCGCTGGCCGCATCGCGGATGCCGAAGCCGACCCCCACCGGGATGGACACATGCGCGCGAATGCGCGGCAGCATCGCCTCCACCGCGGCGGTGTCCAGGTGGCCGGCCCCGGTGACGCCCTTGAGCGAGACGTAGTACACATAGCCGCTGGCCAGCCGGCCGACCTGCGCCATGCGCGCATCGGTGCTGGTGGGCGCGAGCAGAAAGATCAGGTCCAGCCCGTGCGCGCGCAGGGTGGCGGCAAAGGCCTCGCACTCCTCGGGCGGGTAGTCCACCACCAGCACGCCGTCCACGCCCGCGGCGGCGGCCTCGCGCGCGAAGCTGCCGGCGCCGTGCCGGTGTTCCCAGGCCTCGATGGGGTTGGCGTAGCCCATCAGCACCACGGGCGTGGTGGCGTCGCGGGTACGGAAGTCGCGCACCATCTGCAGCACCTGCGCCAAGCCCACGCCTGCGGCCAGCGCGCGCTCGCCGGCGCGCTGGATCACGGGGCCGTCGGCCATCGGGTCCGAAAATGGCACGCCCAGCTCGATCACGTCGGCCCCGGCGGTCACCAGGGCGTGCATCAGCCCGGGCGTCGCATCGGGTTGCGGAAAACCCGCGGTGACGAAGGGGATCAACGCCCGGCGGCCCTGGGCGCGCAGGCGGTCGAAGGTGGCGGCAAGGCGGTGCGGGCTCATCGGGCGGCTCCCGGCGTCAGGGTGAGGGGCTGCTCGGCGGTCTTGACGGTCTGGCCCCGGCAGCTCGGGCGGCAGTAGAAATCCGCCTGCGACAAGTCGGCCACGGTGCCGATGTCCTTGTCGCCGCGTCCGGACAGGTTGACCAGCAGCGACTGGTCGGGGCGCATCGTCGGTGCCAGCTTCATGGCGTAGGCCACGGCATGGCTGGACTCCAGCGCGGGGATGATACCTTCGGTGCGGCACAGGCGGTGGAAGGCCTCCAGCGCCTCGCCGTCGGTGACGCCCACGTATTCGGCGCGGCCGCTGTCCTTCAGCCAGGCGTGCTCGGGGCCGACGCCGGGGTAGTCCAGGCCGGCGCTGACGGAGTGCGTCTCGGTGATCTGGCCATCGGCGTTTTGCAGCACGTAGGTGCGGTTGCCGTGCAGCACGCCGGGCACGCCGCGCTGCAGCGAGGCGGCGTGGCGGCCGCTGTCCAGGCCGCTGCCGGCCGCTTCCACGCCGATCAGGCGCACCCGCTCGTGGGGGATGTAGGGGTAGAAGATGCCCATCGCGTTGCTGCCGCCGCCGACGCAGGCTATCACCGCGTCCGGTTGGGCCTGCGCGCCGTTGCCGGGCAGGCCCAGGTCGGCCAGCATCTCCGGCATCTGGCGCAGGCATTCCTCGCCGATCACGCTCTGGAAGTCGCGCACCATCATCGGGTAGGGGTGCGGCCCGGCGACGGTGCCGATGATGTAAAAGGTGTTTTCGACGTTCGTGACCCAGTCGCGCAGCGCTTCGTTGAGCGCGTCCTTGAGCGTCTTGCTGCCGGACTCCACCGGCACCACGGTGGCACCGAGCAGCTTCATGCGGTAGACGTTGGGGCTTTGGCGCTTGACGTCCTCGCTGCCCATGTAGACCACGCATTCCAGCCCGTAGCGCGCGCAGATGGTGGCGGTGGCCACGCCGTGCTGGCCGGCGCCGGTCTCGGCGATCACGCGCGGCTTGCCCATGCGCCGCGCCAGCATCGCCTGGCCGATGACGTTGTTGATCTTGTGCGCGCCGGTGTGGTTGAGATCCTCGCGCTTGAGGAAGATCTGCGCCCCGCCCAGCTCGCGGCTCAGGCGCTGCGCGTGGTAGATGGGCGAGGGGCGGCCGACGAAGTGGGCCAGCTCGTAGCGGAATTCGCGCTGGAAGTCGGGGTCCTGGCGGTAGCGGTCGTAGGCGGTGCGCAGCTCGGCGATGGCGTGCGTCAGCGTCTCGCTGACGAAGCTGCCGCCGTACGGGCCGAAGTGGCCCTGGGCGTCGGGATAGGCGTAAGCGGACATGGGGCTCCAATCCTGGGGGCGGACGGCAACCCGCGCGCGGCGGGGCCCGTCAGGGG
>NZ_DAISXZ010000012.1:0-37061 GCF_036825565.1 Tepidimonas sp. | reverse complement strand
ATGGGCCCCGAGCGCAAGAGCATGGTCATGCCCGAGGAAGAGCGCCGCAACACGGCCTACCACGAGGCCGGCCACGCGCTGATCGGCAAGCTGCTGCCCAAGTGCGACCCGGTGCACAAGGTCACGATCATCCCGCGCGGCCGTGCGCTGGGCGTGACGATGAGCCTGCCGGAGAGGGACCGCTACTCCTACGACAGGGAGTACATGCTCAACCAGATCAGCATGCTGTTTGGCGGCCGCATCGCTGAAGAGGTCTTCATGAAGCAGATGACCACCGGGGCGAGCAACGACTTCGAGCGTGCCACGCAGATCGCCCGGGACATGGTGATGCGCTATGGCATGTCCGAAAAGCTCGGACCGATGGTTTATGCCGAAAACGAAGGCGAGGTGTTCCTGGGTCGCTCGATCACCAAGACCACGCACATGAGCGACGAGACGATGCGGCAGGTCGATGCCGAGGTGCGACGCATCATCGACGAGCAATACGCGCTGGCCCGCCGGCTGATCGAGGAAAACGCCGACAAGATGCACGCCATGGCCAAGGCGCTGCTGGAGTGGGAGACGATCGAGAGCGAGCAGATCGACGACATCATGGCGGGTCGCCCGCCGCGTCCGCCGAAGGACATCAGTCCCCGCACGCCCAACGCCGGTGGTGGGGGTGACGCCGGGGGCGCGGCCGAGCCCGTGCAGGCCGATCCCTCGCCACAGGCGCCAACGGCGGCCTGATCGGTCTGTCCATCGCATGAGTGCCGAGGCCGCTTTCCGCGGCCTTGATGGTTTTGGCCGTGGCGGCCTCGAAGGGGCCTCGCAGCCCGGGCACAATAGCGGCCATGCCGTCTCCCCTTCCGTCCACCCACCTGTCTGCCTGCTGGCAGACGGCACGCTTTTGTATCGACCTGAGCCGCCCACGCGTGATGGGCATCGTCAATGTCACGCCGGACTCGTTTTCCGACGGGGGGGCACACGCCGATGCCGCCAGCGGCCTGCGCCATGCCGAGGTGCTGCTGAAGGAAGGGGCCGACATCCTCGACGTCGGTGGCGAATCGACGCGCCCCGGCGCGCCGCCCGTGCCGCTCGAGGAGGAACTGGCGCGCGTCGTGCCGGTGGTGCGTGAGGCGGTGCGCTGGGGCGTGCCGATCAGCGTCGACACCTACAAGCCCGAGGTGATGGCCGAATGCCTGGCGCTGGGCGCGGACATCGTCAACGACGTCTGGGCGCTGCGCCGCCACGCTGCGGATGGCCGCAGCGCCGAGGACGTGGTGGCGCAAGACCCGGCCTGCGGGGTGGTGCTGATGCACATGCACCGCCAGCCGCAGGACATGCAGGTCAAGCCGATGGAAGGCGACGCCGTGCCGCAGGTGTGCGACTTTCTGGCTGCCCGCGCGGCCGCGCTGCGCGCGCGCGGCGTGGCGGCCGAGCGCATCGTGCTCGACTACGGCATCGGCTTTGGCAAAACGGTGGAACAAAACCTGGACCTGCTGGCCCGTCAGCGCGAACTGCTGGCGCTGGGCTACCCGCTGCTGGCGGGTTGGTCGCGCAAGTCCACGCTGGGGCGCCTCACCGGGGTGGAAGTGGCCGCCGAGCGGCTGGGGGCGAGCGTCGCCGCCGCCTTGCTGGCGGTGCAGCGCGGCGCGCGCATCGTGCGCGTGCACGACGTGGTCGCCACGGTACAGGCGCTCGAGGTCTGGATGGCTCTGAACGACAGGGGGGGTGCATGACGACACGACAGTACTTCGGCACGGATGGCATCCGCGGCACGGTGGGCCGAGCGCCGATCACGCCGGACTTCGCGCTGCGGCTGGCGCATGCGGTCGGGCAGGTGCTCAAGCGCACCGAGGCGCGCCCTACGGTGTTGATCGGCAAGGACACGCGCATCTCCGGCTACATGCTGGAGTCGGCGCTGGAGTCGGGCTTTGCTTCGGCCGGGGTGGACGTGGTGCTGCTCGGGCCGGTGCCGACCCCCGCGGTGGCGTACCTGACGCGCGCGCAGCGCGCCAGCCTGGGCGTTGTCATCAGCGCCAGCCACAACCCCTATCCGGACAACGGCATCAAGTTTTTCAGCGCCCAGGGCACCAAGCTGCCCGACGAGTGGGAGCTGGCGGTGGAGGCGGCGCTGGCGCAGCCGCCGGCGTGGGTGGAGTCGGCGGCGCTGGGGGCGGCGCGGCGGCTGAGTGATGCCGCCGGGCGTTACATCGAGTTTTGCAAGAGCACGTTTGCCCAGGACCTCAGCCTGCGCGGGCTGAAGATCGTGGTCGATGCGGCGCACGGGGCGGCCTATCAGATCGCGCCGGCGGTATTCCACGAGCTCGGCGCCGACGTGGTGCCGATCGGCTGCAGCCCCAACGGCCGCAACATCAACGACGGCGTCGGCGCCACGCACCCGCAAACCCTCGTCGCCGCGGTGCGTGCGCACGAGGCCGACCTCGGCATCGCGCTGGACGGCGACGCCGATCGGCTGCAGATGGTGGACGCCAGCGGCCGCCTCTACGACGGCGACGAGTTGCTGTATGTGCTGGCCGACGACCGTCTGGGCCGCGACGAGGTGGTCCCGGGCGTCGTTGGCACCCTGATGGCCAACATGGCCATCGAGCAGGCGCTGGCCGCGCGCGGCGTGCGGCTGGTGCGCGCCAAGGTCGGCGACCGCTACGTGCTGGAGGAGCTGCACCGCCACCACTGGCTGCTGGGCGGCGAGGGCTCCGGCCACCTCATCATCCTGGACAAGCAGACCACAGGCGACGGCATCGTCTCGGCGTTGCAGGTGCTGCAGGCCTGCCTGCGCCAGCAGCGCACGCTGGCCGAGGTGCTGCGCGGCGTGGAGCGCTTTCCGCAGGTGCTGCGCAACGTGCGGCTGGCCGCGGGCGCGGACTGGCGCGCCAACACGGCGCTGCAGCAGGCGCAGCGCGAGGCCGAGGCGGCGCTGGGCGCAGACGGCCGCGTGCTGATCCGCGCCAGCGGCACCGAGCCGGTGCTGAGGGTGATGGCGGAGGCGCGCCGCGCCGAGGACGCCGAGCGCTGGGCTGCGCGGCTGGCCGAGGCGACCGTAACAGGGATGCCCGTGTCGGCTTGAACTCCGCCGGCATGGGTGGGATGTTCCAGAATCGCGTTCCCCACATCCTCGCGGGCGACCACCGGCCGCAGTCGGCCGTCAACATCTTCGTAAAGGATCTGGGCATCGTGCTGCGAGCGGGCACGCGGACGGTTCAGGTCGTCGGCGTGCCGGAAGGCCCGTCGCCGCAAACCGATGCCATCGTGGTGGCGGGGGGCAAACCTCGGGCGCCGTGGTGCAGGCGCTTGGGGGGCGGCAGTTGCGCATCGGCGCGCCCATCGATCCGGGTGGCCCTGGACACACGCCAAGGGCCCTCCGCTGCTCCTGGGGCTGAAGTCGGGCCACTTCGGCGTCGTCGATTTTTTGCCTAGGCCTTGGCGCAGGTGGCATGATGACCAGCCAGGACGCCCAACTGAATTGCGCCGCCACTTTGGCGCGCGCCGGTGAACCAATCCGACCATGCCCCGCTTTGCCGCCAATCTGTCGATGATGTACACGGAGCACGACTTCCTGGACCGTTTTGCCGCGGCGGCGGCGGACGGTTTCCGAGCGGTCGAGTACCTGTTTCCCTACGAGCACCCCCCCGAAGAGATCGCGCGGCGGCTGCAGGAGCATGGCCTTGCTCAGGCCTTGTTCAATCTGCCCCCTGGCGACTGGGCGGCGGGCGAGCGCGGCTTGGCGGCGCTGCCCGGTCGCGAGGCCGAGTTTGCCGAGAGCGTGCAGCAGGCGCTCCGGTACGCCCTGGCCACGGGTTGCCGCCGTCTGCATGTGATGGCGGGTCGGATCCCGGAGGGCGCCGACCGCGACGCGATGCAGCGCACCTACGTGGCCAACCTGCGTCACGCGGCGCAACAGCTGGCGCCCCATGGCATCACCGCGTTGATCGAACCGATCAACACCCGGGATATGCCGGGCTATTTCCTGAACTTTCAACAACAGGCCCACGAGGTGGTGGCCGAAGTCGGCGCCACCAACCTGAAGGTGCAGATGGACCTCTACCACTGCCAGATCATGGAGGGCGACCTACTGATGCGGCTCCAGCGTCATCTGACCGGCGTCGGCCATCTGCAGATCGCAGGTGTGCCGCATCGGCACGAGCCGGACACCGGCGAAGTCGGTTACCGCTGGCTGTTCGACGAGATCGATGCGCTGGGCTACGAGGGGTACATCGGGTGTGAATACCGTCCGCGCGGCGCGACCTCGGCCGGGCTGGGCTGGTTCGCGCCTTACAAGGAGGTTCAATCGTGAAGCTGCTCATCACCGGCGGGGCGGGTTTTTTGGGCGTGCGCCTGGCGTGCGAGCTGTTGCGGCGAGGCCGCTTTTGAGGTGAGCGAGGAGGGGTTCGACCGCATCGCTGCGGTCAATGTCAAGAGCCGCTTTCTGACCGCAAGGCACGCCGTGTGCGTCTGCGCCCGGGTCTGACTTGGTACAACGGCAGCAAAGGGGCGGCCATCACCACCAGTCGTTCGATGGCGGCAGAGCTCGGCCCCGACAACATTCGCGTCAACGTCATCAACCCCGTGGCGGGTGAGATGGCTTTGCTTGCCCAGTTCATGGGCGAAGACACGCCCGAGCGCCGCGCGAAGTTCATCGCGACCGTGCCGCTGGGGCGGCGCTTGAGCCGCCCGCTCGATATTGCCGACGCGGCCCTCTTTGGGGCCAGCGACGAGGCTGCGTTCATCGCCGGCGCCTGCCTGGAGGTCGACGGCGGGCGCAGCGTCTGACCGATCCGTTTCAATCCTCCCGCTGCCACAGCGCCTGCCCGGCGCGGATCGTGCGGCCTGACTCGACGCCGTCGGCCAGACGCCAGTGCGCCGGCACGAACAGGATGATCGTCGAGCCGTGCTCGAACCAGCCCATCTCCTGCCCGCGGCTCAGGCGCACGTCGCACGGCAGCTCGTGCGGGCCGCGCCAGCGAAGGTGCAGCGTCACGTCGAGGAAATGCAGCCGGATGCTGGCCACCAGGATCGCCGCCACCGGCACCAGCGCGATCGGGCTGCCGTCCGGCAGCGTCGCCTCGATCAGCGCGCGCTCGTTGCGGCAGAACAGCGCCGGGATGCGCCGCAGCGCCGGCGGGTTGACGTTGAAGACGTCGCCGCTGACGTAGCGCACACGCCGCACACGCAGGTCGGCCGGGGCGTGGAAGCGGTGGTACATCGTCGAGGTCAGCCGCAGCGTGATGAAGCGTCCGTTGGCGTGCACGGCGGCAGCCTCGGGGCCGATCAAGTCCTCCAGCCGGTACGGCATGCCCTTGGCTTGCCAGACGGTGGTGCCGTGCACGTCGCCGCAGGCGCCGACGATGGCGTCGCAGGGGCTGCACAGCACCTGCGGGTCGGGGTCGAACGGGCGCGCGCCAGCGCGCAGCGCGCGCGTGAAGACGTCGCGCAAACTGCGGTACTCGGCCGCAGCGGCCTCGCTCAGGTCCAGATCGGCGAACCACCGCCACACCGCCACCGCCAGCCGTGTGAAGGCGGGGCTGTCGATGCGACTCAGCCGCCCAATCAGCAGGGTCAGCGCCACGCGCGGCACGTGGTTGGTCAGCGCATAGTTGAGCGTTTCGTGCTGCAGCACGCGGTCGCGCCAAGCGCGCCAGCCAGCCGGCGTGGGTTCGGGTTTCACGGGCGTGTCAAAGGCCATGCGTACAACTGTCGCCCAACCCGTTGAAGGAATGGTGACACCGATGATGGAACCCGTTTGGTTGGGTGCTGCCGCCGCGCTGGCGGCCGCGCCTTGGGGCTGGCGACGGCTGCGCCTATCGCGGGCCAAGGCGCCGACACTGGCGGGGCACCCACGCATGGCCAAGCGCGTGGCGCGCTGGCTGCCCGGCTACGCGCTGGCGGCGCCGCAGGCTTTCGCGCTGGACGGTGCGCCGCCCGATGTGGTGCAGGCGCGGCTGCGGGGCTGGCAGGCGCTATCGCAGCGGCTGCGCGCCGCCGCGCCCCAGACGCTGGCGCTGACTGCGCAGGCGCGCGACGGCATGCCCGACCTGCGCCTGACCGGGCGCTACCGCGTGCCGTATCCGTTCGCCGAACTGGCGCGCGAGCTGCCGATCGGCGCCTTCTGGGCGCGCAACGACGGCCCGTGGCTGATCGACCTGGACGGCAACCGCTTCCTCGACCTCGCCGGCTCCTACGGCGTCAACGTGCTGGGGCTGGACTTCTACAAGGGAACGATGGAAGAGGGTGCGCGCCTGGGCGCGGCGCTGGGGCCGGTGCTGGGCGGCCTGCACCCCTGCGTGGCTGACAACGTCGCGCGGCTGAAGGCCTTGAGCGGCATGGACGACGTGACGTTTCACATGTCCGGCACCGAAGCGGTGATGCAGGCCGTGCGGCTGGCGCGTTACCACACGGGGCGGCGCCACGTGGTGCGCTTCGCCGGGGCCTACCACGGCTGGTGGGAGGACGTGCAGCCCGGCCCCGGCAACCCGCTGCCGCCGCGCCAGACCTACACGCTGGCCGACCTGAGCGAGGTCACGCTCGAGGTGCTGCGCACGCGGCGCGACATCGCCTGCGTGCTGGTCAATCCGCTGCAGGCGCTGCACCCCAATCGCGCGGCGCCGAGCGACTCCACGCTGGTCGGCGGCACGGGCGCGGCGGCCTTCGACCGCGACGCCTACGCGCGCTGGCTGCAGCGCCTGCGCGCCGTATGCACCGAGGCCGGCATCGCGCTGATCTTCGACGAGGTGTTCGTGGGCTTTCGCCTCGCGTTGGGCGGCGCCCAGGCCTACTTCGGCGTGCAGGCCGACCTGGTCTGCTACGGCAAGACGCTGGGCGGCGGCCTGCCGGTCGGCGTGGTTTGCGGTAAGCGGCGCTGGATGGAGCGCTTCCGCCCCGAGCGCCCGGCCGATCTGTGCTTCGCGCGCGGCACCTTCAACGCTCACCCCTACGTGATGGGGGCGATGAACGCCTTCCTGCGCGCGCTGGAGCGCCCCGAGGTGCGCGCCGCCTACGACGGGTTGGAGGAGCGCTGGCGCACGCGCGAGCGGCGCTTCAACACGGCGCTGGAGGGCGCCGGCGTGCCCGTGCGGGTGGCAGCGCTGTCGTCGATCTGGACCGTGATCTACACCCAGCCGGGGCGCTACCACTGGCTGCTGCAGTACTACCTGCGCGATGCGGGGCTGGCGCTGAGCTGGGTCGGCACCGGGCGGCTGATCTTCCCGGTCGCGCTGGAGGACGCGGCGTTCGAGGAGGCGCTGCAGCGGTTTCTCGCCGCCTGCCGGCGCATGCAGGCCGACGGCTGGTGGTGGCGCGACGAGGCGCTGCCGCTCGCGGCGTGGGCCCGCCGGCTGCGCCGCGGCCTGCTGCGCGAGACGCTGCAGGCCTGGTGGCAGGCGCGGCGCGCAAGCCGGCCCGCAGTCTGAGGGCAAGCGTCCGTGCCGGCCGCGCCCCCTGGGGCGAGCCGGCATCGCCCGCCCCGTCAGCCTATGCGCGGGTGGCCCGGGTCGAGCAGCTGGCCGCGCAGCAGGTACAGCGGCGCGCGGTGGTACAGCTTGATGTCGTGGAACGGATCGGTAAGGATCTTGGTCACCCAGACGATGCCGGTGTAGAGGTCCTTTTCCACCCACAGCTGCAGCACGCGCACCAGCAACCCGCCGACGCCGATGGCAAACCAAAGCCAGCCGACGTTGTGCCAAAAACCGCGCCAGTCCTCGTGCGGCTGCAGCCACCCGAACGCCGTCGGATCCCACACCAGCAGCAACGGCGCGGCGGCCCACACCGTCATCAGCACCACCTTGCGTTTCAGGTTGTAGCCGACCTTGACGGCCTCCTTGTACTCGTGCGTCACCTGATTGACGTGGTCATACCCCGTGGGCTCGAAGAAAAAATGCCCCGCCTGGCGCGTTACCATCGAGACGCCCCAGGCGATCAGCGCCGCGGTGGCGGGATCCTGGAACAGCCAGACGTAGGCGACCACGAAGCTGATGGCGCTGATCAGGTGTAGCGTCTGGTTGATGCGGCTCTGATGGTAGTAGCGGTGGTCATCCCAGCGCTGCTCGCGCAGGGTGTGCAAAAAGCGTTGCAGCATCATCGGGTGTCCTCGTAGAGGGGCGGAGAAAAGGGCAAGGCAGTGGAACGGCAGCGCATGCGGTGCCGGCGGGCGTCATGGTCGCGACATCGTGTGACGCCACGGTGACGTCTGCGGCAGCGCCGGGGTCTGTCACACGCCTGTCGCACGCCGCGGCCAAGCTTGTCGGTCATGGATGCGCGCCTGATGATCGAGAGCTTTCCGCCCCGACGAGCGCTGCTGCGCGTCTCGGTGGTCACCGAGACTTTCCCGCCGGAGGTCAACGGCGTGGCCACGACGGTGGAGCGGCTGGTGCGCGGGCTGCAGCTGCACGACCACGACGTCCAGGTGGTGCGGCCGCGCCAGGCGGCCGACGCCTACGATCGCGACGGAAGCCGCCTGGGCTTGGAGCAGGTGCTGACGCGCGGCTTGCCGATTCCGCGCTACCCGCAGCTGCGCATGGGTTTGCCGGCGCAGCGCGCGCTGCAGGCGCTTTGGATGCGCCGCCGCCCGGACATCGTGCACATCGCCACCGAAGGCCCATTGGGCTGGTCAGCGCTGCGCACCGCGCGCAAGCTGCGGCTGCCGGTCAGCACGGACTTTCGCACCAACTTCGACGCCTACAGCGAGCACTACGGCGTGGGCTGGTTGCGCCGCTCGGTGCAGGCCTATCTGCGGCGTTTTCACAACCTGGCGGACTGCACGCTGGTGCCGACCGACGGCCTGCGCCAGCAGCTGCGCGCCGCTGGCTTCGAGCGGCTGATCGTCGTGCAGCGCGGCGTGGACATGGACCGCTTCACCCCGGCGCTGCGCAACCCGGCGCTGCGCGCGGTTTGGGGCGTGCAGCCGGGCGAGCGCGTGCTGCTGTACGTCGGCCGCCTGGCGCCGGAGAAGAACCTGGAGCTGCTGGCGGCGGCGTTCGACGCCATGCGCGCGGTGCAGCCGGACTGGCGGCTGGTGGTTGTCGGCGACGGGCCGCAGCGCGCCTGGCTGGCGCAGCGCTGCCCGCAGGCGGTTCTGCTGGGAGCGCTGACCGGCGAGGCGTTGGCGCAGGCCTACGCCAACGGCGACCTGCTGGCCTTTACGAGCCTGACCGAGACCTTTGGCAACGTGACGCTGGAGGCGCTGGCCAGTGGCCTGCCGGTGCTGGCCTTCGCCTACGCCGCGGCGGCCGAGGTGGTGCGCCACGGCGACAGCGGGCTGCTGGCGCCGGTGGGGGATGCCGAGGCCTACCTGCAGCTGGCGCGCACGGCGGCCGCCGACGAGGCGCTGTTGCAGCGGCTGCGCAGCGGCGCGGTGCACGCGGTGCAGCACCTGGGCTGGGGGCGCATCGTCGAGCAGGTGGAGTCGATTTGGCTGCGGCTGCTGGCGGCGCACGCGGCCGGGCCGGCGGTGGTCAGGTCGTCGCCTTGGTGGGACGGTCTGCCCGCCACCGGCGCGTGAGCGCCCACAGCAGCGCCAGTCCCAGCGCCATCGTCACCCCCAGCGCCGACAGCAGCGGCACCAGCGGCCAGTTGGCGCGCATCGCCAGCGCCAGCGCACCCAGCATCACCAGCACACTGGCGTTCTCGTTGAAGCCCTGGATGGCGATCGACTGCCCAGGCTGCAGCAGCCGGTGGCCGCGGTATTGCAGCAGCGCGTTCATCGGCACCACGAGCATGCCGCCCAACGCCCCAATCATCAGCAGCCCAAGCACCGCCAGCCCCAGCTCCCGCGTGTGTACCGCCACCGCCAGCAGCGCGCCCAGCAGCACCCCCAGCGGCAGCACGCGCCAGGCGCGGCGCAGCTCCACCCGCCGCGCCACCCACACCGCACCGGCCACCACGCCCAGCGCCACGGTGGCCTGCAAATAAGCCGCCTGCGACAGCGGCAGGTCCAGCCGCAGCTCGGCCCAGCGCAGCACCGCGATCTGCATCAGCGCGCCAAAGCCCCAAAACCACGTCGTCACCGCCAGCGACAGCCCGCCGAGCGGATCGCGCCAGAGTCTTGCATTGTCGCGCCAGAAGCGTGGCCACAACGCCGGCCAGTCGCGCAGCGGCAGCGTGAGCCGCGCCGGCCGCGACGGGATATGACGGTTGCACCAGGCCGCAAGGCCGTACAGCGTCAGCACCGCCGCGAAGGCCGGCAGCAGCGCCGTGGCCGGCAGCCGGCCGTCCAGCCCCAGCCAGAGCAGCGCCTGCGGCGCCTGCCAGGCCGGCGACACCCACCAGCCGCCCAGCGCGGTGCCCAGCAGCACCGACAGCACCACCGACACCTCCACCCAGCCGTTGGCGGCCACCAGGTCGCGACCCGGGGTCGATTCGGTGATCCAGCCATATTTGGCCGGCGCATACAGCGCCGCCGCCAGCCCCAGAACGGCAAACGCCGCCAGCGGATGCGCGCCGGCCACGAGCCCGGCCACCGCCACGGCCTTCAGCGCATTCATGCGCCCCATCAGCACGTTTTTGCGCACCGCATCCGCCCAGGCGCCAGCCATCGGCGCCAGCAGCACGTAGCTCCATGTGAAGGCGAACTTCAACAGCGGGGCCCACCACAGTGGGTGGCGCTGCTCCTGCAGATAGGCGATGGCCACGATCAGCACCGCGTGGTCGGCCAGCCCGGAAAAGAACTGCGCCGCCAGCAACCAGAAAAAACCCGCCGGCATGGGGCCAGCAGTCTGCTGCCGCTGCGTGACACGCCCGTGAAGCCGGCTTGGCCGCGCGATGTCATGCCGCTGACACGGAACCGCCAAGGCCACGTCACGCCCGCCGCCCAAAATGCCCAACCGTGGGCGGCCGCGGCGCCGCCCGCCACCCCAAGCGGAGATGACGCCCGATGAAAGAGCTTCCGACGCCCACGCTGCACCTGTCCACCCTGGTTGGGGGCCAGACCCCGGGCCGCACGGCCGGGAGGTCGCTTCCAGCGCGCGCGGCCGATGCTGCCGCTGCGCCCGCTGCGCCCGCTGCGCCCGCTGCGCGCCTGGAGGTGGCGTGGGCGCGTCACCTCGACGACGTGCGCGCCGCCCAGCGCCTGAGGTACGCGGTGTTCGCCGAGGAGATGGGTGCGCGCCTGCGCTCGCCGCTGCCGGGCCACGACATCGACCTGTTCGACGACTACTGCGAACACCTGCTAGTGCGCGAGGCCGACACCGGCGAGGTGATTGGCACCTACCGCGTGCTGACCCCCGCGCAGGCCAAGCGCGTCGGCGGCTTCTACAGCGACACCGAGTTCGACCTGACGCGCCTGCGCGCGCTGCGCGAGCAGGTGGTGGAGCTGGGCCGCTCCTGCGTGCACCGGCAGCACCGCCACGGCGGCGTCATCATGGCGCTGTGGGGGGCGCTGGCGGACTTCATGGTGCGCAACCGGCTGGACACGATGATCGGCTGCGCCAGCATTCCGATGCACTATGAGGGGCCGCACGGCATCGCTGGCGGCGGCCACGCCGCCGCCAGCATCTGGCGCCAGGTGCGCGAGCGCTATCTGGCGCCGGTGGAGTTCCACGTCACGCCGCGTCTGCCGCTGCCGGTGCATGAGCTGGACGACACGCTGCCGGTGGAGCCGCCGGCGCTGGTCAAGGGTTACCTGCGGCTCGGCGCCAAGGTGCTGGGCGCGCCGGCATGGGATCCGGACTTCAACACCGCCGATCTGCCGATGATGATGCGGCTGGCCGATCTGCCGCCGCGCTACCGGCGCCACCTGCTGGGGGCCTGATGCTGCGCAGCGACTCTGTGGCGGGGCGGACGGCTCGGTGGCCGGATGCGGCGGGCGGTGCCCGGCCGACCGGGCTGGCCGTGGCGCGGAAAGGGGACGGGATCGAGCCCGACGAAGACGATCATCCCGCCGAGGGGCGGGAGCGGCTGCGCGCGGTGTTCATCTCGGACCTGCACCTGGGCACGCCGGGCTGCCAGGCCAAGGCGCTACTGGCGTTTCTGAAAGCGCACCCGAGCGATCGGCTGTACCTGGTTGGCGACATCATCGACGGCTGGCAACTGCGCCGGCGCTGGTACTGGCCGCAGAGCCACAACGACGTCGTGCAAAAAATCCTGCGCCGCGCGCGCAAAGGCTGCCAGGTGGTGTTCATCCCCGGCAACCACGACGAGTTCGCGCGCCATTTCGTCGACCACCAGTTCGGCGGCGTCGATGTCGTGGCCGAGGCGGTGCACCTCACCGCCGACGGGCGGCGCCTGTGGGTGACGCACGGCGACCTCTACGACGGGGCGGTGCAATACGCCAGATGGCTTGCCTACCTCGGCGACACGCTGTACGAGTGGGCGTTGCGGCTGAACCGCCACCTCAATTCCCTGCGTGCGCGGCTGGGGCTGCCGTACTGGTCGCTGTCCCAATATCTCAAGCACCGCGTCAAGTCGGCGGTCAGCTTCATCACGCGCTTCGAAGAGGCGCTGGCGCGCGAAGCCCTCCGCCGCGGGCTAGACGGCGTCGTTTGCGGTCACATCCACCGGCCGGAGATTCGTGTCATCGACGGTGTGCTGTACTGCAACGATGGGGATTGGGTGGAGAGCCTCAGCGCCCTGGTCGAACACGCCGATGGCCGGATTGAGATCGTACACTGGGCGCAGGAGCGGGTGGGCGTCCCCGTTACGGTGGGGGCCGTGGCCCACCGCGCGCGCTCCTGAGCCGGTACCCGAGCCCGCGCGGCGCGGTGCGCGTCATCGCTTTGTCATCAATTTGACGCGTGGAATGGAGAAAATAATGATAAGCTGAACCGTGTGCCTCTGCGCCCCGGTCACGCCCCTGTCCTCGACCATGACGCACGCTGCCTTGAACTCCGCCCACCGCAACGTTTTTCTCGATCGCGACCAAAGCATCCTGGCCTTCAACGAGCGCGTGCTCGACTGGGCCTGCCGCGCCGACGTCCCGCTGTTGGAGCGGCTGCGCTACCTGGCCATTGTGTCGTCCAACTTGGATGAGTTTTTCGAAGTCCGCTTCGCGCCGCACCACACGGCCCGCCTGGCCAACGAGCAGCGGGGTGCCGCCACGGTCGATACCTACCGAGCCGTGACGGAGCGGGTGCATGCCCTGGTCGAGCGGCAGTACGCGATCTACAACGACGAGCTGCTGCCCGCGCTGGAAAAGCGCGGCATCCGCATCATCTCGCATAGCGAGCGCAATCCGCGCCAGCGCCGCTGGGTGCGCGAGTACTTCGTCAACGAGGTGCAGCCGTTGCTGCTGCCGGTGGGGCTGGACCCGTCCCACCCCTTTCCCCAGGTGGCCAACAAGTCGCTCAACTTCATCGTGCGGCTGGGCGGGCGCGACGCCTTCGGGCGAGAGAATGAGATCGCCATCGTCAAAGTGCCGCGGGCGCTCAGGCGCTTCGTGCCGATGCCGGGGGTCAAGGGCTCCAAGCAGCTGCATTTCGTCGCTATCTCCAGCATCGTGCGCTCCCACCTGGCCGATCTGTTCCCTGGGCGGACGGTGCTGGAGTTCTCGCAGTTTCGCGTCACGCGCCACTCCGACCTGGCCGTGGACGAGGAAGAGGTTAAAAACCTGCGTACCGCGCTGCGGCTGGGCTTGCAGCAGCGCCATTATGGCCAGGCGCTGCGGCTGGAGGTGTCCGCCGGTTGCTCCGACTTTTTGGCGGGCTTTTTGCTCGAGCAATTCAATCTGCCGCCCGAGAGCCTCTACCGCGTGGCGGGCCCGGTGAACCTGGTGCGCCTCAACCAGTTGGTGGACCTGATCGACGCCCCGGCGCTGCGCTTCGAGCGCTTTACGCCCGGCTGGCCGGTGGCACTGGTGCCGGGGCAGTCGATCTTCGAACGGCTCAAGCAGGGGGATGTGCTCATCCACCAGCCGTTCGAGAGCTTCGATGCGGTACTGGCCTTCCTGCGCGAGGCGGTGGAGGACCCCCAGGTGCTCGCCATCAAACAGACCATCTATCGCACCGGCTCGCGCGGCGAGATGACCGAGCTGCTGCGCGAGGCGGTGCGCCGCGGCAAGGAGGTCACCGCGGTGGTGGAGCTCAAAGCCCGCTTCGACGAGGAAGCCAACATCAACCACGCCGAGCGGCTGGAGTCGGTCGGCGCGCAGGTGGTCTATGGCATCGTCGGTCTCAAGACGCATGCCAAGATGCTGCTCGTCACCCGGCGCGAGGACGGGCGCGTCGTGCGCTATGCCCACGTCTCTACCGGTAACTACAACCCTGGTACGGCCAAGGTTTACACCGACCTCAGCTACCTAACCGCTGACGAGGCGCTGACCGCCGACGTCGATCACATCTTCGGCCACGTCGCCAGCCAAAACCGGCTGCCCCGGTTGCAGAAGGTGCTCATGGCGCCCTTCCATCTGCACAAAGGGATGTTGGAGCGCATCGATGCCGCCATTGCCGCAGCCAAGGCGGGGCTGCCCGCGCAGATCATCCTCAAGATGAACGCCCTGACGGACGAGCCGCTCGCGCGGGCGCTGGTCGCCGCCTCCCAGGCCGGAGTGCAGGTGGAGGCGATCGTGCGTGGCGCGTGCATTCTGCCCGCGGGGGTGCCCGGCCACACCAACAACGTGCGCATCCGCTCGGTGATCGGGCGTTTCCTCGAGCATTCGCGGGTGTTTTACTTCCGTTGCGGTGACGAGGAGGAGCTGTGGCTGTCCAGCGCCGACTGGATGAACCGCAACATGTTGCGTCGCGTCGAGCTGGCCTGGCCGGTGACCGATCCGCATCTGCGCGCCCGCATCATGGACGAGTGCCTGCATTTGTATCTGACCGATCAGCGCGACGCCTGGCTGCTTCAGCCCAACGGGGACTATGTCAAGGCCGCGTCCCTGGCGGCCAAGCCCGCGCGCGGCAGCGGTCTGCCGTCGGCGCAGGCCAGCTTGATGAGCCGCTACGGCACCAAAGGGTGACCCCGATGGACCTGATTCTGTGGCGACACGCCGAAGCCGAGGACCTGGACGAAACCGACGAGGGCGGTGGTGACGACCTGTCGCGCCGCCTGACGCCGAAGGGCGAAAAGCAGGCCGCGCGCATGGCCGCATGGCTCGACCGCCAGTTGCCGGAGGGTACCCGCATCTGGTCCAGCCCCGCCGTGCGCACGGAGCAGACGGTGCTGGCGCTCGGGCGGCGTTACCGCGTCCGGCATGAGCTGGCCCCCGACGGCACGCCGCAGTGGCTGCTGGACGTGGTGCAATGGCCCGATGCGCGCCACCCGGCCCTGGTGGTTGGGCACCAACCCACCCTGGGCCGCGTGGTGGCGGGGTTGCTGGGCATCGAAAGCGGCGAATGCTCGATCCGCAAGGGCGCGGTTTGGTGGCTGCGCCGCCGCGAACGCCACCAGGGCTGGCAAACCGTACTGCTATGCGTGCAGTCGCCGGAGCTGCTCTGAGGCGCTGAACCCGCGGTCAACTCGGCAAGCGCAGTCAGCGCACCGGCTGATTTAGCGCAGGTCCAACGTCAGCCGCCACGCGGTCTTGCCCCAGGCGTCGGCTTCTTCCTGCAGCAGCCACGCGGACTGCGGGTACTGCCGAGCCCACCCGGGCACCGTGGTGAGCCGGAACTGCCGCGAGGCGTACTGCAGCCGCAGTGCCGCGACGTCCGGATCCTTGCGCGCGTGGCACAACAGCACCGCCAGGCGCAGGCACAGCAACTGCTTGACGAACAGCTCGTCGCCAAGGTGCGGCTCCAGCTTGCGCAGTTTGCCCCGCTGCCCCAGCACCAGCAGGCTCATGCGGTGTAGCTCGGGCAGCGAAAAACCCGGCGCATCGACATGGTCCAAGATGTAGGCCCCGTGGCGGTGGGCGCTGGCGTGGGAGATGTGCGCACCGATCTCGTGCAACCGCGCCGCCCACGCCAGTTTTTGGGAATAGCGGCCGTTGCGCGGATCGGGCGTGGCCACTTGTTCGAACAGACCGGTGGCCACTCGGCGCACGCGCTCGGCCTGCGCCGTATCGACAGCAAATTTTTGCGCCAGCCAGCGCACGGTGCGCTCGCGCACGTCGGTCTGGTCCGACGCCCGGTCGATCAGGTCGTACAAAGCGCCCTGGCGCAGCGCCCCTTGGGCGCGGTTGACCACGGTCCAGTCGAACAGCTCGAACAGCGCGAGCAGCACGCTCAGCCCCCCGGCCAGCACGGGTCGACGGTCATCTTTCAGGCCTTCCAGCCGCACCTCGTCCACGTGGCCTGCCCGTAGCAGCCGGTCGGCCACCCAGTCGATCCCCTCGCGCGTGATCACCCCTGGCGCAAAGCCGGCGAGCGCCAGAATGTCGGCCAGCGCCCCCGCCGTGCCGGAGGATGCGTACACGGCGTCCCAACTCCCCGGCACAAAGACGTCCAGCGCCTCATCCACCACGGCCTTTGCCGCGACGACGGCCCGGCGCAACGCCGCCTCGCTCACCCGCCCGCCGGGAAAATACCGCGTCGACCACGCCACACTGCCCAGGCCGTAGGACGCCATACGCAGCGGGCTGTAGCCCTGGCCCAGGATCACCTCGGTCGAGCGGCCCCCGATGTCCACCACCAGGCGGCGTTCGTCCGACTGCGGCAGCAGGTGCGACACGCCTTGATAGATCAGCCGCGCCTCCTCGTGGCCGGCGATGACATCGATCGGAAAGCCCAGAATCGCCTGCGCCCGGCCCAGAAAGTCGTCGCTGTTGCGCGCCTCGCGCAGCGTCTGGGTGGCCACCGCGCGCACCTGCCGGCGCTCGAACGGGCGCAGCTTTTCGGCAAAGCGCGCCAGACATTCCCAGCCACGCTCCATCGCCACCAGACTCAGCGTCTTGTGCTCGTCCAGGCCCGCGCCAAGGCGTACCGTCTCTTTCAGGTACTCGACGCGTTCGATATGGCCGCCGTGGTAGCGGCCGATTTCCAGGCGAAAGCTGTTCGAGCCGAGGTCCAGCGCGGCCAGCAGGGTTCCGTCTTGCATGCAGGGCTTCCAGTCGTTGGCCTGCAGCATACCAAACCCCTGTGACGGCGCTGCGGTGCCGCGCTGCACGGATGTCACGGAACCGTCACAAAGCGTCATTACAGTCTCGATTGTGTTGATGCATACCACGAAAGGAACCGGATGAAACGCCAATTCCTCAAGACCGTCGCCGCCGTCGCCGTGGCTTCCGTTACCCTAGGCTGGGGCCCCGCCGCCATGGCCGCCGACATCACCGGCGCCGGCGCGACCTTCCCGTTCCCGATCTACGCCAAGTGGGCGGAAGAGTACAAGAAGGTCACGGGCACGGGCCTGAACTACCAGTCCATCGGATCCTCGGGCGGCATTCGCCAGATTCGCGCCAAGACAGTGGCTTTCGGCGCCACCGACGCCCCCGTGCCGGGCAATGAGCTGGATCGCGACGGCATGGTGCAGTTCCCCGCCATCATTGGTGGCACGGTGCCCGTGTTTAACCTGGACGGCTTCGGCAAGGGTGATCTGCGCATCACCGGCCCCGTGTTGGCCGAGATGTTCATGGGCAAGATCACTAAGTGGAACGATTCCAAGATTGCCGCGCTGAACCCGGGCAAGAACCTGCCCGACCTGGCCATCACTGTCGTGCACCGCGCCGACGGCTCGGGCACCACCTTCAACTGGACCGACTACCTCAGCGCCGTCAGCAATGAATGGGCGGACACGGTGGGCAAGGGGGCGGCCGTCAAGTGGCCCGCGCCGACCTCGGTGGGCGGCAAGGGCAACGAAGGGGTGGCGGCCAACGTCTCGCGCATCAAGGGCTCCATCGGCTACGTGGAATACGCCTACGCCAAGAAAAACAACATTCCGGTCATGCAGTTGCAAAACCGCAACGGCAAATATGTGATGCCAGATGACACGACGTTTGCGGCGGCCGCGGCCGGTGCCGACTGGTTTAGCGTGCCGGGCATGGGCATTTCGCTGGTCAACCAGCCGGGCGACACCGCCTACCCCGTGGTGACGGCCTCGTTCATCCTGATGTACAAGGAGCCCACCAACAAGGCCGAGAGCGCGGAAGTGCTCAAGTTCTTCGACTGGGCGTTCAAGAACGGCAAGCAAATGGCGCTGGAATTGGAGTACGTTCCGTTGCCCGACAAGCTGACCGCCGATATCCGCAGCAAGGTGTGGTCGCAGATCAACACCAAGTGATGGGTCGATGACCGATCGCCCGTCGGCGGCTCCTGAGCGCCGACGGGTTTTGTTGGATATTCTGCGGAGTCTCTGGTCGATGAACGTGGACATCCCCATGGCCCCTGTTTCCGAAGTCTCCGACGTGGCCCAGGCGTCGCGCGTGGCGGCGATCGCCCGCCGCCAGCGCTGGCAGGACGTCATCTTCCACCGCCTGACCCAGGCCTTCTCGCTGCTGGTGTTGGCGGCGCTGCTGGGCATCATCGTGTCCCTGATGATCAAGGCGTGGCCCACTTTCCAGAAGTTTGGCGTGGGCTTCATCTGGTATGTCGAATGGGACATCATCAACGAGGAGTTCGGGGCCGCCATCGCCATCGTCGGCACGCTGATCAGCGCGGGCATCGCGTTGTTGCTGGCGGTGCCGCTGGCCTTTGGCATTGCGCTGTTCCTGACCGAGACCTGTCCGCTCTGGTTGCGCCGGCCGCTAGGCACCGCCGTGGAGCTGCTGGCCGCCGTGCCCTCCATCATCTACGGCATGTTCGGTCTGTTCGTGTTCGCGCCCCTGTTCGCGGACTATGTGCAGATGCCGCTGCAAAGCCTGCTCGCCGGCATGCCCCTGATCGGCTGGCTGTTCGGCGGTGCGCCCACGGGGCTAGGCATCCTGGCTGCGGGCATCATCCTCGCCTTCATGATCCTGCCGTTCATCGCGGCGGTCATGCGCGATGTTTTCGAGATCGTGCCCGGTATTCTGCGCGAGTCGGCCTACGGTCTGGGCTGCACGACCTGGGAGGTGGTGCGCCGCATCGTGCTGCCCTACACGCAAAAGGGCGTGATCGGCGGCATCATGCTGGGGTTGGGTCGTGCGCTGGGCGAGACGATGGCGGTGACTTTCGTCATCGGCAACGCCAACCGCATGCCCACATCGTTGTTTTCGCCCGGCACGTCGATTGCGTCCACGCTGGCCAACGAGTTTGCCGAGGCGGCCGACTTTCACCTCTCGGCGCTGTTTGCGCTGGGGTTGCTGCTTTTTCTTATCACTTTCGTGGTTTTGGCACTGGCCAAGGTCATGATTTTGCGCGCCGAAAAGGCCAAGGGGCTCTGACATGGCCATCGACGACCGACTCTACGCCCGGCGCCGGCTATCCAATGTCGTCGGCCTGACCCTGTCGATGGCCGCGATGACCGTGGGCCTCGCGGTGTTGCTGTGGATTCTGTATGTGTTGTTTTCCAACGGCATCGCGGCCATCGACGGCAACATCTTCACCAAGGACACGCCGGCCCCCGGAACCGAAGGTGGCGGCCTGCGCAACGCCATTGTCGGCAGTCTGATGATCGTCGGCCTGACGGTGCTGGTCTCCACGCCGATCGGCATTCTGGCGGGGGTCTATCTGGCGGAGTACGGCGACACCAGCCGCACCGCGTCGCTGACGCGCTTCGTCACCGACATCATGCTGTCGGCGCCGTCCATCGTGCTGGGCTTGTTCGTCTATGCCATCGCGGTCGCGACGGTGGGCAATTTCTCGGGCTATGCGGGCAGCCTGGCGCTGTCGCTGATCGCCGTGCCGGTGGTGGTGCGCACCACCGAGAACATGCTGCGGCTGGTGCCCGGCAGCCTGCGCGAGGCGGCGTTCGCCCTGGGCGCGCCGCGCTGGAAGGTGGCTACGATGGTGACGCTGCGTGCGGCCCGCAGCGGCGTCATCACCGGGGTGTTGCTGGCCGTGGCCCGCATCAGCGGCGAGACGGCACCGCTGCTGTTCACGGCGCTCAACAACCAGTTCTTCAGTACCGACATGGGCAAGCCCATGGCCAACCTGCCGGTGGTCATCTTCCAGTTCGCCATGAGCCCGTATGACAACTGGATCCGCCTGGCGTGGGGTGGGGCGCTGCTGATCACGCTCGCCGTGCTGCTGCTCAACATCCTGGCGCGCGTCTACTTCCGTGAGCGCGCGCCCAAATGACCTGATGACCCATTCGCAGGATTAGAAGGATTAGAAGGATTAGCAGGAACATCCCATCATGACCGCCTCCATTTCCACCGCAGCGGCACTCGGCGAGAACCGGACCGCCTCGGCCGCGCCCGAGCGCAACGCGATCGAGATCCGCAACCTCAATTTTTATTACGGCCAGTTCCAGGGGCTCAAGAACGTCTCGCTGGACATCCCCGAGCGCCGTGTGACGGCCTTCATCGGCCCCTCGGGCTGCGGCAAGTCCACGCTGCTGCGCACGCTCAACCGAATGTACAGCCTGTACCCGGGGCAGCGGGCCGAGGGCGAAATCCGCTTCGACGGCCGCAATATCCTTGACCCCGGCACGGACCTAAACCTGCTGCGCGCGCGCATCGGCATGGTGTTCCAGAAGCCCACGCCGTTTCCGATGACGATTTACGAGAACATCGCCTTCGGCGTTCGTCTGTACGAAAAGCTGTCCAAATCCGACATGGACGACCGCGTCGAGTGGGCGCTGACCAAGGCGGCCCTGTGGAACGAGGTCCGGGACAAGCTGCACCAAAACGGCATGTCGCTGTCGGGCGGCCAGCAGCAGCGCCTGTGCATCGCGCGCAGCGTGGCGGTCAAGCCTTCGGTGGTGTTGCTCGACGAGCCGACCTCGGCGCTGGATCCCATCTCCACCGGCAAGATCGAAGAGCTGATCCACGAGCTCAAGACCGAGTACACGATCGCCATCGTCACCCACAACATGCAGCAGGCCGCGCGCTGCAGCGACTACACCGCGTACATGTACCTGGGCGAGTTGATCGAGTTTGGCGAGACGGAGCAAATCTTCGTCAAACCCAGGCGCACGGAAACCGAGGACTACATCACCGGGAGGTTCGGCTGATTATGGAAAAGCACCTGTCCAGCCAGTTCGACGAGGAACTCAGCCGCATCTCGACGCGCGTGCTCGAGATGGGGGGCGTGGTGGAGTCGCAGCTTCGCCATGCCATTTACGCCCTCTATCAGCTCGATCTGCTGGCGACGCAGCAGGTGCTGGAGCTGGAGGAGCGCGTCAACCGGCTCGAGGTCGAGATCGACCGCGACATCACCTCGGTGATGAGCCGGCGCCAGCCCACCGCGCGCGATCTGCGGCTGCTGGTCGGTGTCTCCCGCGTCATCGTCAACCTGGAGCGTGCCGGTGACGAGGCCGCGCGCATCGCGCGCCTGATCAAGGACTTCATCGATACCGGTGCCCCGCGCGCGCTGCCTATCGACGATCTGGTCAATGCCGCCAAGATGGCGGCCGAGTCGATTCGCGCGACGCTCGACGCCTTTGCCCGGCTGGATGTGCAGGCGGCCATCAAGGTCATCGACGAGGATGATCGCATCGACGTGGTGTACGAGGGCTTCGTGCGCAAGTTGATCACGTACATGATGGAAGACCCCCGCATGATCACCCCGTGTCTGGGACTGATGTTCCTGGCCCAGGCGGTCGAGCGCGTGGGCGACCACGCGAAGAACATCGCCGAGGCGGCGGTCTATGTGGCCATGGGCAAAGACATCCGGCACGCCACGCTGGCCGAGCGCGAATCTGCCATCAAATGAGAAAGCTGCCCCGTGTTCTGGTGGTCGAGGACGAGCCCTCGATCGCCGAGTTGATTGCGGTGAACCTGCGGCACAACGGATTCTCGCCCATCGTCGTGTTCGACGCCGATGCCGCGCAGCGCGAGGTCGATGCCGTGCTGCCGGACGTCATCCTGCTGGATTGGATGTTGCCGGGCCTCAGCGGGGTGCAACTGGCCCGGCAGTGGCGCGCCCACGAGCGCTCCAAGGCGGTGCCCATCATCATGCTCACCGCCCGCTCCGAGGAATCCGACAAGGTCCAGGGGCTGGATGCTGGGGCCGACGACTACATCACCAAGCCCTTTTCCACGCAGGAGCTGCTAGCGCGCATCCGCGCGGTGTTGCGCCGCCGCGCACCGGAAGCGGTGAACGACACCGTGCAGGCGGGCGGGCTGATGCTGGACGCCGCCGCCCACCGCGTGTCCTTCGAAGGGCGGGAGCTCAAACTCGGTCCCACCGAGTTTCGCCTGTTGCATTTTCTGATGAAGCACCCGGAGCGGGTCCACACGCGGGCCGCCCTGCTCGACCGCATCTGGGGCGACCATGTGTTCATCGAGGAGCGCACGGTGGATGTGCACATCAAGCGCCTGCGCGAGGCGCTCGGGGTGGCCGGCGCGCTGATCGAGACGGTTCGCGGGGCGGGTTACCGCTTCTCGCCGCGCGCGCTGGAATCGGTCGCCGACGCCCGCTCGGCGTGATGCCGTCGCGCCAGCGCCCGCCCCCCGGCGCAGGGGCTTCGCTATGATGGCGCGGCGATGATGCGACGCTCGTTCGAACTGACCGGCCTGGTCGCTGGCGGGGGTGGCTTGGCGCTCCTGTGGTCCGACGGATCGGGGTGGGGTGTGCTGGGCGCCCTGGCGGGTGCGCTGGCGTGGCTAGCGGTGGACAACTGGCGCGCGCGCCGTGTCCTGGCGTGGTTGCGCGAGCCCTCTGCCGCGCGGCTGCCCGCCGTCGGCTCGGTGTGGGGGGAGGTCGTGGACCGCGCCCGGCGCGCCTTCAAGGTGTTGAATCGCAAGGCGCGCAAAAGCAACGCTCGGTTGCAGGAGCTGCTGGCGGCCATGCAGGCCTCGCCCAACGGAGTCGTGCTGTTGGGCAAGGAAGGCACCATCGAGTGGTGCAATTTGATGGCGGGCGAGCATCTGGGTTTCGACGCCAAGCGCGATCTGGGCCTGCGCATCCGCAATCTGGTCCGCGACCCCGCCTTCATCGCCTACCTCAACCAGCGCGACTTTAGCCAGCCGGTGGAGATCGACGGCCGCAATGCGCGCCCAGGCCATCCCCAGCACATCGCCATCCAGATCTTCCCCTACGCCAAAGGGCGCTGCCTGCTGCTCACGCGCGACGTCACCACAATCGAACTGGCCGAGGCGATGCGGCGCGATTTCGTGGCCAATGTCTCGCACGAGATCCGCAGTCCCCTGACGGTGATCGCCGGTTTCATCGAAACCCTGCAAACGCTGCCGCTGCAAGAGAGCGAGCGCGAGCACTTTCTGGAACTGATGCGGCAGCAGGCGCAGCGCATGCAAACGCTGGTGGACGATTTGCTCACCCTGTCGCGGCTGGAGGGCAGCCCCATTCCCGACGACTCGCAATGGGTGGCGGCCGCCGATTTGTTGACCGAGGCGGGCACCCAGGCCCAGGCGCTGGCCGATGTGCTGCACGCTGGTCAGCAGACGATCATGCTGCAGCCCGGTCCGGCGCTGGAGGTGGCCGGCGCGCGCGGCGAACTGCTCAGCGCCATCGGCAACCTGCTGACCAACGCCGTGCGCTACACGCCGGCGCAGGGCCGTGTCGAGGCGGGCTGGCGGCTGTTGGCGGACGACGAGGTCGAGTTCTACGTCACGGACACTGGCCCCGGCATCGCGCCGGAGCATCTGCCCCGGTTGACGGAGCGTTTCTACCGCGTGGACCGCAGCCGCTCGCGCGACAGCGGTGGGACCGGGCTGGGGCTGGCCATCGTCAAGCACGTGGCCCAGCGCCACGGTGGCCAGTTGCTCATCGAAAGCGCGCTGGGGGTCGGCTCGACGTTTCGGCTGCGCCTTCCGCCCGCGCGCGTGCTGGTCCGCGAGCGGGCTTGAGCCCGCCTGAGCGGGCCTGAGTTTCAGCGGCGCTCGAACACCAACCACTTCTCGCGGTTTTCGCGCAGGCGTGGGACTTCGGTGCGCAGTTGCCAGCCGGACAGATCTTCGCTGCGGGCCAGACGCGGAAAGTCCGTGGGCGAGGCCACCAGCCAGCGGCAGCGTGGCGCGTCCACTTGCCCGATGCGCCGCACCGTCAGGCCGCCGTGGTGCTGCAGCCCGGCGATGCGCGCGGCATCCAGCCCGTGCACCAGCACACAGTCGCCAGGCGCCACCAGCGCGGCGATCCGCTGCGACACCGGCGCCTGCCCCAGGCCGTAGTTCAGCAGCGGCAGCCACAGGGTCATGAGCAGCACCCAGTTCAGGGTCAGGCCCGATGCCGACAGCACCAACCCTTTCCACAGCGCCGGCGCATAGTGCCCCAGGCGCCACGCCACCAAGCCGATCCACGCCGCAGTAGCGAGCAGTGCCGGCAGCAACAACCATCCGTCGAGCGTGGGCTCGAACCCCGGGGCCGCGCGGGCAATGTTGGCCGCGGGTTTGGGTGGTATCCCCGTTTGCATAGCGATCCAGATCAGCCAGACGAGGACCGCCGCCCCGGTAAAAAACAGCACCGCAAACCAATCGATCAGCGCGCTGACGCTGCGCCGCAGGGTTGGCAAGGCAAACGCCGCCAGCGACGCCAGCGGTGGCAGCGCCAACAGCAGGGTGCGATCGGCGCCACCGTTCAAAAAGGTCATGCCCAGCACCAGCGCCACCACCGTCGCAGGCCAGCCGATGTGCGGCGCTCGCCAGCGGCCGCGCCAGCGCCACAGCGTCCAGAGCGCAAAGGCCGCAGCCGGCCACAGAAACCACGCGAGCAGCCGGCCCAGCCCCTGCCATGCCGCGAGCGTGGACCAGCCCCCCCAACGCAGGGGGATGAGTTCGGCCGTTTGATCAGCCGCCACCGCGAGCGCAAACGCCACGCCGGCCGCGCACAGGCTGCCCAATGCCGCGATGCCCCAGACCCTGGGGGGGTGCCCGCTGCGCCACCACCACCACACGCCCGCCGCCGAGACCGCCAGCATGGGCACGGGGCCGCCCGACAATGCCCATCCCCAGGCGCCCGCCCACCACAGCGCCAGGTTGGACCAGACGGCGGGTCGCATGGCGTCGGAAGGGGGGCGCAGACCCAGCGCCACCGCATAAAACACAAGCGTGGCAAACCCCAGTTGCGCCGCCGTCGGAGTGGCCTCGTGCGACAACATGGCCAAACCCAGCGTGGCCACCAGAGCGAGTAGGGAACCGTCAGCCAGGGCGCGCGCGTAGTCCGCTGGGCGGGCTTCGCCGCCAAAGGCCAGGCTCAGCGGTTGCGCGGCGGGCTGGCGCGCCAAGTGGTAGGTGGCATACCAAGTGGCCGCGAGCGTCAGGCCCAGCAGTCCTGCGAAGGGCGCGCGAACGGCCAGCTCGGCCGGCAAGGGCAGGGTTGCCAGGGCCAGCGCGCCCAGCCAGTAGGGCAGCCATGCGAGCGTCTCTGCGGGCTGACCCAGTACCTGGGGCGTCCACCACGGCCCGCCATGGTGCATGTCGAGCATCACGGCAAAGGCGGCCAGATCCTCCGTGCGCCACGGGTCCCGCCCCAGAAAGCCGGGCAGGACGTAGGCGGCGATCAACAGCCACGGCACCCACCGGGGCAGACAACGGGCGGCATTCGCGGTGACGAGGGCGATGGCGTCGATGGGTCGCTAGCCTACACGAGCCGGACAACAAAAAAGCAGCCGCGAGGCTGCTTTCGTGCAGGGGACTCGGCCGCGCAGGGCTGCGGCCGACGACCACAAGGGCTTACTTGCCGACGCGCGCGTAGCGGTTGCGGAACTTCTCGACACGGCCACCCATGGTGTCCACGCTCTTTTGTGTGCCCGTGTAGAAGGGGTGCGACTCACTGGACGTTTCCAGCTTGAACAGCGGCAGCTCCCGGCCGTCGTCGAGCTTGATGGTCTCTTTGGTCGGCGCGCACGAGCGGATGATGAACTGGTTGCCGTTGGACAGGTCGACGAAGCACACGTCGCGGTAGTTCGGGTGGATGCCTTCTTTCATGATCGCTTCCTGCTGCAGTAGCCACGACCGGCCCATCCGGCGCACTTGCTGCAAAGCGCATCATTATACGGCTGACAGCGGGCCGCGTTCAACCGCCGCGGCGCATCAGCTCGAAGAACTCCTGGTTGTTCTTCGTCTGCTTCATGCTCTTGAGCACCATCTCCATCGCCTCGATCTCGTCCATGTTGTAGAAGAACTGGCGTAGGATGCGGGTCTTTTGCAGGATCTCCGGCGGCAGCAGCAGCTCCTCGCGCCGCGTGCCGCTGCGGCTGAGCTGGATCGAGGGGAAGACGCGCTTTTCGTACAGGCGGCGGTCCAGGTGCAGTTCGCTGTTGCCGGTCCCCTTGAACTCTTCAAAAATCACTTCGTCCATGCGGCTGCCGGTGTCCACCAGCGCGGTGGCGATGATGGTGAGACTGCCGCCTTCCTCGACGTTGCGCGCGGCACCGAAGAAGCGCTTGGGCCGTTGCAACGCGTTGGCGTCCACGCCGCCGGTCAGTACCTTGCCGCTGGAGGGCAGCACGTTGTTGTAGGCGCGTGCCAGGCGTGTGATGGAGTCGAGCAGGATCACCACGTCCTTCTTCAGCTCCACCAGCCGCTTGGCGCGCTCGATCACCATTTCGGCCACGTGCACATGGCGCGCCGCCGGCTCGTCGAAGGTGGAGGCGATGACCTCGCCGCGCACGGTACGCTGCATCTCGGTCACTTCCTCGGGGCGTTCGTCCACCAGCAGCACCATCAGCGTCACTTCGGGATAGTTGGCTGTGATGGCGTGCGCCATGTGCTGCATCATGACGGTCTTGCCGCTCTTGGGCGGCGCGACGATCAGCGCGCGCTGGCCCTTGCCGATCGGCGCGATGATGTCGATGATGCGGCCGGTGATGTTTTCCTCGCTCTTGAGCCCCTCACGCTCCAGCTTCATCTGTTCCTTGGGGAACAGCGGCGTGAGGTTCTCGAACATGATCTTGTGCTTGTTCTGCTCCGGCGGCAGCCCGTTGATCTTGTCGAGCTTGTTGAGGGCGAAGTAGCGCTCGCCATCCTTGGGGATGCGCACATCACCCTCGATCATGTCGCCGGTGTGCAGGTTGAAGCGGCGGATCTGGCTGGGCGAGATGTAGATGTCGTCGGTGCTGGCTGTGTAGCTGGCACTCGGGTCGCGCAGGAAGCCGAAACCGTCTGGCAGCACCTCCAGCACGCCGTCGGCGAACACCTGCTCACCGGCCTTGGCGCGCCGTTTGATGATGGCAAACATCAGCTCCTGTTTGCGCATGCGGCCCGTATTCTCGATCTCGAGCGCCTCGGCCATCTTGAGCAGCTCCGAGACGTGCAGGGCCTTCAGTTCGTTCAGGTGCATGGGGGTCAACTCCGGATGGGGAGTGCGGTATCGGCGGGCCGCCGCGTGGGCGGGCGCCTAAGGCAAGAAAGAATCACAAGGGGCCGACCGTGCCGGCATCTGGATGGGTTGCTGCGGTGGGGCGATCCGACCACCGCAGAGCGGCAGCAAACGAAGGGCGCTGCCGTATCAGTGGTTATTATGACATTGCCGCCGGCCAACTGGCCGGCGAGTTGGCCGCGCGCGTGGGGCACCGGCCGTCAAGCGGGTGTCAGGCCAGGTAGGGATCGACGAAGGCGGTGAGTTGCGCTTTGCTCAGCGCACCCACCTTGGTGGCAGCCAATTGGCCGTCCTTGAACACCATCAGCGTGGGGATGCCGCGGATGCCGTACTGCGCGGGGATGGACCGGTTTTCGTCCACGTTGACTTTGGCGATTTGCAGCTTGCCCTGGTAGGCATCGGCCACTTCGTCCAGAATGGGAGCGATCATGCGGCACGGCCCGCACCACTCGGCCCAGAAGTCGACCAGCACCGGCGTCGCCGACTTGAGCACGTCGGCTTCGAAGGTGGCATCGGTCACGTGTTTGATCAGGTTGCTCGCCATGGTGGATGGGCCTCGGGTCGGTCTTGTTCGCGTCAACGGAAATATTGGGGTTGACGAGCCTTGACCCCGGCACTGGCTACACGGTTAGGGCTGCTTGGTTCCCCACCTGACCCGGTTGGCCGCTTCACCATGCGGGAAGGCCCGTCACCCTGCATTGTATGCGACCGCTAGAATCTCCGTATGTCGTATCTGGTCCTGGCCCGCAAGTACCGCCCCAAGACATTTGCCGAGATGGTGGGGCAGGAGCACGTGGTGCAGGCCCTGGGCAATGCGCTGCGCGCGCGGCGGCTGCACCACGCCTACCTGTTCACGGGCACGCGCGGGGTGGGCAAGACCACGGTCTCCCGCATCCTGGCCAAGTCGCTCAACTGCACGGGCCCGGACGGGCAGGGCGACATCACCGACGCGCCGTGTGGCGTGTGCGACGCCTGCCGCGAGATCGACGCGGGCCGCTTCGTGGACTACACGGAGCTGGACGCCGCCTCCAACCGCGGCGTCGACGAGGTGCAGACGCTGCTGGAGCAGGCGGTCTACAAGCCGGTGCAGGGGCGCTTCAAGGTCTTCATGATCGACGAAGTGCACATGCTGACCAACACCGCCTTCAACGCCATGTTGAAGACGCTGGAGGAGCCGCCGGAGTACCTCAAGTTCGTGCTGGCCACCACCGACCCGCAGAAGGTGCCGGTGACGGTGCTGAGCCGCTGCCTGCAGTTCAACCTGCGGCCGATGGCGCCGGCCACCGTCGCCGAGCATCTGCAGCGCGTGCTGGCAGTGGAAGGCATTGCCGCGGACGCGCAGGCCGTGCGCCTGCTCTCGCGCGCCGCGCGCGGATCGATGCGCGACGCCTTGAGCCTGACGGATCAGGCCATTGCATTCGGCGGCGGCCGCCTGGACGAAGCCGGAGTACGCCAGATGCTCGGCGTGGTGGACCGCGACCCCGTGTATGGGTTGCTGGAGGCGCTGGCGGCCCGCGACGCGCGCACACTGGTGGCCGCCGTGGAGGACATGCGCCGCAACGGCGTGGCACCCGCCGCGACGCTCGAGGAACTGGTCGCCGCGCTGCAGCGCATGGCGGTGCTGCAATGGACGGGTACGGCGGGGGCCGATGAGCCGCCCGAGCCGCGGCTGGCAGCCCTGGCATCGGCGCTGTCCCCCGATATCACGCAATTGCTCTACAGCCTGTGCCTGCACGGGCGCGGCGAATTGGGTCTGGCCCCCGACGAATATGCCGCGCTGACCATGGTGTTGCTGCGGGCGCTCACCTTTTGGGGCGATGGGCCGAGCGGACAGAGCGCCGGGCAGCTCCCCGCGGGTGTCGAAGGTGCCGTGGCCGTGGCAGCCCCGGCCGTAGCGGAAAAAAAAACGCCGCAGAGTCCGCCGCTGCAGCCTGAACCGCCTCAACCGCAGCAAACGCCCAAACCGGCATCGCCACCACCGGAGGAGCCGCCACCGGATACGACCACGCCGCCCTCTGTGGTGACCGACGGCGATGCGACACCCGACGGGTCGCTCGGCGACGAATGGGCGCGTGTGGTCGAGGCGTTGGAGGAGGCGGGGCGCGTGCAGGCCCTGGCGCGCGAGCTGGCGCTGCAGGCCGAGCTGATCGAGCGCCGTGCCGAGGGGTGGCGCTTGCGCGTGCCGCGCACCACCCTGGCCCAGGATACCCCGCGCGAGCGCCTGCGCGCTGCCCTGGTCGAGCATCTGGGGGTGGGCGAGGACTGGCGCTTGGTCGTGGAGGTGGGGCCGGCCCCCGACTCCCCGGCCGAACGGCGGGCGGCGGCTCGCCGTGCTCGACAGGCGGCGGCCGAGGCCGCCATTCTGTCCGACCCCTTCGTCCAGGCCATGATGAACGAATACGGGGCCACCATCGTCCCTGGTAGCATCCAGCCCGTCGATGGCGCTGCCGCCGTCTGAATCCGCATTCACGAAAGTCGCCAACCATGTTCAACAAAGGACAACTCGCGGGCCTGATGAAACAGGCCCAGGCCATGCAGGACAACCTCAAGCGCGCGCAGGAGGAGCTGGCCCAAATGGAGGTCACTGGCGAATCCGGTGCCGGGCTGGTCAAAGTGGTCATGACGGGCAAGCACGACGTCAAGCGCGTGACCATCGACCCCAGCCTGCTGGCCGACGATAAGGACATGCTCGAAGATCTGGTGGCGGCGGCCTTCAACGCCGCCGTGCGCAAGGTCGAAGAGACCACGCAGGAGCGTATGGCCAAAGTGACGGCCGGCATGCCGGGGCTGCCGGGCGGCATGAAGTTCCCGTTCTGACGGCGCCATTGGTTCGGCCCCCGACCCCCATGGCTCAGTCGGCCTCGCGGCGGCTTGATCGGCTCGTGCAGGCGTTGCAACGTTTGCCTGGCGTGGGGACGAGATCGGCTTCCCGCATGGCGTACCACCTGCTGCAGCACGACCGCGACGGCGCGCTGCAACTGGCGCAGGCGCTGCAGGCGGCGACCGAAGGCATCCGGCACTGTGCGCTGTGCCATACCTTCGCGGAAGAGGAGGTGTGCCCCACCTGCGCCGATCCGTCCCGCGACGCCGGTCTGCTCTGCGTGGTGGAGACACCCGCCGACCAGGCGGCGCTGGAGCGCACGGGGGCCTATCGCGGCCGCTACTTCGTGCTCATGGGTCGGCTCAGCCCGCTGGACGGCATCGGCCCCGACCACATCGGTGTGCGTCCGCTGCTGGAACGCCTCCAGGCGCCGCCGCCGGTTCGCGAGGTGATTCTGGCCACCAACTTCACCGCCGAAGGCGAGGCCACCGCCCATGTCGTGGGCGAACTGACGCGGGCTCTGGGCCTGAAGGCCACGCGGCTGGCGCGCGGGGTGCCCGTCGGCAGCGAGCTGGAATACGTGGACCTGGGCACCATCGCCCACGCGCTGGCCGACCGGCGCTGATACGGACGCCGTGTTCGGCGTTGTCCGGGTCTTCCCGCATGGGGCAGATCCCGATGCTTGCCGCGCTCGGGCGGCGTAAGCTGACGCCAACGGTCCGCAAGGGCGGCGACGAGGCGGCGGGGATGGACAGGCGGCGGTGCTTGCGCATGGGGCAATGGCGGCGGCGGTCGCTGCCGCCGCGGTGCGCGCGTGCCCGCGGCGGGCGACGCTGCGTCCGGTCACGATTCAGTGGCAAACCGACGCTCCCCTGAAAGTCCTGCCGGTTCGGCTGGCGGAGCGTCTGGGATACTTCGCCGCCGAGGGTGCACCGGTCGCGTTCGAGCCCTGGAGCGAGCGGCCGCCGCAGGCGCTGCCTGGGCCGAGTTCGCCCGTGCGAGTGACCGCGGGTGGCTTCGACAGCGTGCTGAGGCAACATCTGCAAGGACAGTTGGAGCTGGCGTTCCTGACGCTGGCGCGGACACCGCAACTGGGTTTCGGTCTGCGGCATTCGTTGCAGGCCGGCGCGGAGCTTCCGCTGCAACTGGAGGATGCCCGCATCGGGGTGCCGCAGGCGAGCCGCCTAGCGCAACGGATCGCGTGGTTGGTGGTGCTGGCCCATGGCGTCCAGCCGCGCCAGACGCAGTTCGTCGCCCTGCCTACGGCGCAGCAGGCGCGGGCCGCCTTTCAGCTTCGCGAGGTGGACGCTGTCTGCGTGGGTGACCCGATGTTGACCCGCCTGCAACGCCGAGGGGACATCCGGGTTGTCACGGACACGCGGCACCTGAGCGAGAGTCTGCGCCTGCTTGGCGGCCCCGTGCTGTGCCCGAGGTTGAGTGCCTCCGCGGCCGTGGTGGAATCGCACGCAGCCGAACTGCAGGCCGTCGCCCGTGCCGTCCAGCGGGCGCTGCGCTGGTTGCAGACGGCTGGGCCGATGGACCTGGCCCCCCATGCCGGCCTCGCTGGGTTTGCCGGTGACCCGGGTGCGTTTCTGTCCGTCATCATGCACACCCGGGAGGCGTTTGCCGTGGACGGTGCGGTGGACGAGCGTGCCATCCACAACGTGTTGCGGATCTTGCGTTCGCTGCCGCAGGGGCATCAGTACGAAGGCATCGAGCCGGTGCGCCTCTACACCGCTCGGTTGGCCTCTGCGCCCTGAAAAAGGCGCCGCCTCCTCGCTCGTAGGGATGCGCGGATGGATAATTGCGACCGTGTCCGCACCACCCTCCGCCCCCGATTCGTCCCCGCAACCCGATCTGTTCGCCGCTATGCCCACGGCGGCGGCCGATCCCGAATGGCGGCGTGCCGAGGCCTTGCGCCAAGCCCTCCATCACCATGCGTGGCGCTACTATGTGCTCGACGACCCCGAAATCCCCGATATCGAGTACGACCGCCTGTTAGCCGAGCTGCAGGCCATCGAGGCGCGCCACCCAGATTGGGTCACGCCCGATTCGCCCACCCAACGCGTCGGGGGGCGCCCGTTGGAAGGCTTCGATCCGGTGCGCCACAGGGTGCCGATGCTCAGCATCCGCACCGAAACCGATACCGAGGCGGGCGCAGCCCTGGCCTTCGACGCCCGCATCCGCAAGGAGCTGGCGCTGGGCCCGGACGATCCGCCGGTGGTCTACGTGGCCGAGCCCAAGTTCGACGGTCTGGCGATTGGGTTGCTGTACGAGCACGGCCTGCTGGTGCGCGCAGCGACGCGCGGCGATGGCGAAACCGGCGAGGATGTGACGCAAAACATTCGCACCATCGCGCAGATCCCGCTGCGCCTGAGGGGAGCGGGGACGGGCATCGCGCGGCTGGAGGTGCGTGGTGAGGTGTATATGCGCCGCGACGACTTCGAGGCGCTCAACGAACGCCAGCGCGCCCGCGGCGACAAAACGTTCGTCAACCCGCGCAATGCCGCTGCCGGCGCCGTGCGCCAGCTGGACCCGGCCGTCACGGCGTCGCGCCCGCTGAGTTTTTTTGCCTATGGCGTGGGTGAATGGCCCTCGGGTTTGGGCGACGGCCCAGAGGGGGGGACCCATTGGCAGGTGCTGCAGGCGCTGCGCGACTGGGGCTTTCCCGTGTCGGACTTGGTGCGCCGCTGCGCAGGGGGTGAGGCCCTGGCGGCCTATCACCGCGACATCGGGGCGTGCCGCGACGCGCTGCCCTTCGACATCGATGGCGTCGTGTACAAGGTGGATCGGCTGGATTGGCAGCGCGTCCTAGGCTTCGTCACGCGCGAGCCGCGCTGGGCGATCGCGCACAAGTTCCCGGCGCAGGAGCAACTCACCCGGGTGCTGGCGATCGACGTGCAGGTGGGCCGCACGGGCAAACTCACGCCCGTGGCCAAGCTGGAGCCGGTGTTCGTCGGTGGGGTGACGGTGACCAATGCGACACTGCACAACGCCGACGAGGTGGCGCGCAAGGACGTGCGGGTGGGTGATACCGTGATCGTGCGCCGCGCCGGCGACGTGATCCCGGAAGTGGTGGCGGTGGCGCCGCCCCTGCCGCAGCCGCGCGGCGAACCCTTCGTGATGCCGTCGGCCTGCCCCGTGTGTGGCAGCGCCGTGGTGCGCGAGGCCGACGAGGTCGACCACCGCTGTTCGGGGGGGCTGTACTGTCCCGCCCAGCGCAAGCAGGCGATCCTGCACTTCGCGCAGCGCCGGGCCATGGACATCGAGGGCCTGGGCGAAAAGCTGGTCGATCAACTGGTGGACGGCAACGTCGTGCGCGGCGTGGCGGACCTGTACCGCTTGGGTCTGTCCTCGCTGGTCGGGCTGGATCGCATGGCGGACAAGTCGGCTTCCAACGTGCTGGCGGCCATCGAGGCGTCCAAGTCCACGACGCTGGCGCGGTTTCTGTTTGGCCTGGGCATTCGACACGTCGGCGAGAGCACGGCGCGCGATCTGGCCCGCCACTTCGGACGGCTGGATGCCATCATGGACGCGTCGATGCAAGACCTGCTGAGTGTGCCCGACGTGGGGCCGGTGGTGGCGAACAGCATCCACACCTTTTTTGCGCAGCCGCACAACCGCGAGGTGGTGGAGCAATTGCGCGCCAGCGGCGTGCACTGGCCCGAGCACGATGGCGAGGCCCGGGCCGAACCCCTACCGCTGAGCGGCAAGACCTTCGTGCTGACCGGCACCTTGCCCACACTGACGCGCGAGGATGCTAAGGCCCGCATCGAGGCCGCAGGCGGCAAAGTGGCCGGGTCGGTTAGCCGCAAGACCGACTGGGTGGTGGCGGGCGAAGCCGCCGGCAGCAAGCTGGACAAGGCACGGGAACTGGGCGTGGCGATTCTCGACGAAGCGGGCCTGATCGCCTTGCTGGATGACCCCGGCGCCATCAGTCCCGGAAGCGATAGTGGTCGCGGTTGAGGACCGCCGCCACTGCCGTCACCTCTTCCGGCCACATCTGCAGGTTGAGTGAGGCGTTGCATTGTTCCACCATGCCACGCAGCAACCCAGGGGTGTTGATGCGGCCGAGTGGACGGTAGATGCCGCTGCCGTCGCCGCCCACCTTCTCGGTGTGGCACTGGGCACAGCGGTGCTGGCGGATGAGCTGTTCGCCCGCGGCCAGATCGGCGCCGCGAAAGATCGCGGGGATTTCGGCGCGGCTGAGCGTGGGCATCAACAGCAGCATCCCCATGATCAGGGGCCAAGCGTGTGAAAGGACCATGCCGTACCTCCTTGTGGCGGCACTATAAATCTTGCGCTCAGGTTTCGTCCAGCACCGCCAGCAGATCCTGCGTCAACAGGGCCTGCTCGCGGTGGACGTGGAGCGCGGGGCTGGAGATGACGAAGGTGTCCTCCACCCGCTCCCCCAGCGTCGTGACCTTGGCGAGCTGGAGTTGCACCCGGTGGCGGGCGAACACCCCCGCGATGCGGTAGAGCAGCCCTTTGCGGTCGCTGGCCGAGAGGCTCAGCAGCCAGCGCTGACCCCGCTCGTCCGGCTGCAACTGCACGCGTGGCACGACCGGGAAGCTGCGCACACGGCGCGAGACGCGGCCCCTCCCCGGCGGGGGCAGCGGCGTGGCCGGGTCCAGCGCGCGCGGCAGTCCGCTTTCGACGATGCCCACCAACTCGCGGTAGTGCTCGGACAGGGTTTCCGTCGCGACCTGAAAGGTGTCGAGCGCACGCCCGTCGCCCGTGGTGTGGATCTTGGCGTCCAGAATGGAAAAGCCGGCCTGGTCGAAGTAGCCGCAAATGCGGGCGAACAGGTCGGGCTGGTCGTCGGTGTAGACGAGCACCTGCAGCCCTTCGCCGGCGGGGGACAGGCGGGCGCGCACCAGGGTGAGCGGCGTGCCCGGCGCGGCCTGCGCCAGCGCGCGCGAGAGGTGACGTGTGTGCCAGGCGATCTCGTCGGCGCTGTGGCGCATGAAGTAGCCGACATCCAGCCGAGCCCACAGCGCCCGGTGCGCTTGGTGCGGCAAGGCGTGCAGGGCCAGCAGCGCCAGCGCTTCGCGCTTGCGGGCTTCGATTTCGGCGTGGGGGTCCGGCGACCCGCCGCCGAGCGCGCGCAGGGCAACGCGGTAGAGGTCCTCCAGCAGCTTGGCCTTCCAGCCGTTCCAGACCTTGGGGCTGGTGCCGCGAATGTCGGCCACCGTCAGCAGGTACAGGCCCGTCAGGCGGCGCTCGTCGCCCACGCGCCGGGCAAAGGCGCGGATGACGTCCGGGTCGCTGATGTCTTCCTTCTGGGCCACCTGGCTCATGGTCAGGTGCTCCGCGACCAGAAAGCGGATCAGCGCCGCATCCTCGCGATCAATGCCGTGTTGGCGCGCGAAGGTCAGCACGTCCCGTGCGCCCAGCACGGAGTGATCGCCGCCCCGACCCTTGCCGATGTCGTGGAACAAGGCCGCGACGTACAGTACCCACGGCTTGTCCCACCCCGCGGCGAGTTGGGAGCAAAACGGGTATTCGTGCGCATGCTCCGGGATGAAAAAACGCCGCATGTTGCGCAGCACCATCAAGATGTGCTGATCCACCGTGTAAACGTGGAACAGGTCGTGCTGCATCTGGCCGACCGTATTGCGAAATGGCCACAGGTAGCGCCCCAGCACCGAGGTCTGGTTCATCAGCCGGAAGGCGTGCGTGATGCCTTGCGGCTGCTGCAGCATCTGCACGAAGGTGCGGCGGTTGACGGGATCGCGCCGAAACGCCGCATTCATGATGGGGCGGGCGTTGTACAAGGCCCGTAGCGTGCGCGCGGACAAGCCCTTGATGCCCGGGATTTGCTGGCACAGCAAAAAGGTTTCCAGGATCGCGTGTGGCTGCTTCAGGTACAGGTCGTCGCTGGCGACCTCCAGCAGGCCGCCCTTGTCCAGAAAGCGCGGGTTCAGCGGGCGTGGGGGCTCCATCCCGTGCTCGTCGCGCTCCAGACGCTCCTGGATGTTGAGGAGCAGGATCTGATTGAGCTGCGTCACCGCCTTGGCGGACCAGTAATAGCGCCGCATGAGCCGCTCGCTGGCTTTGCGCGCGCGGCGCGCCGACTGCTCCCGGCTGCCGTCGCCCGTGTTTTCGGCCTCGATGCCGAACGAGGCCGCCAGCGCCGTCTGCAAGTCGAACACCAGGCGGTCCTCCCGCCGCTGGGCCAGGGTGTGCAGGCGGGCGCGGATGAGGCTCAACAGCGCCTCGTTGGCCTTGAGCTGGCGCGCCTCGCGCGCCGTGGCCAGCCCTCGGCGCACGAGTTCGCCCCAGGTGTGGCCAAACCCGGCGGCCTTGGCGACCCACAGGATTACCTGCAGGTCACGCAGCCCGCCCGGCGATTCCTTGCAATTGGGCTCCAGCGCGTAGGGCGTGTTTTCATAGCGCTGGTGGCGTTGCTGCATCTCGAACTGCTTGGCGCGACAAAACGCCAGCGGGTCGATCTGCTCGTCCAGCGCGCGGCCCAACGCGACGAAGCGCCGCCGGTCCCCGGCCAGCCAGCGGCTTTCCAGCAAAGCGGTTTGCACCGAGATGTCGGCAGCCGCCTCCTGCAGGCATTCGGCTACCGTCCGCACACTAGAGCCGATCTCCAGCCCAATGTCCCAGCAGTGGCCGATGAAGCGCTCCAGCGCGGCCTTGAGCGCCGCATCCGCCTCGGCGCGGACGCCGTCGGGCAGCAGCACCAGCACATCGATGTCGGAGTAGGGGAACAACTCCCCCCGCCCGTAGCCGCCCACGGCCACCAGCGCCAGCGTGTCGGGCAGTCCGGATGCCCCCCACAGCGTGCGCAGTGTGTCGTCCGTCAGGCGGCTCAGCCGCCGCAGCAGGGCGCGCACGCCGCGCGAGCGGCCGCTCAGGCCCTCGATGGCGCGCAGCACCCCGCGCTTGGCATCGCGGTAGTGCAGCCGCATCGCGGCGATGTCCAGAAGGTCGGCTGGCGCGGGGCAGGGGGGGGAGGACATGGCTCGGTCACAAGCAAGACCAGGGCCAAATACGACCTCAAGCCGGCACCGGGCTGGCCGCTACCGCGATGAAGGGGGGGGCGCCGGCATGCCGGCCGACCGGGTCAGGAT
>NZ_DAISXZ010000011.1:0-38372 GCF_036825565.1 Tepidimonas sp. | reverse complement strand
CAAGTGGACCGACAACAAGGGCGGGTCGCGCACCGACGAGGCCGTGATCGCTTGACGGCGGCGGTGTGGGGCGCATCGGTCTGCGCTCTCTCGTTCACAGCGAGGAACTAGCATGAAAAAGACGTTCGTCACATTGGCGGCGCTGTCGTTGTTGGGCAGCGCCGCGGTGGCCCAGGATGCCACCATGAAGGGCATCGAGGAATACCGGGCGATGCTGCAAGACGGCAACCCGGCGGAGCTGTTCGAGGTCAAGGGCGAGGACCTGTGGAAGCAAAAACGCGGCCCCAAGAACGCCTCGCTCGAGCAGTGCGACCTGGGCAAGGGGCCTGGCGTGGTCAAAGGCGCGTTCGTGGAGCTGCCGCGCTTCTTCAAAGACACCGGCCGTGTTCAGGATCTGGAGAGCCGGCTGCTCACCTGCATGGAGACGCTGCAGGGTATCGACGTCAAAAAAGAGGTGTCCCAGCGCAACTTCGGGCGCGGTGAGACGGCCAATATCGTCGCCCTGGCCACCTGGATTTCCAGCCAGTCGCGCGGCATGCCGTTCAATTTGCCGTTCAACACCCAGGCCGAGCGCGACATGTACGAGGTGGGCAAGCGGCTGTTCTTCCTGCGCGGCGGGCCGCACGACTTTTCGTGCGCGAGCTGCCACGGCGAGGACGGCAAGCGCATCCGCCTGCAGGAGTTGCCCAACCTGACCAAGAACCCCGGCGACGGTGTCGGTTTCGCCGCCTGGCCGGCGTACCGGGTGTCCAACGGTCAGATGTGGAGCATGCAACACCGTTTGAACGACTGCTACCGGCAGCAGCGCTTTCCGGAACCCACGTTTGCCAGCGACGTGACGATCGCGCTGGGGGTGTATATGGGCGTCAACGCAAAGGGCTCCAAGTCCATCGCGCCGGCCATCAAGCGCTGAACCGGAGGATCCGCACATGAAAAAATCCCTGATTGCTCTGGCCGCGCCGGCGGTCATCGTGTTGGCGGGCTGCAGCGTGGCGCCGTCGCCCGCCGAGTACGACAAGATGACGATGGAGATCGTCAAGCAATCGTTCGTCGAGCGCGGCATTGCCAAGCTCGATCGCTTGGAGCAGGACGAGGCGCGCGTCGCGTGCTGGCAGTCCGAGGTGTCGGGCAAGCCCCTGGACGACAAGACGACGAAGGCCATCGAAGAAGTCGCCTACAAGAGCGTCAAGTGGCCGAGCGACGGCAAGTTCCTAGGGGACTGGAAGCAAGGCGAGGTCATCGCCCAGAGCGGCCGTGGTTTGACCTGGACCGACGACGCCAAGACCGTCAACGGTGGCAATTGCTACAACTGCCACCAGATCACCAAGGAGGAAATCTCCTTCGGTACGCTGGGCCCGAGCCTGTACAACTACGGCAAGCTGCGCGGGGTGACCAATCCCAACAGCCCCGAGGCCAGGCCCATCGTCGAGTACACCTGGGCCAAGATCTGGAACTCGCGCGCCTTCAACGCCTGCACCAAGATGCCGAGCGCGGGGCACAAAGGCATTCTGGATGAGCAGCAGATCAAGCATGTGATGGCGCTGCTACTGGATCCGCAATCGCCCGTCAACAAGTGAATCGCGGCGGGGCTATTCGACCCGCTCCGTTCATCCCAAACGGCAGGGGAGGCCACCAACGCCTCCCCTGTTTGCATCAGACGCCCAGGTAACGCTCCAGCACGTCGGGGCGGGTGGTCAACTCGTCGGACGTGCCCTCGAACGCGACGCGGCCCTTGACCAGGATCACGTTGCGGTCGGTGATCAGGGTGACGTGCTTCCAGTTTTTGTCGACGATGATGCTGCTGATGCCGCTGTCGCGGATGACGCGGCAGATGCGCCAAATCTCGCGCGCGATCAGCGGGGCCAGCCCCTCGGTCGCTTCGTCCAGGATCAGCACGTCCGGGTTGCTCATGAGTGCGCGGCCGATGGTCAGCATCTGCTGCTCGCCACCGCTGAGCTGCTGCCCCCCGTGATCGAGGCGCTCGGCTAAGCGGGGAAAGGTCTCCAGCACCCGCTCGTAGGTCCAGTCGCGGCGGCGGCCGTCGACCCCGGGCCGGGCCGCCTGGGCCCGGACGATTTCGGGCAACAGCAGCCCGGTGGAAGCGGCGCCGATCACGGCGGCGCTTCGGGTCAGGACGACGCGGCGGGTGGTCATGGTGGGGTCTACTCTGGCTTGAAGCGAAATGCCGACGGCGGACATGCACGATACTTCATGCCGCTGGCGCGGCAAGGCGGACAAACCCTAATTGACCCTAATTGACCCTCATTGACCCCACAGGCCCGCCGCAGGCCGACGGGTAAAATCCGGGGCTCTCTCCACACCCCAGCGCCATCGCCGTGAACGCCCCTGCCTCCCCGCTCCATCTGTCGACGTTTGCCGGGGGGGATGCCCTCGGCCACTTTCGGGCCCGGCAGTTGCTGCCCCGCTTGCAGGCCGTCGATGCACGCATCACCGGCATAGCCGCGCGTCATGTGCATCTGGTGGCCACCGATGCCCCGCTGGACGACGCCACTCGCGCCCGCTGGGCGGCCCTGCTGACGTATGGAGAGCCCTACGGCGGGCCCACCCAGGGGGTGCGCATCGTCGTCACGCCGCGCCTGGGCACGGTGTCGCCGTGGGCGTCCAAAGCGACCGACATCGCGCACAACTGCGGGCTGGCGGCACGGCGGGTCGAGCGTGTCGTGGAATATTGGCTGACGCTGGACAGCGGCGCCCTCGCGGGCTGGCTGGGGCGCCCGGCCACGTTGGACAATGCGGCATGGCAGGCCTGCGCGGCGCTGTTGCACGACCGCATGACGGAGAGCGCCCTGCGCGATACGACCGAGGCGGCGGGGCTGTTCACGGCGTTGGCCCCCCAGCCCATGGAGCGCGTGGATGTGCTGGGCCAGGGGCGTGCGGCGCTGGAAGCGGCCAACACCGCCTGGGGCTTGGCCCTGGCGGACGACGAGATCGACTACCTGGTGGCGGCCTTCCAGCGACTCGGGCGCAACCCGAGCGATGTCGAGCTGATGATGTTCGCCCAGGCCAACAGCGAGCACTGCCGGCACAAGATCTTCAACGCCCAGTTCGTCATCGATGGGGTGGAGCAGCCGCACAGCCTGTTCGGCATGATCCGCCACACCCACCAGACCGCACCCCAACACACCATCGTCGCCTACGCGGACAACGCCGCGGTGATGGAAGGACATGCGGTCGAGCGCTTCGTGGCGGTGCCCGACGGCGAGGGCAGTCCCACCTACCGCCGCAGCGAAGCGCAGCACCACATCCTGATGAAGGTGGAGACCCACAACCACCCAACCGCGATCTCGCCGTTCCCCGGCGCGGCCACAGGGGCCGGGGGCGAGATTCGCGACGAGGGCGCGACGGGCCGCGGGGCGCGCCCCAAGGCGGGGTTGACGGGTTTTTCGGTCTCGCGCCTGTGGGGCGGCTGGTCCGATCAGCCGGGGGGCAAGCCGACACACATCGCCAGCCCGCTGCAGATCATGATCGAGGGCCCCTTGGGCGGGGCCGCCTTCAACAACGAGTTCGGCCGGCCCAACCTGCTCGGCTACTTCCGCGCCTATGAGCAGCGCGTGGCCTCCGACGTGGATGCGGTGGAACGCGGCTACCACAAACCGATCATGATCGCCGGCGGGGTGGGGCAGATCGACGCCGGCCTGACCCACAAGATCACCTTCCCGGCCGGCACCCTGCTGGTGCAGTTGGGCGGGCCCGGCATGCGCATCGGCATGGGCGGCGGCGCCGCCAGCTCCATGGCCAGCGGCGCCAACGCGGCAGAGCTGGACTTCGATTCGGTGCAGCGCGGCAATCCGGAGATCCAGCGCCGCGCGCAAGAGGTGATCAACCACTGCTGGGCGCTGGGTGCGGACAACCCCATCCTCGCCATCCACGACGTGGGGGCTGGCGGGCTGTCGAATGCTTTTCCGGAGCTGGTGAACGACGCCGGGCGGGGCGCCCGCTTCGACCTGCGTGCCATCCCGCTGGAGGAAAGCGGCCTCGCGCCCAAGGAGATCTGGTGCAACGAGAGCCAGGAGCGCTATGTGCTGGCGCTGGCCCCCGATGCGCTGCCGCGCTTTGCCGCGCTGTGCGAGCGCGAGCGCTGCCCGTTTGCCGTGGTGGGGGTGGCGACCGAAGAGCGCCAGCTCGTGCTCGCCGACGCGCAGGCCAATGCCGAGGCGGACGCCCGCCCCGTAGACATGCCGATGGAGGTGCTGCTGGGCAAGCCCCCGCGGATGCGGCGCGAGGTCTCGCGCATCCCGCGCCGTTTTGCGGCTTTCGACGGCACGGGCGTGGCGCTGCAGCGGGCGGTCGTCGAGGTGTTGTCCCACCCCACCGTCGCATCCAAGCGTTTTCTGGTCACCATCGGCGACCGAACCGTGGGCGGCCTGACCCACCGTGACCAGATGGTGGGCCCCTGGCAGGTGCCGGTGGCCGATTGCGCGGTGACGCTGGCCGACTTTCGGGGTTTGGCGGGCGAGGCCATGGCCATGGGCGAGCGCACCCCGATCGCCGCGCTGGATGCCCCCGCCGCGGGCCGCATGGCGGTGGCCGAAGCCATCACCAACCTGCTGGCGGCGCCGATCGAGCTGCCGCGCGTCAAGCTGTCGGCCAACTGGATGGCCGCCTGCGGCGAGCCGGGCGAGGACGCCGCGCTGTACGACACCGTCAAGGCCGTGGGGTTGGAGCTGTGCCCGCAGCTCGGCATCAGCATCCCCGTGGGCAAGGACAGCCTGTCCATGCGCACCCAGTGGCGCACCGATGACGGCCAGGCGCGCAAGGTGACGGCCCCAGTCAGCCTGATCGTGAGCGCCTTCGCCACCCTGGCCGATGTGCGTGGCACCCTCACGCCGCAGCTCGACGCGCGGGAGGACACCACGCTGATCCTGATCGACCTGGGGCGCGGGCGCCACCGCATGGGCGGCTCCATCCTGGCGCAGGTGCTGGACCAGGCGGGGGGCGACGTGCCCGACCTGGACGACCCGCAATACCTGGTGCGGCTGGTCGATGCCGTCAATGCGCTGCGGGCGGGCGGGCAACTGCTCGCCTACCACGACCGCAGCGACGGGGGGCTGCTGGCCTGTGTGGCCGAAATGGCGTTTGCCGGTCATGTGGGCGTGACGCTGAACGTCGACCTGCTGGTGACCGAAGGCGACGGCATCCGCGACAGCCGCGCCGACTTTGGCGACGCCAAGAACTGGGCCGCGCAGGTCGGCGCGCGCCGCGACGAACTCACCCTGAAGGCCCTGTTCAGCGAGGAGCTGGGCGTGGTGCTGCAGGTGCGCAGCGCCGAGCGCGACGCGGTGCTGCAGACCCTGCGCGCCCACGGCCTGTCGGCCTGCAGCCATGTGATCGGCAAAACCCGCCCCGCCACCAGCCCCATCGATGCGGGCAAGGGCGAGCTGCAGATCTGGCGGGATGCCCGATGCCTGTTCAGCGCCACGCTGGAGGATTTGCAACAGGTGTGGGACAGCGTGAGCTGGAAGATTTGCCAGCTGCGCGACAACCCCGACTGCGCCGATGCCGAGCACGCCGCGGCCGGCCGGGCCGACGATCCGGGGTTGCACGTGGCGCTGACCTTCGACCCCACCGAAGACGTCGCCGCCCCGTACCTGAATCTGGCGCGGCCGCGCGTGGCCATCCTGCGCGAGCAGGGCGTCAACTCGCATGTGGAGATGGCCTACGCGTTCGATGCCGCCGGCTTCGAGGCGGTGGATGTGCACATGACGGACCTGCTGTCCGGCCGCGCCGCGTTGCAGGGTTTTCGCGGGCTGGTGGCCTGCGGCGGCTTCAGCTACGGGGACACGCTGGGCGCCGGTATCGGCTGGGCGCGCTCCATCACCTTCCATCCGGAGCTGTCGGAGCAGTTTGCCGCCTTCTTCGCGCGGCCGGACACGTTCGGGCTGGGCGTGTGCAACGGCTGCCAGATGTTTGCCGAGCTGGCCGCCATCATCCCCGGCGCCGAGCACTGGCCGCGCTTCACGACCAACGTCAGCGAGCGCTTCGAGGCCCGGCTGTCGCTGGTGGAGGTCACCGAGTCGCCGAGCCTGTTCCTGCAAGGCATGGCCGGCAGCCGGCTGCCGATTGCGGTGGCGCACGGCGAGGGCTATGCCAACTTTGGCCAGCGCGGCGACCGCGCGGCCGTCCGCGTTGCCATGCGCTTCGTGGACCACCATGGCCGGCCGACCGAGGCCTATCCGTTCAACCCCAACGGCAGCCCGGGGGGCATCACGGCGGTCACCACGCCGGATGGGCGCTTCACCGCCATGATGCCGCACCCGGAGCGGGTGTTCCGCAATGCGCAGATGAGCTGGACGGACCTCGGCGCCACCGGCGGCCTCGACGCTTTCAGCCCCTGGATGCGCATGTTCCGCAACGCCCGCCGTTGGATCGGCTGAACGCGAACCCGGCGCCCACCTGAGCGGTCGACCGAACCTTGATGCGTGTCAAGGTTCGCGGCAGCGCGGCGGCTAGACTGACCACATCGTGATGTTGCAAAACGGTGTCGCCATGTCCGGATCCGATGCGCCCACCCCCGTCGATCAGCCGATCGCGGATTTTTCCCAATGCCATGCCGGCATCCTGCGCAAGCTCGACGGGCTGGCCGAGCTGCCGGCGCTGTTGCAGCCGGCAGCCCGCGCGCGCGAGGTGGCCGAGCAGTCGGTCGAGTTCTTCCGCGAGGCCATCTTCGAGCACCACCTGGACGAGGAGCGCGAGCTGTTCCCCGCCGTGATCGCCAGCAGCGAAGCCGGGGCGGAGCGCGATCGCACCCAGGCCCTGGTGCGGCGGCTGACCGACGAGCACCGCACGCTGGAGACGCTGTGGAAGCGACTGGAGGGCGGGCTCAAGAAAGTGGCCAAAGGCCAGTCGTTCGAACTGGACACCGCCGGCCTGGAGGCGCTGGTCGCCCAGTACCGCGCCCACGCCCGCTTCGAAGAGACCGAGTTTTTGCCCATGGCCCAGGCGATCCTGAGCCGCAACGGCGACCACATGGCCGCCCTGGGGCTGGCGCTGCACATGCGCCACACGCCCATGCCGGTGGCGGGTTACGTCTGACCGCGGCGGCCCCCGGCCGTCAGGGGGCCGTCGGCACGGGCCGGGTGCGATAGAAGCGCAGCGGCGCCTCGCGCGACTGGCGTTCGGCATCGCGCACCGCATGGCGCTTCAGGCGCCCGACGACGTGCATCTCGCACGGCTTGCAGTCGAAGCGCAGCGTCAAGCGCTCCTGCCCGTGGACCAGCACCAGCGGCTCGGCACGAATCGTGCCCTGCACGCCCGTCACCCCCTTGGCCTGTTTGGGGCACAGACTCAGGCTGTAGCGCACGCAGTGCTTGGTGATCATCAGGCTGACTTCGCCCGGTTCCTCGTGGCTCTCGTAGGCGGCCTCGATCACGCGCACCCCGTGGCGGGCGTAAAAGTCGCGCGCCTTGTGGTTGTAGACGTTGCCCAGGTAGGTCAGCACATCGTCGGGATAGGGCACGGGCGGCTGCACGGCCGGCGCGCGGACCGGCCGCACACGGGCCGCCTCGCGCGCGGCCATCAGGGCCGCCACGGCGTCGCGTCGCAGCGCATTCAGCCGGGACGCCGGCACGAACCACGGGGCCGGCAGCGCCACATCCAGCGCCACGGCCTCGAACACCGTATCGCCCAAACGGCCCAGCCCGTCGGCCAGCCGCGCCTTGTGCGAGGCGGCATCGCGGGCCAGATCGAAGGGGCCGGACAGGGTGGCCGCGCCCGTGCAGCCATCGGCATCGGTCAGCGTCAGGCACAGGGCATTCCCCTGCGCGCGCAGCTGCACCCACAGCGGGATGCGCCGCTCGGCCGACGGCCGCTCCAGTGCCCGCACCCAGGCCATGCTGCGGTTGCGGTTGACGACCGTGCCCGGGCGCAGATCCTTCAGGCTGGCCATCGTATCCTTGGGGTGGATGCGCCAGCGCGTGCCCCCTTCCGTTCCCGGGCCCAGCCGCTCGACCCGGTTGGTCTGCAGACCGATCAGGTTGTGCTGCAGATCCAGATAACACAGGCCGTCGCCGTTGGCCAGTTCGGTCGCGGGGTCGTCGGTTTCGATCTCGACATGGTCCGCGGCCGTGCGCACCACCCAGCCGATCGGGCGGCCTGGGTTCTTGGGGCTGTCGAAGGCGCCGATGTCGATCTGCCGGCCGTTGACGAAGTAATCGGTGAACTCTCGGTTGAAGTTCTGGTCCGGATCCGGCGTAAAGGTGTAGGTGCAGCGGCCGCTGGAAGAGGGCGCCAGATCGGGCCGCTCCTCCAGAATCTGGTCGAGCAGCCGGCGGTAGTGGGCGGTGATGTTTTTCACATACCCCATGTCCTTGTAGCGACCCTCGATCTTGAAGCTGCGCACGCCGGCGTCGATCAGCGCGCGCAGGTTAGCGCTCTGGTTGTTGTCCTTCATCGACAACACGTGCTTGTCGTGTACCAGGATGCGCCCTTGCGCGTCGCGCACCTCGTAGGTCAGGCGGCAGGCCTGCGAGCAGTCGCCCCGGTTGGCGCTGCGCCCGGTGTAGGCGTGGCTGATGTAGCACTGGCCGCTGTAGGCCACGCACAACGCGCCGTGGATGAAAAACTCCAGCACCGCACGCCCGGGCGCGTCGCGCGGCCCCAGCGCCGCATCGACCGCGGCGATCTGCTCCAGCGTCAGCTCCCGCGCCAGCACCACCTGGGAAAAGCCCACGTCCTGCAAAAACCGGGCTTTTTGCGGCGTGCGGATGTCGCATTGGGTGCTGGCATGCAACTGGATGGGGGGCAGGTCCAGCTCCAGCAGCCCCATGTCCTGCACGATCAGCGCGTCCACGCCGATGTCGTACAGCTCGTAGATGAGGCGCCGTGCCGGCTCCAGCTCGTCGTCGCGCAAAATGGTGTTGAGCGTGACGAAGACCCGCGCGTGGTAGCGGTGTGCGTGCCGCACCAGCCGCTCGATGGCACCGAGCGGGTTGGCGGCGTTGGCGCGCGCCCCGAAGCCCGGGCCGCCGATGTAGACCGCATCCGCTCCGTGGTTGACCGCTTCGATGCCGATGTCGGCATCGCGCGCGGGTGACAGGAGTTCTAGCTGGTGGGGCAACATAATCGGGCCTGCGTCGTCCAAAGCCCGCGATTGTCCCAAATCCCGCCATGAAGCGCCACGAATTCCGATGTTTCCACCGCCTGCGCGTGCGCTGGGCCGAGGTGGATATGCAAGGCATCGTCTTCAACGCCCACTATTTGATGTATTTCGACGTCGGCACCACCGAGTACTGGCGCGCGCTGGGCCTGCCCTACGCCGATGCAATGCACCAACTGGGCGGCGAGCTCTACGTCAAAAAGGCAAGCCTCGAGTTTGCTGCCAGTGCCCGCATGGATGACCAGGTGGACGTGGCGCTGCGCTGCGAGCGTATCGGCAACTCATCGATGACGATGACCGGTGCGCTGTTCCTCGGCGAGCGAGCGCTGGTGGGCGCAGAAATCGTCTATGTGTTTGCCGATCCGGCCACGCAAACCTCGCGTCCGGTGCCGGCGGCGCTGCGCGAGCTGGTGCAGCGCTACGAAGCCGGCCAGGACGTGCTTCGGGTGGTGACCGGCCCCTGGCACGCCCTGGAGCGCGATGCGGCCCCGCTGCGCCGCGCGGTGTTCGTAGACGAACAAGGCATCCCGGAATCGGAGGAGTGGGACGCGGCGGACGCCACTGCACTGCACTCCGTGGCCTACAACCACCTGGGCCAGGCGGTGGGCACAGGCCGGCTGCTGACCGCCGAGCCGGGGGTGGGCAAGGTGGGCCGCATGGTGGTGCACCGCGTGCTGCGCGGCACAGGCGTCGGCACAAGGGTGTTGCAGGCCCTGTCGGATGCCGCCCGTGCGCGCGGCGACCATACCCTGCGCCTGAGCGCGCAACGCACCGCCATCGGCTTCTATGAGCGGCTGGGCTGGCAGCGCGTGGGCGAGCCCTATGACGAGGTCGGCATTCCCCACCAGTCGATGGAAATGCGCCTCTGATCGGCGCGATCGGCCGCCGCCGGCCCCTGCGGACTGGCATAGGTCCACTCGGTCAGCGTCAGGGTGCCGGCGCGGTCCCAACGGGCGATCAGGCTGCTGCGCGTGCCGTAGCGGCGCTCGGGCAAGTGGACATAGGGGCTGGATTCCAGATGCTGCCCGACATTTGCACCAGGCACGTGGGTGCGCAGGGCCTCCAGCAAGGTGCTGCACGCCGCCTCCACGCGGGATGCGGCCAGGGCCCGGTCGAGGGCCGATTTGAGTCGGCGCAGCTTGGGCCAAGGCGTATCCAGCGCCGCATTCGACAGGGCATAGACGCCGGGCGGTAACTCCCGCGCCCACCAGCCCTCGACGCGCTCGGTCGCGGGATCATCGGCGCGCGCGGGGCCCGGGTCGCGGTTGGTCAGCCACGCCCAGTGTCCCCGCGGGACATCGCCCAGCACCACGTTGCAACCGTTGTACGACGCGGGGTCGTATCGACGGGCAAAGTCGGCCCACGTCGGTAGGTCCTCGGGCGCCAGCCAAGCGGTGACCAGGCTGCCCCGGCTGCGGTCCTGCGCCGGCTCGGGCGGCCAGGCGCGCACATTGGTCAGCATGGCCACCCGACCCGCCGAGCCGAACGCGAGCCACGATCCCCCAGCCAGGGCATCCCGGCCGCTCCAGGCCGTCCCGCCGTCAGGCAAGGTCCAGGCGTGCAGGGGCAGGGTGGGGCGATCCCACTGCTCGTCGCGGTTGGCTGCCAGCCAGAGTGGTGCCGCGGGATCCTGCCCCACCGCCCAGGCCATCAGGCACATGGCGTCAAATGTCTTGCAGCAGGTCGTAGGGCAGGGGCAGCAGGCGCAGCGGCGCGCCATCCGGCCCACCGGCGGTGAGTGCCTGCCCGTCCGCGGCCGAGGTCTGCAGCGACACCACCGCGTTCCAGCCCGAGGTCGGGTGCGGGGCCGCCTGCGCGATCAGCCCCACTGGCTGCTCGTGGTCGGCGGCGTGGAACACCTCCTGCCCCGCGGCCAGGGGAGCATCGGCATGGACCAGATACCCGCGCCGCTTGAGCGTGCCGCGGAATTGACTGCGGGCCACCACCTCCTGCCCCGGGTAGCACCCCTTCTTGAAGTTGACGCCACCCACCGACTCATAGTTGAGCATCTGCGGCACGAAGGCCTCCACCACGGCATCGGTGATGTGGGCCACACCGCTCATCACCGCCAGCCACTGCCAATGGGCGAGAGCGAGCGCAGCCCCCTCGGGCGCAGGGGCAGAGGACGGCTGGATCAGCAGCGCCCGGGGCACATCCGCCCCGGGCGGCAATCGCACCCAAGTCCGGTCGCCCTCGCGCCACACACACCAAACCGCCGGTGGCAGCGCAGCGGGCACTGCGTCACCGGCCGCCACCCACAACGCCCATTGCTCGGACGCGTCGCTGAGCCGCACCTTCGCCCGCAGAACGAACATCGACAAGCGCTTGACGGTCGGCGCGATGCGTTCGCGCGGCGCGCACAGCAGCACCTCACCATCGCGCCGAACGCCGATGGCGCTGAACAGCATGCGCCCCTTGGGTGTGCAATAGGCGGCGAGCCGCGCTTCGCCATCGCGCTGCAGGATGACGTCCTGCGTCAACTGTCCATGGAGAAACGCGGCCGCCTCTTCACCCTGGGCGCTGACCACACCCCAGTCCTCCAGGCGGACGACCCCGTGCATGGGGGGGAGGGCGGCGGCGTCGATGGCGAGATTCGGGGCAGGCATCATGGGCAAACAATGGTTGCGGCTATCATCGTCGGCCGTATTCTCCCGCAGCCTTGGCGCCGCTGATGGCGACCCGCCCATTACCCGTGTCTCGCTCGTTGCGATCCCTGGCCTTCCGTTGGACCCTGCTCGCGGCGGTGGCCGTGCTGGCCGGTGCCACCGCCATCGCCGCGTGGCTGCACCGCCCCTTGTCCCTGCGGCTGCAGGGGCAGCCGGTCGTGGACGTGGTCATCGAGCCGGGCATGTCCGCCGCCGAGGTGGCCGAGGCACTGGTCGCCTCGGGGGTGGACACCTCGGCCTGGAGGCTGTTCTTGTGGTTCCGGCTCTCGGGGCAATCGCGCGCGCTCAAGGCCGGCAGCTACGAGATCGCGCCGGGCACCACCCCCACCACGCTGCTGGACAAGCTGGTGCGCGGCGAACAGGCGGTGCGGCGCCTGACGCTGGTGGAAGGGTGGAATGTGCGCCAAGTGCTGCAGGCGGTCCGCGCTGCGGAACATTTGATCGACGATTTGCCAGCGGGCGACGACCCTGTCGCGCTGGCGCGGCACCTGGGCCTGCGGGTCGCCCATGCCGAGGGGCGATTCTTCCCCGACACCTATGTGTATCCCAAGCGCACGCCTGCATCGCGCGTCCTGCGGCAGGCCGCCGCGGCCTTGGACGCCCGCCTGGCCGATGCCTGGGCCCGACGCCAGCCCGGGCTGCCACTGGGGTCGCCGGACGAGGCGCTGATCCTCGCCAGCATCGTCGAGAAGGAAACCGGGCTGGAAGCCGACCGCGCCCACGTCGCTGCCGTGTTCATCAACCGCCTGCGCATCGGCATGCGCCTGCAGACCGACCCGACCGTCATCTACGGCCTGGGCGAGGCCTTCGACGGCAACCTGCGGTGGCGGGACCTGACCACCGACACCCCCTACAACACGTACACACGCGCCGGCCTGCCGCCCACCCCCATCGCCATGCCGGGCTGGAACTCGCTGCTGGCTGCGGTGCAGCCGGCCCCCAGCCGGGCTCTCTACTTCGTGGCCCGCGGCGACGGCTCCAGCGAGTTCAGCCGCACGCTCGAGGAGCACAACCGGGCGGTGCGGCGCTACCAGCTGGGAGGGCGGCCGTGACGGCAGCGGCAGTGGGTGCGGCTGCCGCAGCGGATCGACGGCTGTGGCGAGCCTACCTGGTCGCGATCACGGTGTACTTTGGCCTGCACGCCTTGGTGAGGGTGCTCGTGTCTCCGTCGCCCGAGTTGGATGAGGCAGAGCAGCTGCTGTGGAGTCAACGCCTGGCGTGGGGGTACGGCACGCAGCCCCCGCTTTACACCTGGCTGCAGGCCACCTGGTTCAGCGTCACGGGGGTGTCGATTGCCGGGCTGACCACGCTCAAGAACACGCTGCTGTGGGTCATCTACGCCGCGACAGCCGCGGCTGTGCGCCGACTGGCGGGCACACCGGCGGCTGTGGTCGCGGGCGCTTCGTTGCTCTGGCTGCCGACCCTGGGGTGGGAGTCGCAGCGCGATCTCACCCACACCGTCCTTGCTACCGCGTGCGCCGCAGTGGCCTTCTGGCTCATGGTGCGCATCGTCGAGCGGGGGCTGCCGCGGGACTACGTTGCCCTGGGTGCGGTTGCGGGCTTGGGCTTGCTCGCCAAGTACAACTTTGCGGTATTCCTGGCCTTGGCGCTGGTGGCCGCCGTCTTCTCGCGGGGATGGCGCCATCGCCTGTTCAGCCGGTACACCCTGTTGGCAATGGCAATCGCAGGAGCAGTCGTTGCGCCACATTTGGTGTGGGCGGTCGAGCACTGGGATCTGGTCAGCGGTGGGACCCTTGCCAAGATGACGGCGCATGACCGCCGCTCCGTGGGTGAGCGCATCGGTGTGGCTGCTCAGGCCGTACTTGCCTTTGCAACACCGTGGTGGCTGGTATTTGGAGGGCTGGCGCTGTGGAGACGCGGCAAGGGCGTGCAGCGCCCCCAGACCACAGAACTGCCCCGGCCAGCCATGCAGGCGTGGATCTTGGCCTATGGAGCCCTCGTGGTGGTCGTGCTGGCGGTGATGGCTCTCATGGGGGCCACTCAGATCAAGGCGCGCTGGCTGCAGCCGATGCTGTTTCTTTTACCCGCTCTGGTGATTGTGATGCTGCCTCTCGACTGGAATGCCCAGCGCTGGCGGACCTACCAGTGGGTGTCGGTGGGACTTGCGCTTCTTTTCCTGGCTCTGATGGCGCTGCGGGGGTACCACCAGGGTGGCAAACCGCGGCCGGATGAATGGAATTTGCCTATCCCGGGGCTCGCCCAGGCCATCCGTGGCGCTGGATTTCAAACGGGTGTGATCGTCGTGCCCAACGCTGTGATCGCCGGTGGTTTGCGGCTGCAATTCCCGCAGGCCGAGGTGTTCGTGGCGGCACAGCCGATGCCCGATCCCCGCGGCAGGCCGCAGGTGTTCGTACAGGCCGAGCATGGTGGTGGCTTGATGTCCGCTTGGCCTTTGGCGACCCCGCCGCAAACAGTCCGCTTGCCCTTCTTGTATGCTCGACCCGATACCCCGCTGTTCGAGGCCCGATTTGTGGTCTTACCGGCCGTTCGACCGTGACCTGTGACATGACCACTGCTGCCACCGCTGGGCGTTTCATTAGCTTTGAAGGCATCGACGGTGCCGGCAAATCCACCCACATCGCCGCGCTGGCCGATCGCTTTCGGGCGGCGGGCCAGTCGGTGCTGGTCACGCGCGAACCCGGCGGTACGCCGCTGGCCGAGAAGCTGCGCGAATGCCTGCTGCACGACGCTATGGATCCGCTGACCGAAGCGCTGCTCATGTTCGCCGCGCGGCGGGATCATCTGCAGCAGGTGATCGAGCCAGCGCTGCTGCGCGGGGACGTGGTGCTGTGCGACCGCTTCACCGACGCGACCTTCGCCTACCAGGGCTATGGCCGCGGGTTCGACCTGACAGTGCTGGGCACGCTGGAGACGTGGGTGCAGTCCACGCCCAACGGGCTGCGCCAGCCGGATCTGACCCTGTGGTTCGATGTGCCGCCGGTGGTGGCGGCCGCCCGCCTGTCGGCGACGCGAGCACCCGACAAATTCGAAGCCCAGCCGCGCGAGTTCTTCGAACGGGTCGCTCACGGCTACGCACAGCGGGCGGCTGCATCGCCCGAGCGGTTTGCACGCATCGCGGCGGATGTGGACCTCACCGCCGTATGGAATCAGATCGAGGCCGTGTGTCGCCAGCGGGGGCTGCTGCCATGACGAACGCCCCCTGGCTCCAGCGGCAACTGCGGGATCTGCTGGCCTTGCGCGGCCACGCCGTGCTGTTGGCGGGGCCCGCGGGTCTGGGCCAGCACGACCTGGCGCTCGCGCTCGCGCGCACCTGGTTGTGCGAACGGCCGGGCGCGCACGGAGCCTGTGGCGACTGCCCGGCGTGCCACGCCATCGACGTGCGCACCCACGCCGATCTGTTCGTGCTGATGCCCGAACAGCAGGCCCTCGACCTAGGCTGGCCGCTGGACGCGGCCACCCAAGAGCGCATCGAGCGCAAGGAGATCAAGCCCAGCCGCCAGATCCGGGTGGAAGCCACCCGCGCGGCGGTTGCGTTTACCCAGGTCACGCACGCCCGGGGACAGGGCAAGGTCGTGCTGATCCACCCCGCCGAGCGCCTGAATGCGGAATCGGCCAATACGCTGCTCAAGACGTTGGAAGAGCCCCCCGGGCGCGTACGGTTCATCCTTGCAACCGAAGCGGTCCACCTGCTGCTGCCCACGATCCGCAGCCGCTGCCAAACCCACGCCATGGCCTGGCCCACCGAGGCCGAGGGCCGCGCCTGGCTGATGCAGACGGCGGCGGAGGAGTCCACGTCGACACGGGCGCTGACCGAGGCGGACTGGGCCGCATGCTGGCGGGCGGCCGGCGGCCGGCCGCAGGAGGCGCTGGCCTGGGCCCGACTGGGGGTGACCGCGCGGCTGTGGGCCGATCTGCCCCAACAACTGGTCCAAGGGGACTGGTCCGCCATCGCCGACTGGCCTATCCCGCGCCAGTTGCAGGTGCTGATGCTGCTGTGCCACGACGCCATGGGCTTGGCGGCGGGGGCGCCCCCGCGCTACTTTGCCGCCGAAGCGCTGCCGCCCAATCCCATCGCGCGCCGTTTGTCCGGCTACTGGCGGGCTTTGCAACAGGCGTGGCGCACGGCCGAACACCCGCTGCAGGCCGGACTGTGGGCCGAGGCATGGGCCGAGCGCACCCGCGCGGTTTTCGCGCGCCCCTCCGGCCAGCCCGCCAGCGCGGCGATACACTCGCGGCCATGAACACCGGCTCGCCGGCCGGCGGCGACGCGGCCTCCCATCCGCGCCCCACGGTCATCCAACTGTCGATCAAGGAAAAAGGCGCGCTCTACGCGGCCTACATCCCCTTGTTCACTGAGGGGGGCATCTTCGTGCCGTCGTCGCGCCAGTACACGCTGGGGCAGGATGTATATGTACTGCTTACGCTGCCCGAGGATCCGCAACGCTATCCCGTCGCCGGCAAGGTCGCCTGGATCACACCCGCGGGATCGACCGGATCGCGCACGCCGGGGATCGGGGTGCGCTTCCCGGCGGACGACAAGTCCCGCGTGCTCCGGGCGCGGATCGAGGAAATCCTGGGCGCCCACCTGGCTTCCGACCGGCCGACCCAGACCCTTTGAGCCAACAGCCGCCGCCCCGATCGACGGGCGGCACCCCACGCACTCCTATTTGCATGTTCACCGACTCCCATTGCCATCTGGACTTTCCCGAGCTGCAGGTCCAATATCCCGAGATCCTGGCGACGATGCGTGCCGCCGGCGTGCTGCGGGCGCTGTGCATCTGCACCACCCTGGAAGGTTTTGACAACGTGCACCGCCTAGCCCTCGACGGTGCGGACGCTGCCCCGCAGTTTTGGGCGACGGTCGGCGTGCATCCGGACAACGAAGGGGTGCGCGAGCCCACCGTGGCCGATCTGGTCGAGCGCGCCGCGCTACCGCGGGTGATCGGCATCGGCGAAACGGGGCTGGACTACTACCGGCTGGGCGAGCGCACGGTGGCCGACATGGCATGGCAGCGCGAGCGCTTTCGGATCCACATCCGGGCCGCTCGCCAGACCGATCTGCCGCTGATCATCCACACGCGCAGCGCCTCGGTCGACACGCTGGCCATTCTGCGGGAAGAGGGTGGCTTTGTGGCGGGCAACCAGCCGGACCGCCCGCGGGCCCGGGGGGTGTTCCACTGCTTCACCGAAACCCGCGAGGTCGCGCGCGCGGCGCTGGATCTGGGGTTCTACATTTCGTTTTCGGGCATTCTCACCTTCAAAAACGCGGCCGACCTGCGCGACGTTGCCCGCTTTGTGCCGCTGGACCGCTGCCTGATCGAGACCGACAGCCCCTACCTGACACCCGCGCCGCACCGCGGCAAAACCAACACACCGGCATATGTGCCGCATGTAGCCGCGCAACTGGCCGAGCTCAAGGGCCTGAGCGTCGATGCCGTGGCCGAGGCCACCAGCGCCAACTTCGATCGGTTGTTCACCCGTGCCGTCCAAGCGGTCGCGCCCCACCGCGCAGAAATCGCATGAAAAAAATTCTCCATCTTATTTTTTTGATTGCGGTTTTTTTATCCTCGGGCGGGGCGCAGGCGCAACGCGCCTACGACCAGTTCATCACCGCGGTGATCCGCGACGACCTGTCCACGGTCCGGGATTTGCACGCGCGCGGGCTCGACCTGAATACCCCGGACCCCGACCTCAACCCGGCCCTGGTGTTGGCCCTGCAACGCGACGCCCTGGCGGTGGCGCGCTACCTGATCGCACAGCCCGCGGTCGATGTGAATGCGGTCAATGCGGCTGGCGAGAACGCGCTGATGATGGCCGCTTTGCGCGGCCATCTGGATTTGGTGCAACAGTTGCTGGCCCGCGGCGCGCAGGTCAACCGGCCGGGCTGGACACCGCTGCACTACGCGGCCACCAACAAGGGCGGGCATGCGCTGGCGATCACGCGGCTGCTGCTGGAGCACCATGCCTACATCGACGCCGAATCCCCCAACCGTACGACCCCGCTGATGATGGCCGCCCGCTACGGGCGCGAAGAGGTGGTGCGCCTGTTGCTGGAGGAGGGCGCCGACCCGACCCTACGCAATCAGCAGGCGCTCGACGCCATCGACTTCGCCCGCCAGGTGAGCCGGCAAAACGTCGTCGAGCTGATCGCGGCGGCCATCCGGGCGCGCCAACCCCGCGGCACTTGGTAGCCGGTTTGCCCGCGCCCAAGGGCAGACCCGGAGGCGGCTCGGTGCCGAATCGGGGACAATCCGCTGCGCCTTCGTTGGAGGAGATACCGTGCTGGCCATCCGCAACCAGAAAGATTTCGTCGCCGGGCTGCTGTTCACCGTCACCGGCGGCGTTTTTGCCATCGGCGCGTTGGAGTACGAGGTGGGCAGCTCCGCCCGTATGGGGCCGGGTTACTTTCCCCTGGCGCTCGGCGTCATCCTGGCGATCCTGGGCGCGCTCATCACGCTCAAATCGCTCGGCGACACGCGCGACCCGGCGGGGGACTTGGGGCGCATCGCGTTCGAGCCGCTGCTGTACATCATTGGCGCCAATGTGATCTTTGGCGTCCTGCTGGGGGGGCTGCCGGCCATCGGCCTGCCGCCCATGGGGCTGATCGTGTCCGTGGTCGCACTCGTCGTCGTCGCCTCGATTGCGGGCAACCGCTTCCAGCCGCGCGAAGTCGCGATTCTGGCCATCCTCCTGGCCACCGCCAGCGACGTGCTGTTCATCCGGCTGCTGGGACTGCCGTTCCAGGCCTGGCCGGCCTTCATTTCGGGTTGAGGGGGGTGCCGTGACCGACCTGCTGAACAATCTGGCGCTCGGATTCTCGGTCGCCTTCACCACCCAGAATCTCATCTACGCTTTCATCGGCTGTCTGTTGGGCACGCTGATTGGCGTGTTGCCCGGGCTGGGGCCCGTGGCGACGATCGCCATGCTGCTGCCGGCCACCTATGCCTTGCCCCCGGTCGCGGCCCTGATTATGTTGGCCGGGATCTACTACGGGGCGCAATACGGTGGCTCGACGACGGCCATCCTGGTCAACCTGCCGGGCGAGGCATCCTCCGTCGTGACCACGTTGGACGGCTACCAAATGGCGCGCCAGGGCAGGGCGGGGCCGGCGCTGGCCGCGGCGGGAATCGGCTCCTTTTTTGCCGGGACGGTGGGTACGCTGGTCCTCGCCGCGTTTGCCATTCCGCTGACGGAATTGGCCTTCGAGTTCGGTCCGGCCGAGTACTTCTCGCTGATGGTGCTGGGGTTGATCGGCGCTGTGGTGCTGGCCTCGGGATCGCTGCTCAAAGCCATCGCGATGATCATCCTGGGCCTGCTGATCGGCATGGTCGGCACCGACATCAACTCCGGCGTCGCCCGCTACACCTTCGAAATCCCCGAGCTGATCGACGGCATCGGCTTCATCGTCATCGCGATGGGCCTGTTCGGTTACGGGGAGATCATCCACAACCTCTCGCAGCCGGCCGAGCAGCGGCAGGTGTTCACCGCCAAGCTCAAGGGCCTGTTCCCGTCGCGGCGCGACTTCCGCCTGATGACGCCCGCCATCCTGCGCGGCACGACGCTCGGGGCCATCCTGGGCGTCCTGCCGGGCGGCGGCGCGTTGTTGTCGTCGTTTGCCGCCTACACGATCGAAAAGAAAACCCGCCTGGCCCCCGATGAAAAACCATTTGGCCACGGCAACATCCGCGGCGTGGCGGCCCCCGAGGCGGCCAACAACGCCGGCTCGCAAACGTCGTTCATCCCGCTGCTGACGCTGGGCATTCCGCCCAACGCCGTGATGGCGCTGATGGTGGGCGCGATGACCATCCACAACATCCAGCCCGGGCCGATGGTCATGTCCAACAACCCGGACCTGTTCTGGGGATTGATCGCCTCCATGTGGATCGGCAACGCGATCTTGGTCATCCTCAACCTGCCGCTGATCGGCATCTGGATCAAGCTGCTGACGGTGCCCTACCGCTGGCTGTTTCCGGCCATCGTGCTGTTTTGCGCGATCGGCGTGTACTCCACCAACAACAACACCTGGGACGTGTGGATGGTTGGGCTGTTCGGCATTTTGGGCTATGTCTTCATCAAGCTGGGCTGCGAGCCGGCGCCGCTGCTGCTGGGTCTGATCCTGGGCCCCATGATGGAAGAAAACCTGCGCCGTGCTTTGCTGCTGTCGCGCGGGGACTGGAGCGTGTTCGTGACCCGGCCACTGTCGGCGGCTTTGCTGGTCGCCGCCGTGCTATTGCTGATCGTCGTGGCGCTGCCGTCGATCAAAAAACGCCGCGAAGAAGCCTTTGCGGAGGACTGACGTTCGCCGCGGTTCGGGTGTACATATGTTCCACAATGTGTATTATGTTAAGTCAAACAAAACGGAGCACCCAACGGGAAACCACGAGTCGGCCCAGGGCACTCGCCTGTCTACAATGGCGCTCATGTTCAACTTTGGGTGACACCCTCATGAAGCGCCGCCACATTCTGCAAGCCATCGGTCTTGCGGCCATCGTGTACTCCGGTGCCGTTCAGGCCCAGGGCAACGAGCTGAAGGTCGCCATCGATGCGACCTACGAGCCGTTCACCTACAAGACGCCCGATGGCAAGCCGACCGGCTTCGACGTCGACATTGCCGAGGCGATCTGCGCCAAGCTCAACCGCAAGTGCGTGTACGTCGAACAGGTGTGGGACAGCATGATCCCCGGCCTGCAGGCGCGCAAGTACGACGTCATCATCAGCTCGATGTCGATCACCGACGACCGCAAAAAGGTCATCGACTTCAGCGACAAGTACTACAAGACCCCGAGCGGCATCGTCGTCAAGGAAGGCACCCCCTACAGCGGCCCGGCCTCGCTCAAGGGCAAGAAGATCGGCGTGCTCAAGGGCAGCACGCAAGAAAAGTACGCCATGGGTGAACTCAAGCCCGCCGGCGTGCAGGTGATCCCCTACGAGGCGCAGGATCAGGTGTATTTGGACATCAAATCGGGCCGGCTCGACGGCACCGTGGCCGACAAGGTCGAGGTGCGCGGTGGCTTCCTGCGCAAGCCGGAGGGCAAGGGCTACGGCTTCGTCGGCCCGGACCTGTACGACGTCAAGTACTTCGGATATGGCGTCGGCGTGGGTATGCGCAAGGGCCAAGACAAGCTCAAGGCCGACATCAACGCGGCAATCAAGGCGATTCGCGCCGACGGCACGTATGAGAAAATCGCCAAGAAGTATTTCGACTTCGATCCGTACGGCAACTGATCTGACGGGGTGAATGGCGCGTCGCCCGCCGGTGGGCACCGGCGAGACGCGTTTTTCATTGGCACATGCTCGACTACATTCCCGCGATCCTCGAAGGCGCGCTGCTGACGGTGGCGGTGTCGCTGCTGTCGCTGGCCGTCTCGATCGTGCTGGGCTTGCTCGGCGCCACCGCCAAGCTCTCCGGGCGCCGCTTGCTCACCGGCGTGGCCACGGTCTACACCACCGTGGTGCGTGGCGTGCCGGAGCTGGTGCTGATGCTGCTCGTCTTCTATGGCGGCACGATTGGACTGAACGCGCTGCTGGAGTCGCTCGGCCGCGCCGAGCCGGTGGACATCAACCCCTTCGTCGCGGGCGTGCTGACCATCGGCTTCATCTACGGCGCCTATATGACCGAGACGTTTCGCGGGGCAATTCTGGCGATTCCGCGCGGACAGATGGAGGCGGCCTGGGCCTTCGGCATGGGCCGGCTGCAGACCTTCGTGCGCATCACGCTGCCGCAAATGGTGCGCTACGCCCTGCCCGGCTTCACCAACAACTGGCTGGTCCTGATCAAAAGCACCGCCCTGGTCAGCCTGATCGGGCTCAAGGACATGACGTTTCTGGCCAAACAGGCCTCGGCCGCGACGCGCGAGCCGTTCTTCTTCTTTTTGTTCGTGGGGGCGCTGTTTCTGATCTACACGTCGGTGTCGCTGTGGGCGCTGCGCCGCCTCAACGACCGTTTCAGCCTCGGGGTGCGGCGCGTCACCTCGTGGCAGGGTTGATCGGGCGGGCGTGTCACCGTGAACTGGTCTGTGATTTTCGAACCGGCGCAGCTCGAGCTCTATGGCCAGGGGCTGTGGACCACGCTGAAGCTGCTGCTGTCGTCCTTGGCGGTCGGGGGCGTGTTGGCCCTGTTTCTGGCTTTGGCGCTCAACAGCCGCCATGCCTGGCTGCGCTGGCTGGTCGGCAGCTACACCTACGTCATCCGCGGCACACCGCTGCTGATCCAGGTCTATCTGATCTATTACGGCATTGCGCAACTGGACTGGATCCAGGCGCGTTGGGACGAGATCTGGCCTTGGACCTGGTTCAAGGAGGCGTTCTACTGCGCCCTGCTTGCCTTCGCCTTGAACACGGCGGGCTACACGGCCGAGATGCTGGCCGGGGCCATCCGCGAAACCCCGCATGGCGAAATCGAGGCCGCGCGCGCGATGGGCATGTCGCCCCGCCAGGTGCTGTGGCGCATCGTCATGCCCAGTGCGCTGCGGCGGACGCTGCCGGCCTACAGCAACGAGGTGGTCATGATGCTGCACAGCACGAGTCTGGCCAGCACCGTGCCCGCGATGACGGATCTGACCGCAGCGGCCAGCCGTGTCTACTCCGACTTTTACCTACCCTTCGAGGCCTATCTGTTCGCCGGGGCCATCTACCTCGGCATCACCTTCACGCTGGTGGGCATGTTCAAGCTGGCCGAGCGCCGCTTCCTGGCCCACCTGGCGCCGCGCCGCACCTGAATGGACGTCCGTCACCACCCCCTGCCCTGCACCAGCCTCGGCAGTGCCCGCACGGTCACCAGCCTGCATTTCGGCACGCCCGGGGCTCGCCCCAAGGTGTACATCCAGGCCAGCCTGCACGCCGACGAGCTGCCCGGCATGCTGGTGGCGCACCACCTGCGCCAGAAGCTCGCCGCTGCCGAGGCGCAGGGCGCCATCCGCGGCGAAGTCGTGCTCGTCCCGGTGGCCAACCCGATCGGTCTGGCCCAGCGCATCGACCACCGGCCCATGGGCCGCTTCGAGCTCAACACCTCCGAAAACTTCAACCGCGGCTACCCGGACCTGGCCCAGGTGGCCTTCGACCGGGCGGGTCATGCCCTGGGCGCGGACGCGGCGGAGAATGTCCGGCGGGTGCGACAGGCCGTGCTCGACTGGCTGGCCGAGCAAACACCGGTCACCGAGCTCGAAGGCCTGCGGTTGGCGCTGTTCCGTCTGGCGGCCGATGCCGATGTCGTGCTCGATTTACACTGCGACTCCGAAGCCGTGCTGCACCTGTACAGCGAGACCGCCTGTTGGCCCACTCTCGAACCCCTGGCGCGCTGGCTACAGGCGCAGACGGTGCTGGTTGCCGACTACGGTGCTGGCGGGCAGCCCTTCGACGAGCAGCTCTCTGGCCTGTGGTCGCAGTTGGCGGCGCGCCTGTCGGCGGCGGGGCGCCCGGTGCCGCTGCCCCAAGCCTGCGTCAGCGCGACGGTCGAGCTGCGCGGGGAAGCGGACGTCGGTCACGCCTGGGCGGCCCGCGATGCCGATGGCATCTGGCGATATTTGCAGCACCTGGGCGCGGTGGCTGGGGACCCCGGGCCCATGCCCGATCCAGCCTGTGCCCCCACACCGCTGGCCGGCTCCGAGCCGCTGAAGGCGCCCGGCCCTGGCGTGCTCGTGTTTCTGACGGACACCGGCGCACGGCTGGCCCCCGGCGACGCCGTCGCCGAGGTCATCGACCCCATTACTGGCCACACCACGACCCTGCGCACTGCCCAGGGCGGCGTACTGTACGCCCGGACCCGCGAACGCTATGCCACCGCCGGACTGGCGGTGGCCAAGGTGGCCGGCAAGCAGCCCGTACGTCAAGGCTACCTGCTGTCCGAATGAGCCCGTCCTGCCCCCGCCTGGCCCCCACGCATCCCTTGCCATGAGCACTGCCCCCGTCAAACTCCAGGTCGAAGACATCCACAAGCGCTATGGCGCGCACGAGGTGCTCAAAGGCGTCTCCCTCACGGCGCGGGCGGGCGATGTGATCAGCATCATTGGCAGCTCGGGGTCGGGCAAGAGCACGTTTTTGCGCTGCATCAATCTGCTCGAGCGGCCGCACGCGGGGCGCATCGTCGTGGCTGGCGAGGAGTTGCGGCTCAAGCCCGGCGCCGATGGCGACCTCCAGGCGGCGGACCCCGCACAGTTACAACGTCTGCGCACGCGGCTGGCCATGGTGTTCCAGAACTTCAACCTCTGGGCCCATATGACGGTGCTGCAAAACATCATCGAAGTACCCGTCCACGTGCTGAAGGTGCCGCGCGAGCAGGCCGTCGCCACCGCGCGCAAATACCTGGACCGGGTCGGCCTCAAGGGTGTGGAAGACCGCTACCCCGCCCACATGAGCGGCGGACAGCAACAGCGGGTGGCGATTGCGCGCGCGCTGGCGGTGGAGCCCGAGGTGATGCTGTTCGACGAACCCACCAGCGCGCTGGATCCGGAGTTGGTGATCGAGGTGCTGCGCGTCATGCAGGGTTTGGCCGAGGAGCACCGCACGATGGTGGTGGTGACACACGAGATGGGCTTTGCCCGCGAGGTGTCCAACCACGTCGTCTTTTTGCATCAGGGCCGCATCGAGGAACAGGGCGACCCGCGGCAGGTGCTCACGTCGCCGCGCAGCGAACGGCTGCAGCAATTCCTCAGTGGTAACTTGAAGTGACGTCAACAACCCATTGTTAATAAATGGGTTGTTTGGTCACAGAAAACGGTCGAGCAGACGCCGGCTGTGCCGATCCAATTCCAACGGTCGGCGAATCAGGTACTGCACACCGTGGCTGTCCTGGATCAGCAACACATCGCGCGCCAGGCGGCGGATGTCCTCCTCGCCCTTGAGCACGAAGCGCGTGACGCCGCGGTCGGTCTCCACGGTCCAGGTGCTGGGGGTGGCAAAGCTGCTCACCTCCAGCAAGCGCCGGATGACGGGGGTGAACTCCCGCTCGTGCAGCGCCTGCTCGATCAGGGCGCGGGTCGGCGCATCCAGTGCCGCCAGCGACTCGACATACGCGACTTCGTGACCGTCCGGCCCGACGAGCGAGACATGCCGGTCGGGGGCCTGGATGGGGAAGGCGCGCACCGGCACCACGCCACTGACCCATTCCCCATCGGGGCCGCGCCATTCCAGGCGTCCGGCGCTGTTGCGGCGCAGTTCGGGGGCTTGGGTGGCGGGCAGGCTCGTCGTCATGGCGGTTAATCCTTCAGCAGTTCGCGCTCGGCTTCGGCCTGACGGGCCTGCGCCTGGTAAAGCCGCCAGTAGGCTCCCTGACGGGCCATCAGCTCGTCGTGGCTGCCCTCCTCCACCTTGCGGCCCTTGTCCATGACCACCAACCGGTCGGCCCGGCGCAGGGTGGACAGGCGGTGCGCGATGGCGATCGTCGTGCGCCCGCGGACCAGGTTATCCAGCGCCTTTTGGATTTCCTTCTCGGTTTCGGTGTCCACGCTGGAGGTGGCCTCGTCCAGAATCAGGATGCGCGGGTCGATCAGCAGCGCACGCGCGATGCTGATCCGCTGGCGCTCGCCACCGGAGAGGCCCTGGCCGCGCTCGCCCACCAACGAGTCGTAGCCCTGCGGCAGGCGCAGGATGAAGTCGTGCGCATGCGCGGCGCGCGCGGCGGCGATGATCTCCTCGCGCGTCGCATCGGGGCGCCCGTACGCGATGTTTTCGGCAATCGTGCCAAAGAACAGGAACGGCTCCTGCAACACCAGGCCGATGTGGCGGCGGTAGTCGGCCACGCGCAGTTGCCGAATGTCCACGCCATCCACCAGAATCTGCCCTTCGGCCACGTCGTAGAAGCGGCAGATCAGGTTGACCAGCGTGCTCTTGCCCGAGCCGCTATGACCGACCAGGCCGATCATCTCGCCCGGGCGCACATCCAGATCCAGCCCCTGGATAACCGAGCGATTGCCGTAGCGAAAGGCCACGCCCCGCACCTCGATGCGGCCCTGCACCACGGGCAGCGGCACGGGCTGGGCCGGCTCCGGCACGCTGGAGACGTGGTCCAGAATGTCGAAGATGCGCTTGGCGCCCGCGGCGGCCTTTTGCGTCACCGAGACGATGCGGCTCATCGAATCCAGCCGGGTGTAGAAGCGCCCGATATAGGCCAAAAAAGCCGTGAGCACGCCCACCGTCACCGAGCCGCGCGCCACCAGCCAGATGCCAAAGCCCCACACGACCAGCAAGCCGATTTCCGTCAGCAGCGACACCGTCGGCGAAAACAGCGACCACAGCCGGTTGAGCCGGTCGTTGACGGCCAGGTTGTGCCGGTTGGCTTCGCGAAAGCGCTCGGCCTCGCGCCCCTCCTGCGCAAACGCCTTGACGACGCGGATGCCGGGGATGGTGTCGGCCAAGACGCTCGTCACTTCGGCCCAGACGCGGTCGATCTTCTCGAACCCGGTGCGCAGCCGGTCACGCACCACGTGGATCAACCACGCGATCAGCGGCAGCGGCAGCAAGGTCGCCAGCGCCAGCGTCGGGCTGATGGACAACAGGATCACCGCGGTCATGCCGATCATGATCACGTCGGTGGCGAAGTCCAGCAGGTGCAGCGACAAAAAGATGTTGATGCGATCGGTCTCCGACCCGATGCGCGCCATCAGGTCGCCGGTGCGGCGGTTGCCGAAATATTCCAGTGACAAGCCCAGCAGGTGCTCATAGGTGGTGGTGCGCAGGTCCGCGCCGATGCGCTCCGACACCAGCGCCAGGATGTAGGTCTTGGCCCAGCCCAGGCCCCAGGCCAGCAGCGCAGCGCCCAGCAGGCCGCCGAGCAGCCAGCCCACCCGTGCCACGTCGATCGGCTGCCCGCTCTGGTAGGGAATCAGCACATCGTCCATCAAGGGGATGGTCAGGTACGGCGGCACCAGGGTGGCCGCCGTGGCGGCCAGCGTCAGCAAAAACCCCGCCAGCAATTGCCACCGATAGGGCCGCGCAAAACGCCACAGCCGCAACAGCGTCAGCGTGGACGGCGGGGTGTGCACCACCTGGGCGCAGACGGCACACTCGTCGTCCTCCGGCTCCATCGGAGCGTGGCAGACCGGGCACTGCAACACGGCGGCGTCGGGGGCCGCGACCGGGCGGCCGGCGGCGTCGCGCAGGGCCTCGAAGCGCTCCATCAACCGCCGCGCAGGCACCTGGCGCCCCAGGGTATAGCGCCACACCGCCAGTCGCTCGGCGGGTGCGCCGTCGCGGGCCTCGCGCACCAGCTCCAGCGCGGCCACGCCGTTGTGGTCGCTCATCCACAGCGCCAGACCAGCTTCGATGGACCAACCCACCGGCGTGGCCTGCGGTTCGGCCGCCCACCACAGCCGGCCGGCCGCGATCCACAGCAAGCCCTCGCGAAAGCGCAGCTCGGTGTCGAGGTCGGTCAACAGCCAGACGCCACCGGACGCCCCCTCCCCGGCCACATCGGTGCGCTCAACGGCGGGGCGCCACGCGGCGGGCAGTCCTGCCCAGGCGGGGGTCGATGGCGTCGGATACGACATGTTGTAATTTCGTTTCACCAAATGCCACCAGTCTCGGGCCGCTGGATCACAATATCCATCGGCGATGCCGGCGCGCGGGCGTCGCATTCTACGGCCGACCCGTGCCGCTTGGATGCGACGGATCGCGCAGCGGCCCCGCACGGCGACGGTCGGGCCCGTTCGACCCTACAACGTTTTTTCCATGTCGCACAAGACCATCCGGATCCTGCGCATGCACCACCTGCGCGGACCCAACCTCTGGACCTACCGGGCCGCGATCGAGGCGCTGATCGACATCGGCGACCTCGAGGAATGCCCCTCCAACACCATCCCCGGCCTGTACGAGCGGCTGACGGCCTGGCTGCCGGGCTTGATCGAGCACCACTGCGGCGTCGGGGAGCGGGGAGGCTTTCTGCAGCGGCTGCGCGAAGGCACGTGGCCGGGCCACATCATGGAGCACGTGGCCATCGAGCTGCTGAACCTGGCCGGCATGGCGACCAGCTTCGGGCAGACCCGATCGACCAGCGAGCGTGGCATCTACAAGCTGGTGATCCGCGCCCGCCAGGAGGAAGTCGCCCGTCAGGCCCTGCTCGATGCGCGCGACCTGCTCATGGCCGCCATCGAGGACCAAGCCTACGACGTGGCGGCGGCGGTCAAGGGCCTCAAAGGGTTGATCGACCGCCATGCCCTCGGGCCAAGCACCGCGGCCATCGTCGATGCCGCGACGGCGCGCCGCATCCCGCACATCCGGTTGACCGATGGCAACCTGGTGCAGTTGGGCTACGGTGCGCGCCAGCGTCGCATCTGGACCGCCGAGACCGACCGCACCAGCGCGATTGCCGAGACCATCTCGCGCGACAAGGACCTGACCAAGCGGCTGCTGGCCGAGTGCGGCGTGCCGGTGCCGGAGGGGCGCGTGGTCACCAGCGCCGACGATGCCTGGGCCGCGGCCGAGGAAATCGGGCTGCCCGTGGTCGTCAAGCCGGTGGACGCCAACCATGCGCGTGGGGTCTCGCTTGATGTGCGCACCCGCGAAGAAGTCGCCATCGCCTACGAGCTCGCCGACCGCGAGGGCTCCGAAGTCATGGTGGAGCGCTACATCCGCGGCCACGAACACCGGGTGCTCGTGATCGGGGGGCGCGTGGTCGCTGCCTCGCGCGGCGAGCGTGCCGTGGTCGTCGGCGACGGGGTGCACACGGTGCGCGAACTCATCGAACGCGACATCAACAGTGACCCCCGGCGGGGCGAGGAGGAAGAGTTCCCGCTCGACACCATCCGTCTGCCGGAAAACCGCGACGTGATGCTGGAGCTGCGCCGCCAGGGGCTGGAGCCGGACAGCGTGCCCGAGGCAGGCCGCGAGGTGCTGGTTCAGCGCACCGGACTGCTGACGGACGACGTGACCGACCTGGTGCACCCCGACGTCGCCGAGCTGACGGCCCTGGCCGCCCGCGTGGTGGGGCTGGACATCGCGGGCATCGACTTGGTGGTGGAAGACATCGGCCGGCCCCTCGCCGCGCAAGGCGGGGCGATCGTGGAGGTCAACGCCGGCCCCGGGCTGTTGCCTCACCTCAAGCCCGCAAACGGCAAGCCGCGCCCGGTGGGCGAGGCCATCGTCGATCACCTGTTCCCCGGGCAAGAGAACGGCCGCATCCCCGTCGTCGGCATCACCGGCACCCGGGAGACGGCGCCGCTGGCGCTGCTGATCGGATCGCTGCTGCAACGCGCCGACCACACCGTCGGCGTCTCGTGCGGGGGGCGGCTGTTTTTGCAGTCCCACCCCATCGACGCCAGCCTGCCTTCGGACTGGGAGGCCGGCCAGCGCATCCTCATGAACCGCTGCGTCGATGCGGCCGTGATCGAAAACTCCCCGCGCAGCATCCTGGACGAGGGCCTGTCCTACGACCGCTGTCTGGTGGGCGTGGTGACCGACGTGCCCGAACCCGAAGGGCTGGAGGATCACTACATCACCACCCGCGAGCACATGCGCAAGGTGTTGCGTACCCAGGTCGATGTGGTGCTGCCGCAGGGGTGCGCCGTGCTCAACGCCGACTGCGACGTGTGCGCCAATCTGGCCGAACTGTGCGACGGCGATGTGCTGCTGTTCAGCACCGATCCGCGCCACACGGCGCGCGAGGCGCATGTGGCCGATGGCCGGCGCTTTTTGACCGTCGACGGGCGGCAAGCCGTGCTGGTGAGCGCCAACGGCACCACCCCAGTGCTGGATCTGGATCACCCCAGCGTACAAGCCGTGCTGCGCCACATCCGGGTCGAGACGCTGCTGGCCGTGCTGGGCACCGCCGTGGCGCTGGGCCTGCCCCACGGCCTGATCCGTGCCGGGATCGAAACCGCCGCCCCTCAACTCTCCGTCCTCTGACACTGCTGCCCGAGCCGCCATGAACGTCACCCGCCTGCGGGCCCTGCGGGGCCCGAATCTGTGGAGCCGCTACACGGCCATCGAAGCGACCGTGCACTGCACACCAGAGGAGTCGGACCTGCGCCGCCTGGCCGGCTTCGAGGCGCGGCTGCGGCAGCGCTTCCCCGAGCTTGGCGTGCTGCCGGATCCAACCGCCGATGGCGTGGTGTCGATGGCGCACGCGCTGGAGATCACCGCCCTGGCGCTGCAAACCCACGCCGGCTGCCCGCTGAGTTTCAGCCGCACCATCGCCGCGCCCGAGCCAGACATCTACCAAGTCGTCGTCGAGTACACCGTGGAGGAAGTCGGCCGTCTGGCCTTCGACACGGCCCTGGAGCTTCTGCAGGCGGCGCGGGACGACCTGCCCTACGACACCGCCGCCGCCATCGGCCGGCTGAAAGAACTGGACGAGGACATCCGCCTGGGCCCCTCGACCGGCTCCATCGTCGATGCGGCCGTCGCGCGCGGCATCCCCTTCCGGCGCTTGACCATGGGTAGTCTGGTGCAGTTTGGCTGGGGCAGCGAGCAGCGCCGCATCCAGGCCGCGGAGTGCGACACCACCAGCGCGATTGCCGAGGCGATCGCGCAGGACAAGGAGCTGACGAAAAAACTGCTGCACGCCGCCGGCGTGCCCGTGCCACTGGGGCGCCCCGTCACCGACGCCGAGGACGCCTGGCGGGCCGCGCAGGCCTTGGGCGGAGCCGTCGTCGTCAAGCCGCGCGACGGCAATCAGGGCAAAGGCGTGACGGTCAACGTCCAGACGCGCGAGCAGGTGCTGGCGGCCTACGAAGTCGCCAGCCACTACGGCAGCGAGGTGATGGTCGAGCGCTATCTGCCGGGCATCGATTTTCGGCTGCTGGTCGTCGGGCGCAAGCTGGTCGCCGCGGCGCGCCGCGATCCGCCGCTGGTCGTAGGGGATGGCGTGCACACCGTGCGCCAGTTGGTGGACGCGGTCAATGCCGACCCGCGGCGCGGCGATGGGCACGCCACGCCGCTGACGCGCATCCGGCTCGACGACATCGCCATCGACCGCCTGGCACAGCAGGGGCTAACGCCGGACTCGGTGCCACCGCGCGGCGCTCGTGTGGTGCTGCGCAACAACGCCAACCTGTCCACCGGCGGCACGGCCACCGACGTCACCGACGAGGTGCATCCGCTGGTGGCGCAGCGCGCCGTGGCCGCTGCCATGACGGTGGGGTTGGACGTGTGCGGCGTGGACGTGGTGTGTCGCAACGTGGGCGAGCCGCTGGAGTCGCAAAGTGGCGGCATCGTCGAGGTGAACGCCGCGCCAGGCCTGCGCATGCACCTCAGCCCTTCTTTTGGCAAGGGGCGCAACGTCGGGCAGGCCATCATCGACCACATGTTCGCGCCGGGCGAGGACGGGCGCATCCCCGTCATTGCCGTCACCGGCACCAATGGCAAGACCACCACCGTGCGCCTGACCTCGCACCTACTGGAACAGCGCGGCTGGCGCGTGGGCTTCACCGACACCAACGGGGTGTATGTCAACGGTCGGCAAATCGACAGCGGCGACTGCAGCGGCCCGCGCAGCGCCCGCCGCGTGCTCGCCCACCCCGATGTGGATGCCGCCGTGCTGGAGACCGCCCGCGGGGGCATTCTGCGCGAGGGTCTGGCGTTCGACCGCTGCCAGGTGGCCGTCGTCACCAATATCGGCACGGGCGACCACCTGGGCCTCAACTACATCACCACCGTGGAGGACCTGAGCGTCCTCAAGCGCGTGATCGTGCAGAACGTGGCCGCCGGGGGCATGGCCGTGCTCAACGCGGCCGACCCCCACTGCGTGGCCATGGCGGACTTTTGCCCGGGCCAGATCACCTATTTCGGCCCCGCGCCGCACCACCCGGTCATCGCCACCCACCGCGCGCTGGGCAAGCGCGTAGTGTTCGTGGAAGACGGCCACATCGTCGCGGCCGAAGGGGGCTGGCAGGTGCGCCTGCCGCTGGCCCAGATCCCGCTCACCGATGGCGGGGCGCTGGGCTTTCAGGTCGACAATGCCATGGCCGCCATCGCCGCGGCGTGGGCCGTCGGGGTGCCATGGGATGCCATCGCCCGCGGACTGGAGAGCTTTGCCTCCGACGTCGCCACCGTGCCCGGCCGGTTCAACCGCTTCGAGTACCGCGGCGCCACGGTGATTGCCGACTACGGTCACAACCCGGATGCGATCGCCGCGCTGTGCCGCGCCGCCGAGGCCTTGCCGGCAGGCAAGCGGGTCGCAGTCATCAGCGCGGCCGGCGATCGGCGCGACCAGGACATCGTGGACCAAACCCGCCAGATCGGCCAGGTCTTCGACGAAGTGGTGCTGTTCGAGGACGCCTGCCAGCGCGGACGGGCGGACGGCGAAGTCATCGCCCTGCTGCAGCAGGGCCTCGAAGGCGCGCCCAAGACCCGCTGGCACACCGCCATCCGGGGCGAGTTCCTGGCCATCGACACGGCGCTGGCGCGCCTGCAGCCCGGCGACCTGTGCCTGATCCTCATCGATCAGGTGGACGAGGCGCTGGCACACATCGCGCGCCGCGTGGCGGAGGCGGCCGCGGTCGCGGCCTGATCGGCCGGCGGATCAGCCCCAGAACAACAAGGCGTCGCGGCCCTCGACCATCGCATCGACGGGCCGCCCCACCGGCAGCACGACCTTGGTCGGCACATGGCCGAACGGTAGCCCGGTCAGCACCGGCACCCCGGGCAGTTGGGCGCGCAACCACGCCACCACCGTCTCGAGCCGGAACCCCCGGTCGTGGGGCGTGAGCGCAAAGCGGTTGAACGCGCCCAACAGGATGGCCTTTTGCCGCCCCAACACCCCCGCAAGCAGCAGTTGCGTCAGCATCCGCTCGATGCGGTAGGGGTGTTCCCCGACATCCTCCAAAAACAGCAATCCGCCATCCACCGACGGCAAGTAGGGGGTACCCACCAGCCCGGCCAGGATCGACAGATTGCCTCCCCAGAGCATGGCGCCTTCCACACGCCAGCCGGCCGCCAGCTCGGGGTGCGCCCGCAGGTCGGACAGCGGCAGCCGCCAGCCGGAACCCTCCCCCACGCCCTGCGCCAGGTCATCGAAACAGGCGGTGGTGATGTCGTCCGGCGCATCGACCGCCCAGTCCTCCATCACCGCCGGGCCGGCCCAGGTGGCCGTCCCGCGCTGGGCCAGCACAGCCAGGCCAAACGCAGTGAAATCGCTCAGCCCCACCCACGCCATGCCACGGCGCGCGGCGGCGTCGATCGCATCGTATGGCAGGCGCGGCAGCAGACGGGTCAGGCCATAGCCCCCGCGCGTGGTCAGCGCCACGTCCGCACCGCTGGCGGCCGCGCGCTCGATGGCGGCCAGCCGCGCATCGTCATCGCCCGCAAAGCGTTGGTGTCGGGCCAGCGCCGCGGGGTCCACCGCGACCTCGTAGCCGGCGGCCTGCAAGCGGCGCACGGCGCGCCGAAAGGCGGCGCGGTCGCGCACCGCCCCGCTGGGGGAGTAGATGTACAGACTGGGCATGGCCCGATTATCGGGCCGCACCGGTCAGCGCCCGGGGGCCAGCCCGGTGACCGCGATCGGGGAAGGGCGCATCCAGCCAGTCCCCAGCGGGGGGCAGCAGCTCCTCCGCCGGCACATGGAGCACATCCCGTACGCGCGGCCCCAGAGCGGTTTGCAGCGCGGGCCACAGGGCTTCCGCGCCGGGGGCCAGGGCCAGCCGGCAGGTGTCCACGGCCAGCGCATCCAGCCAGTCGCGCAGGATTTCGGCATGGCGCGCGGGACTGTGCCACGCGGGCTTTTTGGGCTTGTCGCTCTGGCCAAAGCCGATCAGGTCTGGAACCAAACAGCGCTCGCCCTGCGCCAGCCGGGGCGGCAGCCACGGCCCCCATTGCGGCCACCACGCCAGCGGCCCGTGCAGACAAAGCCACGGCGCCGTGCTGTCCGATGGCCCCACATCCACCCAGTGCAAGCGCAGCCCGTCCAGACTGGGCAAATCCTGGCGCGTATGGGAAGCCTGGGGTGTCACCCCCCAGGCACATGCCCGCTGCCACACGGCCTTGAAGGCCGCGGTGGGGGTGCGCAACGCGTCTTCGCGCAACGGCTCGGCGGCGGCCCGCTGCTCGCGGCGCCGGCGGGCGAAAAAGGCCCGCATCAGGGCCGCCGCCGGCTCGGCCTGCACCCCTGCCACCACGGCGGTATGCGCGTTGAGCGCCGGCTGGGCAAACAGATCCACGACCGATCCCGCCGCCCCCGTGCGGGGCTCCGCCGCACCATAGACCACGCGGGCCACCCGCGCGTGCAAGGCCGCTTGCGCGCACATGGCGCACGGCTCCAGCGTCACATAGAGTGTGCAGCCGTCCAGGCGGTAGTTGCCCAGTGTGCGCGCGGCCTCGCGCAGCGCGACGATTTCGGCATGCGCCGTGGGATCGCCGCTGCCCACCGGCTGGTTGTACCCCCGGCCGACGATGCGCCCGGCATGCACCACCACGGCCCCCACCGGCACCTCGCCGGCCTCGGCTGCCTGCCGGGCCAGCGCCAGCGCCTCGGCCATGTAGCGGTCGTCGGTGTCGCTCATGTCCCATCGGGCGGCGGGGTGGGCGCTCCGGCGGCCAGACCCAGCCGATCCATCCAGACGCCCAGCGCCTGTGCCCCTGCATCGCCCCGCGCATACGCGGCGCGCATCGCCGCGTGCGACTCGGGCCGGTGTTGGTTGAGCTTGAGCTTGCACTGCCAGCGCAGCACGCGCAACTCGAAGGCCGCGATGCCGGCCAGCATCTTTTCCGTGTAAGACGGGTCCATCGAGCGCCACTGCTCGGCGTACGCAGGCTCGTGCTCACCGATCAGGTGCTTGAGCAGCACGTCCTTGTCCCGCGGTTCGGCCAGCAGCGTCGCCTGCACCGTGCAATGCACGGCCAGATAGTTCCACGTCGGCACGCGCTGTCGGTCCGGATAGACCGACGGCGACAGGTAGGCGTGCGGCCCCAAAAACGTCGCCAACGCCGTCGGCCGCGCCTGCAGGTAGCGCGCATGCGGATTGGCCTTGGCGACATGCCCCAGCAACACCCAGCCGTCCGCACGCGCCTGCAGGTGCAGCGGCAAGTGCGTCACGAAAGGCAGTCCGTCATCGTCCGTGCTGATCAGGCTGGCGAACGGATGCGCGCGCATCAGCTCGGCCGCGATGGCCGGGTCATCCGAGCGAAACGGTGCGGGCAGGTACATGATCGGCGCCGTGTCCGCGAGCGGCGCTCTCCCACTCGAACATCAATTTACGCTTTAATCTCATATAGATCAATAGGTTACTAAGACGCTTTGCATCAAATACCATGAAAAATACCATAACTCACTGACTGCACCACCGCCCTCACCCCCACGACGCTGGGCCACCTGCCGCAGCCTCCTCCTTTAAAAACCAACCAGAAAATGGTCGAATACAATTTCGATGCAGGTCACCGGGGGCAAAGGTGGGGCAACGCAAGGCAGCATTCGGTGGGACATTGAGCGCCGACTCGAGTTCATCGAGTTCCGGCTGTTCTGGGAAGGCCATGTCAACCGCGCCGACCTGATGGCCGCCTTCGGGATCTCGATCAACCAGGCCTCCACCGACCTCAACTGCTACCTCGGCATGGCGCCGGGCAACATGGTCTACGACAAGAGCGCCCGCACCTACGTCCGGGGCGACCGCTTCGAGCCCCTGTTCCTGAGACCGGACCCGGCCGGCTACCTGTCCCAGCTGCGGTCGATCTCCGGCGGCATCGTCATGCAGGAGGAAACTTGGATCGGCCAGATGCCGGACTTCGATACGGTGCGCAGCCCCGCTCGGGGCATCGACGCCGGCCACCTGCGCACCGTGCTCCAGACCATTCACAGCAGACAGGCCATCGAAATCGAATACCAGTCCCTTTCCAGCCCGGCCCCACGCTGGCGCTGGATCGCACCGCACGCCATTGCCTTCGACGGCTTCCGCTGGCATGCCCGGGCGTACTGCTTCACCGACGGCTGTTTCAAGGACTTCCTGCTGGCGCGCATCCTCGGCATCCGGGACAGCCGCCCCAGCGATATCGACGACAGCCAGGATGCCGACTGGCACACGCACGTCACGCTGGAAATCGGCCCGCACCCGGGGCTGTCAGATGCACAGAAGAAAGTGGTGGCGCTAGACTACGGCATGCGCAACGGCAAGTGCAAGGTCACCGTCCGCAAAGCCCTGCTCTACTACACGCTCAAGCGTCTCGGGCTGGACACTGACCCGTCCACCCGGAAAGTGGCGGACCAGATCGTGCTCCTGAACAAGGAGGTGGTCTGTGTGACCGGGCGATCGCCACCTCCACATTGACGAGCAGAAGAAGCTTCCTATCGCGAACTCACCGTCTCCTAGAGCCCGATCCCTATGGATACCCAAGTCCGGACTCCACAAGCCATCTTCATGCAGCCTCAGCGGCTGCTTATTCCACTCTTCCAGCGGCCATACGTCTGGAACGAGGAGCTGCAATGGGAGCCTCTTTGGAAAGACCTGGTGCGCGGTGCTACCCGCCAGCTGCAGTCACCGAATACAGTACAAGCACCACATTTCCTCGGTGCCATCGTCCTGCAACAACTTCCCAGCTCCACGAGCGATCTTCAGCAGCGCACAGTCATCGACGGACAACAGCGACTGACGACTCTGCAGCTTCTGCTTGACGCTATCCACACCGAAATAGCCACGGCTGGCGCCACAACGCAGGCCGCGCGTCTGAAGTTTCTCATCGCCAACGATGAAGCGTTCTGTCGCAACCAGGAAGATCGCTTCAAGGTTTGGCCTACCAACCGCGACCGCCCGGCGTTCTACGAGGTGATGGGGGCATCCGCACCCGTCGATTATCAGAAGCTCGAATATCGCGCTTCCCGCATTGTCAAGGCTCACCAGTACTTCTCACAGCAGTGCCGCGCCTGGCTCCATGCCGAGGGCCCCGACAAAATCGCTGCGCGTGCAGAAGCCATCGAACGCAGTGCTCGCGAGCTTCTGCAGATTGTTGTCATCGATCTCTCTGCACAGGAGAATGCCCAGGAGATTTTCGAAACACTTAATGCGCGTGGTGCCGTCCTCACTGCAGCCGACCTGATCAAGAATTTCGTCTTCCAGCGTCTGCATGAGCAAAAAGCCAATGTCGAAGAGGCGTACAACAAGTACTGGGCGCAGTTCGAAACGGCTTTCTGGGAGGAAGAAGTCAACGTCGGCCGCGTCAGGATCCCTCGATCATCGGTGTTCCTGAACCATTGGCTGGTCGCCCGGACGGGTGAAGAAGTGGTCGCGCGCGAAGTCTTCTCCCGCTTCAAGGAATACGCCGACCACCAGTCTGGTCACCCGATGCTCGACCTCCTGAAAGAGATCCACCGGGCCGCGACGATCTATCGGGAGTTCACCGAAAAGGCACAGGTGCTGGACGGCCCCCTCGACCGCGTCGGGCTTTTTGTCTATCGCGTCAAGGCGCTGGAAAGCGAGATCATCAAGCCTGTTTTGCTCGCGCTGCTGGACCATAAGTCGGGCCCGCTGCCTCAGAAACAAATCGACACGACTCTGGACGTACTCGAGAGTTGGCTGATGCGCCGCATGCTGATCCGCGCAACGGCGAAGTCCTACAACAAGATCATGGCGGAAGTTGTCTCCGTCATCCGCAATGCACCCATCGATCAGATGGATGAAACAGTACGGCGGTTCTTCTCCTCACAGCGGTCCGAAGTGTCCTATTGGCCCGACGACGAAGAGGTACGCCGTGAACTGGAGACGTCGCCCGTCTACCGGAAGCTAAGCAGGGCACGCCTGCGCATGGTGCTCGAGGCCATCGAAGACCATTGGCGCGGCTGGATTCCCGGACAGGTGTCGGCAGCCGGCATGCGCATCCGACGTGAGAGTTATGCGATCGAGCACCTGATGCCTCAGGCCTGGAACAAACACTGGCCGCTGCCACCCGGTGGATCCGAGGCAGACCGCGACGCACACATCCATCGGCTCGGCAACCTGACCCTGCTGACGAAGAAGCTGAACAGCACGGTGTCCAACGGCCCGTGGTTGGGGGCTACCGGCAAAGCTAGACACCTTCAGGAGAAGGATGTGGTTCTTCTGAACAGCAAACTGCTGAAGGAGTACGCATCGAAGCAATGGGATGAGGCCGGTATCGACACACGCACGAAGCAGATGTTCGATACTATTCTCGCCATCTGGCCAGTCCCGCCGGATCATAGGGTCAAGATCGAGCACGAGCAGCTAGACACTTCCATCACGGTGGAGATTGCCGACCTGATCGCTGCAGGCCTGCTTGCGCCGGGTCAAGTTCTTTATTCCCGACCCGGAAAGTATGGGGGCCGCTCTGGCAGGATCCTTTCGAACGGGCGAATCGACGTGGAAGGGAAAGTTTTTGAAAACCCTTCTAGCGCCGCCGTGCACATTCGCCAGAAGCCAACAAATGGCTGGGACTTCTGGCGACTTGATCCAAGCGGGGGGCGGCCACTAAATGAAGTGCGCGCCGAGTACCTGCGCGTTGTGTCGCTAGAGGGCGCGGAGGAAGAAGCTGATGTTCCAGCGGAATCGGATTGATCAGCTATCGCCCCCACTCGATCGTCAGCACTTAAAAAACCCTACAAATCTACATTTCATCACAACGCCAAGTGGCCAAGTACCACGCCCAATACCATGCTCCACTGCCCTTACCGCCGCCCTCTCCCTCTCGGCGGTGGCCGAGCCGATGCGCTCGCCCCAGGCGATGAGCTTGGCTGGCGTCCA
>NZ_DAISXZ010000010.1:13162-40521 GCF_036825565.1 Tepidimonas sp. | reverse complement strand
TCGATGCCGAAACCGGTATCACCCACACGTTGGTGACCACACCGGCGAACGTCAAAAGCCGGTCGAAAACGGCAGCGGAAAAGACATTTCTTGCCCGCCGAGGCATGAATGTCGAGTGGATGTGGTCAGCCTCGCTCATCTTCAATCAAAGGCTGATTTGTTCAGCGTTTCCCTAGGCTGCGATCCCAGGCTCGGAGCAAGACGGGGTCGATGGCGGACGGGGCCGGCGTTGGCGTGCCGCACCGAACGGATGACAATGGAGGGGCGCGGCGCGCGCGCCCACAACCCCGCCAGGAGAGTGCGATGCTATACCGATTCAAGTCCAAAGCCACCGGCGATGTGGTGATGCTCCAACCCAACGGTCGTCGCGTGCTGGAGATCCTGGGCAAGGACCCCGAGGGGCCGGGCATCATCCTGCCGGAGCAGATCCCCGCGGCCATCGAAGCCCTGCGTGCGGCGGTCGCCGCCGAAGAGGCGGAGGCCGAGCGCAAGCGGCAGGAGGCCGAGGCGCAAGGCGAAGAGCCCCCCGTCCCCCCCGAGGAGCGCGTGCCGCTGCGCGCCCGGGTCGCGCCCTTCATCGAGATGCTGCAGCACTGCCAGCGCGAGGGCTGCGAAGTGGTCTGGGGCGTTTGAGCCCCGCGCGGTCAGTCGGCGTACTGGCCCGCGGCGTCGACCACCGCCTTGATCTTGGCCATCTCGCTGGCGACGAAGGCCTTGTGGCCTTCGGGCGTGACGCGCTTGTCGTTCGGCGCGGCGACGATGGCACCCAGCGCTTTTTGCTTCTGGACGAAGTCGGGGTCGCGCAGAGAGGCCCGCAGCGCCTCGTTGAGGCGGTTGAGCACCGGGGCCGGGGTGCCCTTGGGCGCGTACATGCCGTGCCAGATGGTCAGGTTGAAGTCTTTCAGCCCCATCTCCTGCAGCGAGGGGTAGTGCCGCAGGGTGGGGTGGTCGGACAGCGGCTTGGCCGTGGTCACCGCAAAGGCTTTGATGCGTCCACCCTCAATCTGCTGCGTGGTGTTGGTGGTCTGGTCGCACATCACGTCGATGGTGCCGCCGATCAGGTCGTTCATGGCCGGGGCCGTGCCGCGGTACGCGATGGTGGCCATTGACTTGTCGAGCTTGACGGCGTACTGCCACATCAGCCCGCACAGGTGCGAGGCCGACCCCAGCCCGGCATGGCCGAGGTTGAGCTTGCCCTGGTTGGCGCGGATGTAGTTCTCGAAGTCGCGGTAGGTGTTGGCCGGCAGTTGCGGCTTGCCCACCAGCGTCATGGGCACGTCGTTGATGATGCCCAGGTACTCGAAGTCCTCTAGCGGTTTGTAGGGCATCTTGCGGTACAGCGCGGGGGTGGCGGCCATGCCGATGTGCCAGACCAGCAGCGTGTGCCCGTCGGGCGCGGCGCGCGCCACCTTGTTGGCCCCGATCGTGCCGCCCGCGCCGGCGGCATTCTCTACGACGATCGTCGCGTTGTTGAGGTGCTTGCGCATCGTCTCGGCCAACTGGCGGGCGACGGTATCGGTCGGCCCGCCGGCGGCAAACGGCACCACGAAGGTGATGGGCTTGGTGGGGAACTCTTGGGCGGTCGCCGCGAAGGCAACGGTCGACAGCGTCAGGGCGAGTAGCGCTTTCATCGGGGAGGTCTCCGGTCGGTGGAATCAACACGCTGGATACTAGCCCGGATGGCGCGGGTTGCGCCATTCGGGAAACCACACCCCCCTGGGGTCAGATTTCGATCTTGGCGCCCAGCTCGACCACGCGGTTGGCCGGCAGGTTCAGAAAATCCGCCACCGACGCCGCGTTGCGGTGCATACCGGCAAACAGCTTTTCGCGCCAGGTCATCATGCCCGCGCCGCGGCGCGGCAGCACGATCTCGCGTGAGAGGAAGTACGACGTCTCCATGTCGTCCAACTGGACCCCGTGGCCGCTCAGCAGTTGTAGGGCTTCGGGTACGTCCGGGTCGTTCTTGAAGCCAAAGTGCAGCACCACGCGCCAGCAGTCGTGGCCGAGCGGCTCCACCTCCACCCGTTTGTCGAAGCCGATCCAGGGCACCTCGTGGTGGCGCACGGAGACAAAGAGGTTCGTCTCGTGCAACACCTTGTTGTGCTTGAGGTTGTGCAGCAGCGCGTTGGGCGTCACGCCGGTCTCTGCGTTGAGGAAGACCGCCGTGCCAGGCACGCGCGTCGGCGGGCTGAGAAAGACCGAATCCAAAAAGGGCTTGAGATCGATCGCCTCTTCGCGCAGCCGCTGCGCGAGCAACTCGCGCCCGCGCTGCCATGTGGTCATCAGCGTGAACATGACGATGCCGATGGCCAGCGGGAACCAGCCGCCGTGGATCACCTTGACCGCGTTGGCAGAGAAAAACAGCACGTCCACGATCAGGAAGACCCAGGTGGCCGCCACGCACAGCAGCCACGGATAGCGCCACGCATAGCGGATGACGAAGAAGGTCATCACCGTGGTGATCAGCATGTCGATCGTGACCGCGATGCCGTAGGCCGACGCCAGTGCGCTGCTGGAGCCGAACAGCAGCACCGCGGTCACGATGCCGCCATACAGCGCCCAGTTGACGAAGGGGATATAGATCTGGCCCGTGTCGCGCACGGAGGTGTGCAGGATGCGTTGGCGCGGCAGATAGCCCAGCTGCACGACCTGCTTGGTGACCGAATAGGCCGCCGAGATCAGCGCCTGCGAGGCGATGACCGTGGCGCAGGTGGCCAAGCCGATCAGCGGGCCCAGGGCCCAGGTGGGCGCCATCTCGTAGAACGGGTTGCTGACGTTTTCCGGGTGCTGCAGCAGCATGGCACCCTGCCCGAAATAGTTGAGCAGCAGCGACGGCATCACCAGTCCGAACCAGGCCAGGCGGATGGGGCGTTTGCCGAAGTGGCCCAGATCGGCGTAGAGCGCCTCGGCGCCGGTGACGCACAGCACAATCGCCCCCAGCGAGACGAAGGCCAGCCCCGGGTTGTCGACGATGAACCGCAGCGCGTGGTGCGGCAGAACGGCTTGCAGCACCGCCGGATTGCCCCAGACGTGCACGCCGCCCAGCAGCGCCAGCACGAGAAACCACACCGCCGTGATGGGGCCGAACAGCTTGCCGACGCTGGCGGTGCCGCGTTTTTGCACCGCGAACAGTGCGGTCAGCACCAACAGCGTGACCGGCACCACGAAGGGCTCCAGCCCCGGGGCGGCGACTTCCAGCCCCTCCACGGCCGAGAGCACCGAAATGGCGGGCGTGATGATGCCGTCGCCAAAAAAGATGGCGGTGCCGAAGATGCCGATGGCCAGCAGCCGCCTACGCAGGGGCGGGCGGTCCTCCACTGCCATCGAGGCCAGTGCGAGCATGGCCACCAACCCGCCCTCGCCGTTGTTGTCGGCCCGCAGGATCAGCGTCACATACTTGAGCGAGACGATGATCGTCAGCGTCCAAAACACCAGCGACAAAATGCCGAAGATGTTGTCGGGCGTGACCGCAAGATGGCCGTGGGTGAAGACTTCCTTGAGAGCGTACAGCGGACTGGTGCCGATGTCGCCGTACACGACGCCGAGCGCGCCGAGCGTCAGCGCTGCCAGCTTGGAGCCGTCGGCCGCGGAAGAGGAGGGATGCGCCAAGGATCGCCGCGGTGGTTGCGAGGCCGCCATTGTGCGCCCGTCCCGCCACGGATGTGGCGGGATGTTGCGTTGCAGCAACGGTAGCCGCCCGGCGGCCGGTCCGAGGCGGGTCAGTCGTAGGTGCGGGCGTCCTCGATGACCTTGCCGTCGTTGGGCAGCGCGCCGACGGTCAGCAGCTCGACGTCCCCGCGCAGTTTGGTCACGTCGCGCAGCGACTCCTGCAGCGCACGCTGCAGCGCCTCTGACGGGGTGGCGGTTTCCACGCGCAGGGCCATGCGGTCGTCGGCCATGCGGCCGCTAACCACCAGCCGCGCGCGTCGCACCTCGGGGTGGCGGCGCAGTACCTCGGCCACCTGCGAGGGGTGGACGAACATGCCCTTGATCTTGGTGGTCTGGTCGGCGCGCCCGAGCCAGCCACGGATGCGGGTGTTGGTGCGCCCTGTCGGGCACGGGCCGGGCAGGACCGCCGACAGGTCGCCGGTGCCAAAGCGGATCAGCGGATAGTCGGGGTTGAGCGCCGTGACCACCACCTCGCCCACCTCGCCGTCGGGCACGGGGTCGTCGGTTCCGGGGCGCACGATTTCCAGAATTACCCCTTCGTCCAAAACCAGCCCTTCGCGCGCCGCGGTTTCGTAGGCGATCAGGCCGACGTCGGCCGTTGCGTAGGCCTGATAAGCCGCGATGCCGCGCTCGGCCAGCCAGTCGCGCAGGCTCGGTGGGAAGGCCTCGCCGGACACCAGGGCCTTGCGGATGGGCAGGCGCACGCCCGCGGCCTCGGCTTTTTCCACGAGGATGCGCAGAAAGCTCGGTGTGCCGCAGTAGCCCACCGGCTTCAGATCCAGGATCGCGGCGAGTTGCTGCTCGGTGTTGCCCACCCCGCCGGGGAAGACGGCGCAGCCGATCGCCTGTGCGCCGGCTTCCATGATCCACGCGCCGGGCGTCAGGTGGTAGCTGAAGGCGTTGTGGATCAGGTCGCCGGCCTCGAAGCCGGCCGCGGTGAGCGCCCGTGCGCTGCGCCAGTAATCGGTGCCCAGGCCCTCGGGCTCGTAAATCGGGCCGGGCGATTGGAAAACGCGCCGCGCCCCGCGTGCCTGCAGCAGCCCGCGCCAGCCTATCGTGGACAGCCCCGCGAAGGGGTCGCCGCCGGCCGCGCGGCTGGCGTGCTGGCGCTCCATCAGGTCGTGTTTGCGCAGCACGGGCAGGCGCGCCAGTGCGGCGCGCGAGGTAACGCGCGCCGGATCAACGTCGGCCAGGCGTTCGGCCCAGGCCGCGCCGTGCGCGCGTGCGTGGGCGATCAGGTCGGGCAGGGCGGCGAAGAGGGCGGCCTCGCGGTCGGCGGGGGCGCGGGTTTCAAGGGAATCGTGGTAGGCGGGCATGGTGGGCAAACGGCGCGGCGGCGGGCGAACTCGATAGGGGCGGGGGTCAGGCCAGCCAGCGCTTGCGGCGCTTGTAGCTCTTGACGTCGCGGAAGCTCTTGCGCTCGCCACCGCCCATGCCGAGGTAAAACTCTTTGACGTCCTCGTTGTTGCGCAGATCCTCGGCGGCGCCGTCCATCACGATGCGGCCCGATTCCATGATGTAGCCGTAGTTGGCGTAGCGCAGCGCCATGTTGGTGTTCTGCTCGGCGATCAGGAAGCTGACCCTCTCCTTCTGGTTCAGGTCCTTCACGATCTCGAACACCTCCTCGACGATCTGCGGCGCCAGGCCCATCGACGGCTCGTCCAGCAGCACGACGCTGGGGTTGGCCATCAGCGCGCGGCCGATCGCGCACATCTGCTGCTCGCCGCCGGAGGTGTAGGCGGCCTGGCTGGTGCGGCGCGTTTTCAGGCGCGGGAAGTAGGTGTAGACCTTCTCCAAGTTGGCGGCGATCTCGCCCTTGTCCTTGCGCGTGTAGGCGCCGGTCAGCAGGTTTTCCTCGATCGTCAGGTGGGCGAAGCAGTGCCGCCCCTCCATCACCTGCACCACACCGCGCTTGACGAGGTCGGCGGGGGTGAGGTTTTCGATGCGCTCGCCGCGCAGCTCGATCGAGCCCTTGGTGACCTCGCCGCGCTCCCCCTTGAGCAGGTTGGAGATGGCGCGTAGGGTGGTGGTCTTGCCGGCGCCGTTGCCGCCCAGGATGGCGGCGATCTGACCCTCGGCGAGCTGCAGTGAGACGCCCTTGAGCACGAGGATGACGTGGTTGTAGATGACCTCGATGCCGTTGACGGTGAGGACGGGTGCGGGTGTCGTCATGGGGTGACCTCGGTAACGTGGCTGGGTGCGCGAGCACCACACGTCAGCGCCGCGGACCGACGCTGGCGGGTGGTGGCGGGGGCTGGGGAGCGCCTGCCCCCACCGCGGGGGGGTCGGTATGGTCCGACCGACCTCCGCCCGGACCATCAGGACTGGCAGTCCTGCGGCGTGCGGCGCTGCAGCTTCTTCTCGGCGGCGTACTTGTCGGCCGCGGCGCGCACCATCGGCTTGAGAATCTGCTCGTCGGCCTGATACCAGTCGGACGACCAGACGAACTTGCTGCCGTCCCAGGTGTGGATGCGCGCCCAAGCGGCGCCCATGTGATCGGCGCAGCTGGTGGAGATCGGCCGCATCACGCCCTTGAAGCCCAGCGCGTCGAGCTTGGCCTGCGTCAGGTTGAGGTTTTCCAGGCCCCAGCGCACCTGCTCGCCGGTCATCACCTTGCCCTTACCGAAGCGCTCCTGCGCGGCGCGCACGCCTTCGACCGCCAGCATCGCGCTGATCAGGCCGCGCATGTAGAGCACGTCGCCGACTTCCTCGGCCGGGCCGGTGCCTTGGCCCTTCGCATGCACCTTGTCGAGGATTTCTTTGACGACAGGGGCGTCCTTTTCTCTGCCGTGCTGCATCATGATGGCGTTGTAGCCCTTGGCGCCCGCGCCAACGTCCTTGACGTCAGGCTCGGCACCGGCCCACCAGACGCCGTACATCTTCTCGCGAGGGTAGCCGACTGCCTGGGCCTCCTTCAGCGCCGTAGAGTTCATCACGCCCCAGCCCCACAGCAGCACGTAGTCGGGGCGCTGCTGGCGGATCTGCAGCCAGGTGGCCTTTTGCTCCACGCCGGGGTGCGCCACCGGCAGCAGGCTGAGCTGGAAGCCGTGCATCGCGGCGCGCTCCTGCAGCAGCGGAATCGGCTCCTTGCCGAATGGGCTGTCGTGGTAGACCAGTGCGATCTTTTTGCCCTTCAGGTTGGCCAAGCCCCCTTCCTGCTTGCCGATGTGCTGGATGAGCACGTCGGCGGCGACCCAATAGGTGCCCAACAGCGGGAAGTTCCACTTGAACACTTGGCCGTCCTGGCTCTCGCTGCGGCCGTAGCCGGCGGTGATCAGCGGGATCTTGTCGACCGGAGCTTTCTCGGTCAGCGCGAAGGTGATGCCGGTGGACAGCGGCTGGAACACGGTGGCGCCGCCATGCTTGCCCTTGAGGCGCTCGTAGCATTCGACGCCGCGATCGGTGGCGTAGCCGGTCTCGCACTCCTCCCAGTTGATCTTGAGGCCGTTGATGCCGCCGCGCGCGTTGGTCAGCTTCAGGTAATCGACGTAGCCGTTGGCGAACGGCACACCGTTGGGTGCGTAGGCGCCGGTACGATACACCAGGACGGGGAAGAACTGCTCCTTGGCCTGTGCATGCGCAGCGGTTCCCACCAGCGCGCTGGACAGGGCGGCAGTCGCTGCGGCGGCAGCGAGGATCACGGGACGTAGTTTCATGGTCTGTCTCCTAGGGTGGTTGAAGCACGGGTGGGGGAATCGATGATCAGTGCGGGAACGGCCAGATGCGCAGTTTTTGCTTGCCGACGCTCCACAACTTGGCCAGACCGTGGGGTTCGACGATCAGAAACCACACGATCAGCGCCCCAAAGATCATGTATTCGGTATGGGACACCGCCGCGGTCGAGACGTCAATCCCGAACAACCCGCCCAGCCAGGGCAGGAACTGGTTCAGGAAGATGGGCATCACGACAATGAAGGCCGCCCCGAAGAAGCTGCCCATGATCGAGCCCAGGCCGCCGATGATGACCATGAACAGCAGTTGGAACGAGCGGTCGATCGAGAAGGCCGCCGGCTCCCATGAGCCCAGGTGGATGAAGCCCCATAGCGCGCCGGCCACACCGACGATGAAGGAGCTGACCGCGAACGCCGACAGCTTGGCGTACACCGGGCGGATGCCGATAACCGCGGCGGCCACGTCCATGTCGCGGATGGCCATCCATTCGCGCCCGATGGCCGAGCGCACCAGATTCTTGGCCAGCAGGCCGAAGACTACGACGAAGCCCAGGCAGAGCAGGTACTTCTCCACCGGCGTGTCGATGCGCCAGCCGAGCATGCTAAGGTTGGACACCGACACCGAGCCCGACGGGTTGTGGTTGGTGAACCAGCCGATGCGCAAGAAGGCCCAGTCGGCGAAGAACTGCGCCGCCAGCGTCGCCACTGCCAGATACAGGCCCTTGACGCGCAGGCTCGGGATGCCGAACACGATGCCCATCAGCGTGGCGCAAAGCCCGCCGATCAGCAGCGCGACGATCAGCGGCATGCCCTCGAAGCGCACGAAGGCGTTGTAGGCCATGTAGGCGCCGACCGCCATGAACGCGCCCGAGCCGAGCGAGATCTGGCCGCAGTAGCCGACCAGGATGTTGACCCCGATGGCCGCCAGCGACAGGATCAGAAACGGAATCAGGATGGCGCGGAACAGGTACTCATCCGCCAGCAGCGGCACGCCGATGAAGGCGAAGGCGACGAGGGCGAAGATGACCCAGCGGTCCTGCGCGATCGGGAAAATCTGTTGATCCGCGTGGTAGCTGGTTTTGAATTGGCCGTTTTCTCTGTAGAACATGATCCCTTACCTCACACGCGGTCGATGATCTTTTCGCCAAACAGGCCCTGGGGACGGAACAGCAGGAACACCAGCGCCAGAACGTAGGCGAACCAGATTTCGATACCGCCGCCGACCAGGGGCCCCAGGTAGACCTCGGAGAGCTTTTCTCCCACGCCGATGATGAGGCCGCCGACGATGGCGCCCGGCACCGAGGTCAGGCCGCCAAGGATGATGACCGGCAGCGCACGCAAGGCCACAGTGGTCAGCGAGAACTGCACGCCGAGCTTGGAGCCCCAGATCATGCCGGCCACCAACGCGACGATGCCGGCCACGCACCAGACGATCACCCAGATGCGGTTGAGCGGGATACCGATCGATTGCGCGGCCTGGTGGTCGTCGGCCACCGCGCGCAGCGCGCGGCCGGTAGCGGTCTTCTGGAAGAACAGTGACAGCGCCGCCACCAGCAGGGCCGCGATGCCGGCGGCGATCAGATCCTCCTGGTTGAGCAGGATGCCGCCTTCGAACATACCCTCCAGGATGAAGATCGGGTCCTTGGGCATGCCGATGTTGATCTGGTAGATGTCACTGCCGAAGATGGTCTGCCCGGCGCCGTCGAGGAAGTAGGTGATGCCCAGCGTCGCCATCAGCAGCGTCGCGCCTTCCTGGTTGACCAGGTGCCGCAGCACCAGCGCTTCGACCAGCCACGCCACGGCAAACATCAGCAGCGCCGCTACGGCAAACGCCAGCAGGTTGGCCAACAGCAGGCTCTCGAAGCCCAGCCAGCGCGGCAGCCACTCCGAAAAGCGCGCCATCGCCAGCGCGGCAAACAGAACCATCGCGCCCTGCGCGAAGTTGAACACGCCAGAGGCCTTGAAGATCAGCACGAAGCCGAGCGCCACCAGCGAATACAGCATGCCGGCCATCAGGCCGCCGAAGAGGGTTTCCAGAAAAAATCCCATGTTCGTGGCTCCTCAGTGGCTCGTGCCCAGGTAGGCGCGGATGACGTCTTCGTTGTTGCGCACTTCGTCGGGCGTGCCGTCGCCGATCTTCTTGCCGTAGTCGAGCACGACGACGCGGTCGGAGATGTCCATCACCACGCCCATGTCGTGCTCGATCAGCACGATGGTGGTGCCGAACTCGTCGTTGACGTCAAGGATGAAGCGGCACATGTCCTGCTTTTCCTCGACGTTCATGCCGGCCATCGGCTCGTCCAGGAGCAGCACCTGCGGCTCCATCGCGAGCGCCCGGCCCAGGTCCACGCGCTTTTGCAGGCCGTAGGGCAACTGGCCCACGGGCGTCTTGCGGTAGGCCTGGATTTCCAGGAAGTCGATGATGCGCTCCACCACTTCGCGGTGCGCGACTTCCTCGCGCTCGGCTGGGCCGATGCGCAGCGCCTGCAGGAGGAGGCTGCTCTTCATGCGCAGGTTGCGCCCGGTCATGATGTTGTCCAGCACGCTCATGCCCTTGAAGAGGGCCAGGTTCTGGAAGGTGCGCGCGATGCCCATTTCCGCCACCTGGCGGCTGTTCATGTGCTTGAACGTCTGGCCGCGGAAGGTGATCGAGCCTTCCTGCGGTGTGTAGACGCCGTTGATGCAGTTGAGCATGGAGCTCTTGCCGGCACCGTTGGGGCCGATGATGGCGCGGATCTCGTGCTCGCGGACGTTGAACGAGATGTCGGTCAGCGCCTTGACGCCGCCGAATCGCAGGCTGATGTTCTGGACGTCGAGGATGACGTCACCGATTTGCTTGTGGGCCATGGGGCATCCTGAAAGGTCGAAGTGCCGTCGGGCGCGTGCTTTAGGCCGCGGCCTTCAGGGGGGCGAAGGTCTTGGCGTCCACGATCCGCAGGGTCGCGCTGATCTGGCCGGTGCGGCCGTCCTCGAACTTGACCTGGGTCTCGATGTACTGCTCGGTCTTGCCGCCGTACAGCGCGTCGACGAGCACGCCGTACTTCTCGCCGATGAAGCCGCGGCGAACCTTGTTGGTGCGCGTCAGCTCGCCGTCGTCGGCGTCGAGCTCCTTGTGCAGGATCAGGAAGCGGTGGATCTGGCTGCCCGAGAGCATCTGGTCGCGGCTGAGGTCGGCGTTGACCTTTTCCACGCACTCCTGGATCAAGGCGTACACCTCGGGCTTGCCGGCCAGGTCGGTGTAGCCCGCGTAGGGCAGGCCGCGCCGTTCGGCCCAGTTGCCCACGGCCTCGAAGTCGATGTTGACCATCGCGCAGACTTTCTCGCGCCCGTCGCCGAAAGCCACGGCTTCCTTGATGTACGAGAAGAACTTGAGTTTGTTTTCCACGTACTTGGGCGCAAACATGGCCCCGTCGTTGGGCCCGCCCTTGAGGCGCCCCACGTCCTTGACACGGTCGATGATTTTGAGGTGCCCGGAGTTGTCCAGGAAGCCAGCGTCGCTGGTGTGGTACCAGCCGTCGGCGTCCAGCACCTCGGCGGTGGCCTTGGGGTTTTTGTAGTACTCCTTGAGCAACCCCGGCGAGCGCACCAGGATCTCGCCCTGCTCAGACAGCTTGATTTCCACCCCCTCGCACGGCACGCCCACCGTGTCGGCCTTGACCTCGTGGTCGGGCTGCAAGCAGACGAACACGGCCGTCTCGGTGGAGCCATAGAGCTGCTTGAGGTTGATGCCGATGGAGCGGTAGAAGGTGAACAGATCCGGGCCGATGGCCTCGCCGGCGGTGTAGGCCACCCGCACGCGCGAAAAGCCCAGCGTGTTGCGCAGCGGGCCGTAGATCAGGATGTCACCCAGCGCATACAGCAGCCGCTCACCCAGGCCGACCGGCTTGCCGTCCATCAGCTGTGGGCCGACGCGCCGGGCCACGTCCATGAAGGCGTGGAACAGCTTGCGCTTGATCGTCCCGGCGTCCTCCATGCGGATCATGACGCTGGTCAGCAGCCCCTCGAACACGCGCGGCGGCGCAAAGTAGTAGGTCGGCCCGATTTCCTTCAGGTCGATCATCACGGTGCTGGCCGATTCGGGGCAGTTGACCACGTAGCCGCACGCCAGCCACTGCGCATAGCTGAAGATGTTCTGTCCGATCCACGCCGGCGGCAGGTAGGCCAGGACCTCTTCCTTTTCGGTCAGCTTGTCGAACTTGGCGCCCACTTCGGCGCGGTTGAGCAGTGTGAAGTGGGTGTGCACCACGCCCTTGGGGTTGCCGGTGGTGCCGGAGGTAAAGAACATCGCCGCCACGTCGTCCGGGCGGGCCTTTTCCACCTCTTCCTGGAAGAAGTCGGGGTGCTCCTGGCAGAACACGGCGCCTGCGGCCTCGATCTCCTTCAACCCCGCCAGGCCGGGCTCGTCGTAGTTGCGCAGCCCGCGCGGGTCGTCGAACAGGATGTGCGCAAGCTGCGGGCACTGCGGCCGGATCTCCAGCATCTTGTCGACCTGCTCCTGGTCTTCCACGACGACGAAGCGCACCTCGGCGTTGTTGATCGGGAAAACGCATTCGGCCGCCACGGCGTCCTGGTACAGCGGCACCGGGATGGCGCCGAGCGACTGCGCCGCGAGCATGGTGGCGTACAGGCTGGGGCGGTTGGCCCCGATCACCACCAGGTGCTCGCCCCGTTGCAGGCCCAGCTGGTGCAGGCCGGCGGCAATGTGCCGCACGCGGTCGAGCATCTGGCGCCAGGTGGTCGTTTGCCAAATGCCGTATTCCTTTTCGCGCATGGCGGGCGCGTCCGGGCGCGCGCTCGCGTGCTGGATCAGCAGGCGGGGAAATGTCGTTTGCATACAGGCTCCTCTGCCGCGGCGGTCGTGTCAACACGAGGCGGTGCCGCTGTGTTGCCGCAAATGTACGGGTGCGTTTGACGCTGTTCTGTCTGTCCGTTGACAATCTAGGGGTTGCCCTGACTGGGACTTTCCCTAGGTGCTTTCGGGCGCGGGAGAGCGTGGGCGAAGAATGGCGACACCACAGCGGGAGTTCGAGGGACCACCGTGAGCCAAGCCAATCGACTGCGGCAGCGGGCGCGCGCGCTGAGCGCCGCCGAACTGGACAGCATCCCCTGGATCGGGCCGCTGGAACAGCCCGCGCGGGAGCGTGCGCAGGCCGCGCTCGTGGTCAGCGAGGCGGATCCGGGGGACTTCATCTGCCGCGTCGGCCGGCCGGTGACGTACTGGTTTGGCCTGATCGATGGCTTGCTCAAGATGAGCAACGACGACAGCCAGGGGCCGATCATGACCTTTACCGGTGTGGCCCCGGGCGGCTGGTTTGGCGAGGGCACGGCGCTCAAGCGCGAGGCGTACCGCTACAACATCCAGGCGCTGCGGCGCAGCCTGGTGGCGGGGCTGCCGGTGGAGACCTTCCACTGGCTGCTGGACCACTCCATCGGCTTCAACCGCTTCGTGATGAACCAGCTCAACGAGCGGCTGGGCCAGTTCATCGCCGCGCGCGAAATCGACCGCATCACCGATCCGGACGTGCGCGTCGCGCGCAGCCTGGCCAATCTGTTCCACCCGGGGCTGTTTCCGGGCGTGGGGCAGGTGCTGCGCATCACCCAGCAGGAGCTGGCCTACCTGGTCGGCCTGTCGCGCCAGCGCGTCAACCAGGCGCTGGCGCGCTGGCAGCAGGCGGGGGCGATTCGGGTGGAGTACGGGGGGCTGCGCGTGCTGGATCTGGACACGCTGCGCAGCGCCGGGCGCGGGATGGATTGAGGCGGGCCGCGGGCGCACCCGGGGGCGGGTTACAGTCCCGGCATGAGCATGCGTTTGAACAAGCGGCTGGCGGAGCTGGGCCTGTGCTCCCGCCGCGAGGCCGACGACTGGATTGCGCGCGGTTGGGTGCGCGTCAATGGCCAGCCGGCCGTGCTGGGGCAGCTCGTCGGCGAGGCCGACTGCGTGGAGGTTGCGCCGCCGGCGCGCGCGCAGCAGCGCCAGCAGGTCACCATCCTGCTGCACAAGCCGGTGGGCTATGTCAGCGGCCAGCCGGAGGACGGTCACCCCAGCGCCGCGACCCTGATTCGGCCCCAGACCCGCTGGCGCGAGGACCGCTCCCCGCGGCGCTTCGAGCCGGCGCACACCCGTGGGCTGGCGCCGGCGGGTCGGCTCGATATCGACTCCACCGGGCTGCTCGTGTTGACGCAGGACGGCCGGGCGGCCAAGGCCATCGTGGGCGAGCGCTCGGCGGTGGACAAGGAGTACCTGGTGCGCGTGCAGTGGGCCCCGAGCGGCCCCAAGGGCCCCGGGGTGGTGGTGCACAATGTGCAGGCCGTCTTTCCGGCGCAGGCGCTGGCGCGGCTGCGCCACGGGCTGGCGCTGGACGGGGTGCCGCTGCGCCCAGCGCAGGTGGAGTGGATCAATCCCGAGCAGTTGCGCTTCGTGCTCACCGAGGGCCGCAAGCGCCAGATACGCCGCATGTGCGAGCTGGTGGGCCTGCATGTGGTGGGCCTCAAGCGCGTGCGCATCGGCCGCGTCGCGCTCGGGGCGCTGCCGCCCGGCCAATGGCGCTATCTGGGCGAGCACGAGCGCTTTTGAGCGGGCCTTGAAACGGCGGCGCCCGCCCCCACCTGTGCGGCGGCAAGGGGCGCGTGCGCACAGGGTATGCGCGCCCCACCGTCATCGCTTGGACTCTCCGCCTAACCATCGAGCCCCATGAGCAAGCACACCCACGCCTTTCAGGCCGAAGTGGCCCGGCTGTTGCACCTGGTCACGCATTCGCTGTACTCCAATCCCGACATCTTTTTGCGCGAGCTGATCTCCAACGCCTCCGACGCCTGCGACAAGCTGCGCTTCGAGGCGCTGGCCGACGCCTCGCTCTACGAGGACCAGCCCAACCTGGAGATCCGCGTCGCCTTCGACAAGGCGGCCAAGACCATCACCATCACCGACAACGGCATCGGCATGAGCGAGGCCGAGGCCATCGAGCACCTGGGCACCATTGCCAAGAGCGGCACGCGCGACTTTTTGCAGCGACTCTCGGGTGACCAGAAGCAGGACGCGCAACTGATCGGCCAGTTCGGTGTCGGCTTTTACTCGGGCTTCATCGTGGCCGACCGCATCACGGTGGAAAGCCGCCGCGCCGGTCTGCCGCCCGAGCAGGGCGTGCGCTGGAGCAGCGACGGCAGCGGCGCCTTCGACACCGAGACGATCACCCGCGCCGCGCGGGGCACCAGCGTCATCCTGCACCTGCGCGACGACGCGAGCGATTACCTTAACCGCTGGAAGCTCAAGTCCATCATCGGCAAATATTCCGACCACATCAGCCTGCCCATCCTGATGCAGAAGGAGGTCTGGGACAAGGACAAGGGCGAGTACGTGCTCCAAGACGAGTGGGAGGCGGTGAACAGCGCCAGCGCCCTGTGGACGCGACCCAAGAAGGACATCAGCGACGAGCAGTACATCGAGTTCTACAAGAACCTGAGCTACGACAGCGAAGCGCCCCTGGCGTGGAGCCACAACCGCGTTGAGGGCAGCACCGAGTACACCCAACTGCTCTACATCCCGGCCAAGGCGCCGTTCGATCTGTGGAACCGCGACAAGCGCGGCGGGGTAAAGCTGTACGTCAAGCGCGTCTTCATCATGGACGACGCCGAATCGCTGATGCCGGCGTACCTGCGTTGGGTCAAGGGCGTGATCGACTCGGCCGACCTGCCGCTGAACGTTAGCCGCGAACTGCTGCAGGAAAGCCGTGACGTCAAGGCCATCCGCGACGGCAACACGCGCCGCGTGCTGTCCATGCTGGAAGACTTGGCCAAGAAGGACGTGTTGCCCACTGGCGAGGCGTGGAAGCAGCTCAGCGCCGAAGAGAAGGCCGAGGCCGAGCGGCAGGCCGGCAAGTACAGCCGCTTTTATGCCGAATTCGGCGCCGTGCTCAAGGAGGGACTGGGCGAAGACTTTGCCAACCGCGAGCGCATCGCCAAGCTGTTGCGCTTTGCCTCCACCCACAGCGACGCCGTCAGCGTCAGCCTGGCCGATTACAAGGCGCGTATGAAGAAAGGCCAGGAGGCCATCTACTACATCACCGCCGACACGCTGGCTGCCGCCAAGAATAGCCCGCAGCTCGAAGTCTTCCGCAAGAAGGGCATCGAGGTGCTGCTGATGACCGACCGCGTCGATGAATGGGCGCTGTCGTTCCTGCACGAATTCGACGGCACGCCACTGCAAAGCGTGGCCAAGGGCGCGGTGGACCTGGGCAAGCTGCAAGACGAGGAAGAAAAGAAAGCGGCCGAACAGGCGGCCGAGACCTTCAAGCCCGTGCTCGACAAGCTCAAGGACGCCCTCAAGGACAAGGCCAAGGATGTGCGGGTGACGGCGCGGCTGGTCGATTCGCCCGCCTGTCTGGTGGTGGAGGACGGCGAATACTCCATGCAATTGGCGCGCCTGCTCAAGCAGGCGGGCCAGAAGGCGCCGGAGGTCAAGCCCATCCTGGAGGTCAACCCCAGCCATGCGCTGGTGCAAAAGCTCGAGTCGCACCCGCGGTTCGAGGACCTGGCCCACATCCTCTTCGACCAGGCGCTGCTGGCCGAAGGTGGTCTGCCAGAGGATCCGGCGGCGTATGTGCGCCGCGTCAGCGCGCTGTTGGTGGCCTGAGCGCCGCCCCCGTGCGGGGCCCGCGCCGGGGTGGGCGCCGTCCGCCGCGTAAGATGCGGTGCGGCGATCGGCCAGCCAACAGGAGGCACGGCGCATGGGGGCGGAACCCCCGACTTTGCGGGACCGCTACTGGTCCCAGCCGGTGCTGCAGGCCAATCTGCTGGTGTTTGCCGACTTACTCGGCGCTCTGGCGTTGGGCTTGCTGGTGGGCGAGGGGCCATGTGCGGCGGCGATCCTGTTGTCCGTGCTGACTGCCCTGCGGATGCTGTGGGGCGGCCGCAGGCATTTCGTCGTGGCGGCGGGCCGCACGGACCTGACCATGTGGTCGGTTGCCCCGGCGGGCACCTACCCCAGCGTGCTGGCAAACTCGATGATCTTGCGGTGATCCGGGGGCAGCAGCGTGTACTTGATGCCTTCGGCAGTCAGGTGGGTCCGCATCTCGTTGTCCATCTCGCGCGCGCGATTTTCGTCCTGCAAGCGGCCTGCGCGGATATAGGGCTTGTCCGGGTCGCGCTGGGCAAAGACGTTGACGTTGTCGAACTGCCGGTACCACTCCAGGATCTGGCGGCGCGCCTTGTCCACGTCGCAGACGTTGTCCGGGTGGCGCGCGTTGTAGTAGAGCAGCTGCGGCAGGCCGCCTTCGGTTACCAGGTACTGCACCTGACCATCGAGCACCTCCAGCAGGCGGAACTGGTGCAGCGCGATGCCGTACTGGTTGCGCAGCGCTTCGTGGTCCCCCTGCCAGACCAGGGTCTTGGCCACTTCGGGCACCAATTCCACGGTCTTGTGCATCAGGTGCAGCTTGAGCACGATGGCCGAGGAATACAGGGATTTGTCACAGCCCGGGCCGCCGACGATGTTGATGACCTTGGTCGGGTAGCGCCGCAGTTTGTTTTCCGGCAGGTTTGGCGTCACGTAGCCGACGATGGTGCCCATAGCAGTCTCCTCAGCCGGGCCGCAGCCCCGGCCGGTTTCAATCCTAGCACCGCCGTGGGCGCCTGTGTGTAGCGGGGGCAACCCCGGCCGTATGATTCGCTCATGACCCGACCCCCATCCCCCCGGCGCGTGCCCGCGGGTCCGCTCCCCGAGGTGTTGGCCGAACTGCATCCCGGCCAGTCGATCGCGCTGCTGCAGGAGCTGCACATCCTGACGCGCGACGGGCGGCTCAACCAGGATTCGCGCCGCAAGCTCAAGCAGGTCAATCACCTGCTGCAGTTCATCGAGCCCTTGCTGCAGGCGGCCGTGGCCGAGCGCGGCGACGTGACCATGGTGGACCACGGGGCGGGCAAGTCGTATCTGGGCTTTTTGCTCTATGACCGCTTTTTCGCGGCGCGCCCGGTGGGTGCCGTCTGGGGTGTGGAGGCGCGGCCCGATTTGGTCGAGCGTTCCGCCGCCTTGGCGCAGCGGCTGGGCTTTGCGCGCATGCACTTCGTGGCCGCCACGGTGCGCGCGGCGATGGCCGCGCTGCCCGCCCAGGTGGATGTGGTGACGGCCTTGCACGCCTGCGACACGGCCACCGACGATGCCATCGACTTTGCCTTGCAGCGCCGGGCCGGCGCCATCGTCGTGGTGCCGTGTTGCCAGGCCGAGGTGGCCGCCGCGCTGCGCCGCCACAAGGCGCTGCAGTTGGCGCGCACGCCGCTGGCCGAGCTGTGGCGCCACCCGCTGCACACGCGCGAGTTTGGCAGCCAGGTCACCAATGTGCTGCGCTGTCTGCGGCTGGAAGCGAGCGGCTACGACGTGACCGTGACCGAGCTGGTGGGTTGGGAGCACTCGATGAAAAACGAGCTGATCGTCGCGCGCCGCACCGGCCGGCGCAAGCGCAGCGCGGCCGAGCGCCTGGCCCGCATGCTCGATGAACTGGGCCTGGGGGAACTGCGCGCGCGTTTCGCGGTCGCATGACCATGGCTGGTTTCGATCCGAAGCTGGCGGCGCTGGTCGTGTGGCCCGCGCTGCTGTGGCTGGCCTGGTGGCTGGCCGAGCTTGCCCAGCCGCGCGGCGTGCCGCGGGTGAGCGTCTATGTCGCGGTGGGCTTGGTTGGTAGCGCCATCGGGTTGGCGCCGGGCTCGGTGGCGGAGGGCGGGGGCGCGGCGCTGCTCGCGCAGTTTGCGCTGTCGTTGGTGCTGTTCGAGCTGGGCTGCCGCATCCACCTGGGCTGGTTTCGCCACAATCCGTGGGTGTTGGTGACCGGGGTGGCGCAGTCGGCGGCGATTTTTGCGGCGGTGGCCTGGGCCCTGGGGGCGGTTGGTGTGGCGGCCGAGTGGCGGCCGCTGGTGGCCGCGGAGGCGGTTGCCGCGTCGCCGGCCAGCCTGCTGCGGGTGGCCAACGATTTGCGTGCGGCCGGCCAGGTGACCGAGCGTGTGCTGCATCTGGCGGCCATCCAGGCCGTGCTGGCCGTGTTGTTCGTCAAAGGCGTGTCCGGGTACTGGCACCTGAGCGCCCAAGGCGACTGGGTGCAGGCCGCCCTGAGCAGCGTGTATGCCGTCGGCCTGTCGGTGGCGTTGGGGGTGGCGCTGGCGGTGATGGTGACAGCGCTGGTGCGCGGGCCGTTCGGCACGTCCACCGCGCCCACGGTGGGCTACGCGCTCGCGTTGGTGTGGCTGACCGTTGTTGCGGACGCGCTGCGTCTGTCGCCGCTGCTGGCGGCGTTGAGCTTTGGCGTGCTGCTGCGCGAGCGCCGGGTGTTCGTCGCCAACGCCCAGCGCGATTTCGGCACCCTGGGGTTGTTGCTGGGGGTGTTTTTGTTCGTCTACGTCGGCTCGCGCATGTCGTGGGGCGCGCTGACGCAGGGGGCGGTGTGGGCCGCCGCGGCGGTGGTGCTGGCGGCGCGGGTGCTGATCCCGGTGGCGTTCAACGCCGCGCTGGCCGTGCCCAGCGGCACGACCGTGCGCAAGGGCGTGCTCACCGGCGTGGCGCTGCTGCCCATGTCCGCCATGACCCTGTTGTTGCTGGAGCGCAGCATCGCGCTGGGGCTGCCGCCAGCGACCGAGGCCTTGTGGCACCTGACGGCCGCCCTGCTGTGGCTGGAACTGCTCGGCCCCTGGGTGAGCCAGTGGGCGCTGGTCGCCGCGCGCGAAGCCGTGCTGGCCCCAAGCGGGCCAGACCGTGGGGGGGCGTCAGCGTCCCCGCCGCATTGAGGAGTGGTCGATGCCGCTGGAGCCGTTCAAACAGTCCGATGCGCTCTCGATGGGGGTCGAGCTGGAGCTGCAGATCGTCAATACCTACGATCAGGACCTGTCGAGCAGTGCGGACGACCTGCTCGCGCTGCTGAAGCGCGTGCCGTTTCCCGGCAGCGTCACGCCGGAGATGACGCAGAGCATGATCGAGATCGCCACCGGCGTGCACACGCGCCATGACGCGCTGCTGGCGCAGTTGCGCGCGATCCGCGACACGCTGCTCGCGGCGGCCGAGCGGCTCAACGTCGAGCTGGCCGGCGGCGGCACGCATCCGTTCCAGCGCTGGTTCGAGCAGCGCATCTTCGACAAGCCGCGCTTCCAGCAGCTCTCGGGCCTGTATGGCTACTTGGCCAAGCAGTTCACTGTGTTCGGCCAACACGTGCACATCGGCTGCCGATCGGCTGACGAGGCGTTGTTCCTGCTGCATGCGCTCAACCGCTACGTGCCCCACTTCATCGCGCTGTCGGCTTCCTCGCCGTTCTTCCAGGGGGCGGACACGCTGTTCGACTCGGCGCGGCTGAACTCGGTGTTCGCCTTTCCGCTCAGTGGCCGCGCGCCGTTCGTGCTGCGCTGGGATGACTTCGAGCAGGGCTACTTCCGCAAGATGGAGTCCACCGGGGTCGTGAAGTCGATGAAAGACTTCTACTGGGACATCCGCCCCAAGCCCGAATACGGCACGATCGAGCTGCGCGTCTGCGACACGCCGCTGACGGTGGAGCGCGCCGCCGCGCTGGCGTGCTACCTGCAGGCGCTGTGCCGCCACCTGGTGGAAGGCGGCGAGCCGCCGCAGGAGGACGACTACCTCGTCTACACCTACAACCGCTTCCAGGCGTGCCGCTTCGGGCTGGAGGGCACGCTGGTGCACCCACGCACGCGCGAGCCGCTGTCGATCCGCGAGGACATCCTGGCCACGCTGCGGCGGCTGGAGCCGCACGCGCAGGCGCTCGGCAGCGCGGCGGCGATGGCGGAACTGGAGGCCGTGGCTGGCGCGGTCGGCAACCACGCACGCCAGCTGCGCGCGGTGCATGCGCGCACCGGCAGCATCCAGGCGGTGGTGCGCGCCGCGGTCGACGCGCTGCGCGACGGCGTGCTAAGCTGACCGGCACGCGCCCCCGGTCCGCCCCGTCCCTTTGGGGACGCCGGTGCCGGGTGGGTGCGCGCTTTCCCGCATCCACCACCCAGGAGACGACACCGATGCCCGGCCTGCTGCCCCACATCGACCCGGACGGTCTGCTCGAATTTTCGGTCGTCTACACCGACCGCGCGCTCAACCACATGTCCAAGCGCTTCCAGCGCGTCATGACCGACATCGGCGGCATCCTCAAGGAGGTGTACGGCGCGCACTCGGTGGCGCTGGTGCCGGGCAGCGGCACCTTCGGCATGGAGGCGGTGGCGCGCCAGTTTGCCACCGCGCGGCGCGTGCTGGTCATCCGCAACGGCTGGTTCAGCTACCGCTGGACGCAGATCTTCGACATGGGCCGCATCCCGGCCGAGGCGCATGTGCTGAAGGCCCGCCGCGTGGCCGAGGAACTGCAGGCGCCGTGGGTGCCGGCGCCGCTGGACGAGGTGGTGCGCACGATCCACGCCCTGCGCCCGGCGGTGGTGTTCGCGCCGCACGTGGAGACCGCCGCCGGCATGATGCTGCCGGACGACTACCTGCGCGCGGTGGGCGAGGCCGCGCACGCGGTGGGCGGGCTGTTCGCGCTGGACTGCATCGCCTCCGGCGCGATGTGGGTGGACATGCGCGCCAGCGGCGTGGACGTGTTGATCTCGGCGCCGCAGAAGGGCTGGAGCGGCTCGCCGTGCTGCGCCATGGTGATGCTGTCGCAGCGCGCGCGCCAGGCCATCGATGCCACCACCAGCACCAGCTTTGCCTGCGACCTGAAGAAGTGGCTGCAGGTGATGGAGACCTACGAGCAGGGCGGGCACGTCTACCACACCACGATGCCGACCGACGCGCTGGCGCGCCTGCGCGACGTGATGCAGGAGACGCGTGACCACGGTTGGGCCGCGATGAAGGCGGCGCAGGCCGAGCTCGGCCGGCGCGTGCGCGAGCTGTTCGAGGCGCACGGGCTGCGCAGCGTGGCCGCGCCGGGCTTTCAGGCCCCGGGCGTGGTGGTCAGCTACACCGACGATGCGGAGATCGCCAGCGGTCGCAAGTTCGCCGCCGTCGGGCTGCAGGCCGCCGCCGGCGTGCCGCTGATGTGCGACGAGCCGGCGGACTTTCGCACTTTTCGCGTCGGCCTGTTCGGGCTGGAGAAGCTGCTGCACGTCGAGCGCACCGTCGGCCACCTGCGGCAGGCGCTGGACGCGCTGGGCCTGCACGAACGCGCGCCGGCTGCCGTGGCCTGACAGGGCGGCGTGGCGGGGTCGGTCCATTCGCGAAAAAAATGCGACAGCCAACCTAGAATTCGCTAAAAATCCCTCAACCAGCACCCCCTGCCATGCTGACCGAACCCTTCGTTGCCTTTACCCCCGACCCCACGCCGGCTGCCGTGCAGCGGCTGGCCGCCGAAGCGCTGGCGAGGGGTGCGCGCGGCCTGATCGTCTGGGCGGCCGATGCCAACGGCCTCGCGCCGGCAGACGTCGATGCGTGGCTGGCGCAGCTGCCGGTGCCGGCGGCCGGCGGCGTGTTCCCGCAGCTGATCCACGGCGGCGACAACCACGAGCGTGGCTACGTCGTCGTCGGCTGGCCCAGCGCCTTCGAGGTCGTGCACGTCGACGGCCTGTCGCGCGACGACACCGACGCCGCGGCGGCGCTGGCGAAGGCGCTGCCGGCGCCGGACGGCGTGGCCGCCGTGATGGTTTGGGTCGACGGGCTTGCACCGCGCATCGCCGCGGCGCTGGATGCGGTGTACGACCAGTTCGGCAGCGATGTCACCTACTTCGGCGGCGGGGCCGGCAGCCTCAGCTTCCAGCCGCGCCCGTGCCTGTTCAGCCGTGAGGGGCTGCGCGCCGATGCGCTGCAGCTGGTGCTGTTGCGCGAGCGGCTGGCGCTGGGCGTGGACCACGGCTGGCAGCCGCTGGCCGGCCCGTTCGTCGTCACCGGCGGCCACGGCCCGGTGATCGAATCGCTCGACCACCGCCCGGCCTACGAGGTCTACCGCGACGCGGTGCGCAGCGACGCTGGGCGCGACCCGGCGCCGGAAGGCTTCTTCGACGTCGCCAAGGGCTACCCGTTCGGGTTGGACACGCCCGATGGCCGGCTGGTGGTGCGCGACCCGATCACCATCGAAGGCAGCGGGCTGCGCTGCGTTGGCGACGTGCCGCCGTACAGCCTGGTGCATCTGCTGCGCGGCGACCCGCAGGCGCTGGTGCAGGCGGCGGCGCGCGGCGCGCAGGCGCTGGCCGCCACGCGCGGGCCGGTGCTGGTGGCCGACTGCATCAGCCGCGTGCTGTACCTGGAGCAGCGCTTCGGCGAGGAGCTGGCCGCCATCCGTGCCGTCATCGGCGACCGTGCGCTGGCTGGCGTGCTGACGCTGGGCGAGGTGGCCAACGGCGGCGACACCTGTCTGGAGTTCTACAACAAGACCATCGTGCTGGCCGCGCTGGCCGCCGACGCCGATGCCTGAACAGCTGCTGCGCCGCAATCTGGCGATCGTCTCGCTGCAGTACGAGCTGGCGCTGTCGATCGGGCAGGACCTGCACCTGGAGCCGATGCTTCGCCGCTTCGTGCCGACGGCGCTCAAACTCCTGGGTGCGCGCGCCGGCGCGGTGTGGGAGGGCGACGCGGCGTCGGTGCTGGTCTACCCGGCGCGCGTGCGCGAGCACCTGCCGCCGCTACAGGACTGGCCGGTGCCGGCGTTGGGCCAGGCGCGGCCGGCGCACGACGGCGGTGTCTGGCAGCGCGCCGCGCTGCCAGACTTTGGCTGGATCGCGTGGCTGCGCTCGCAGCCGGTGGACGACGATGTGGAGCGTGCGCTGCTGCCGATCTGGCAGCGCCTGGCGCTGGCCTGCCGCGCTTGCCGCCAGCACGAGCAAACCGAGGAGCTGCGCGCGCGCGCCGAGGCCGCCAACGTCGCGCGCGGGCAGTTTCTGGCCAATATGAGCCACGAGATCCGCACGCCCTTGAGCGGTGTGGTCGGCATGCTGGAGCTGGCGCTGGACCACACCGCCGAGCCGACGCTGCGCGAGACGCTGACCACCGCGTTGGGCGCGGCGCGGCACTTGATCGACATCGTCAACGACATCCTGGATCTGTCCAAGATCGAGGCCGGCCGGCTGGAGCTGCGCGACGAGGCGTTCGATCCGCGCGCGCTGCTGCGCGACATCGAAGGCGCAATGCAGGCCTCCGCACGCCTGAAGGGCCTGATGCTGACGGTGCAGGGCGGCGAGGCGCTGCCGCCGCGCATGCGCGGCGACGCCACGCGGCTGCGCCAGGTGCTGTTCAACCTGGTCGGCAACGCCATCAAGTTCACCGACCGCGGCGGCGTGACGCTGGCGGTGCGCGCCGAGCCGCAGCCGGACGGCCGCTGGCGCACCGAATGGGTGGTGCACGACACCGGCATCGGCATCCCGCCGGCGCAGCTGGCGCGCATCTTCGATCCCTTCGTGCAGGGGGAGGGTGCTGCCAACCGCCGCTACGGCGGCACCGGGCTGGGGCTGGCGATCAGCCGCGAGCTGGTGCAGCGCATGGGCGGTGCGCTCACCGTGCAGAGCACGCCGGGGCACGGCAGCACCTTCACCGTCACGCTGCCGCTGGCGCCGGCCGAGCCGGCCCAGGACGCCGCCGCCCCGCCGAGCGCGGCGCCGGTGCCCGCCGACGAGGAGGCCGGGGCCGTGCTGCCGCTGGACATCCTGGTGGCGGAGGACCATCCGGTCAACCGCCGCGTGATCGAGGCGCTGCTGACGCGCGCCGGCCACCGCGTCACCTTCGCCGACGACGGCCGTGCCGCGGTGGCGCTGGCGCAGCAACGCGCCTTCGACCTCGTGCTGATGGATATGCAGATGCCGGAGATGGACGGCTTGCAGGCCACCGAGGCGCTGCGCCGCTGGGAGGCCGCGCAGCCGGGCCGCGCGCCGCTGCGCATCGTCGCGCTGACCGCCAACGCCTTCGGCGAGGACCGCCAGCGCTGCCTGGCGGCCGGCATGGACGGCTTTCTGGCCAAGCCGATCGAGCGCGCCGCGCTGCAGCAGGTGCTGGCCGACGCTCAGCGCGCAAAGCGCCGCCGCGTCAGCGCCAGCGCCAGCCAGAACGCCGCGAGCGCATAGCCGGCCAGCACCGCCAGGTGCCGCGCCGCCTCGGCCGGCCAGTGGTCCAGAAACAGCGGCCGCACCAGCTGCACCGCGTGCGTCAGCGGCAGCGCTTCGCCGACCGCCTGCACCCAGCCCGGCAGCTGCTCGCGCGGGAAGAACACGCCCGAGACGAACATCATCGGCGTCAGGAACAGCGTGAAGTAGTAGGTGAAAAAGTCGTAGCCCTTGGCCAGGGCATTGAAGACCAGCGCCAGACTCGCAAACGTCACGCCGGCCAGCGCCAGCACCGCCCACGCCAGCACGAGCTTTGGGCTGTGGCCGATGCCCAGCAGCAGCATCACCAGCAGGATGGCGGTGGCGGTGAACAGGGCCTTGAACGCCGCCCACAGCATCTCGGCCAGCGCGATGTCGTCCAGCGTCACCGGGGCGTTGAGGATGCCGTCCCAGGTGCGCTGCACGTGCATGCGCGAAAACGCCGAATACAGCGCCTCGAAGGTGGCGGCGTTCATCGTGCTCATGCAGACGCTGCCGCTGGCCAGGAACACCAGGTAGGGCACGGTTTGCGCGCCGCCGCCGGGCAGGGGCAGCGTCACGCTGCCGACCAGCGCGCCCATGCCGTAGCCGAACGCCACCAGCCAGATCAACGGCTCGGCGATGTTGCCGACCAGGCTCGGGATCGCCAGCTTGCGCCAGACCAGCAGGTTGCGCCGCCAGACGGCCACGAAGCGCCCGCTCGGCCGCGGCGGGGCCCAGAAGGCGGGGTTGAAGGCGTCGCGCATCGGGGTTCATCCTTCGGCGCGGATCTGCCGGCCGGTCAGGCGCAGGAACAGATCCTCCAGGTTGGCCGGCCGGTGCAGCAGCCGCAGTTGCGGCCGGCCGGCCAGCCGCGCCAGCAGCGGGCGCGCGTCGCGCGTGTAGAGGAAGGTCGTCTCGCCGTGCGTCTCGATGCGGCCCGCCAGCGCGCGCGTCTCGTCGTCCAACAGCGCCGCCACGTCCGGCTGGCCCTGCTCGCCGTACAGCTCGATCACCTCCGGCTCCAAATGCTGCGCGATCAGCGCGCGCGGGGCCCCTTCGGCGATGCGCCGGCCGCGATCGACGATCACCAACCGGTGGCACAGCCGTTCGGCCTCGTCCATGAAATGCGTCGTCAGCAGGATGCTCTTGCCCTGCTGCAGCAGGCGCTGCAGCCGCTCCCACATCAGGTGGCGCGCCTGCGGGTCCAGCCCGGTGGTCGGCTCGTCCAGCAGCAGCAGCGCCGGGTCGTTGACCAGCGCCCGGGCCAGGCTCAGGCGCCGCCGCATCCCGCCCGACAGTTCCCCCGGGCGCGCATCGGCTTTGTGCGAAAGCGCCGCAAACTCCAGCAGCGGCCCCATGCGCGCGCGCAGCGACGTTTGCGGCAGCCCGAAGTAGCGCCCGTAGACGAGAAGGTTTTCGGCGCAGGTGAAGTCCGGATCCAGCGTGTCGAACTGCGCCACCACGCCCAGCCGCGCCTTGATCGCGCGGGCCTGCTGCGGCATCGGCAGCCCGAAGACCCGCACCGAACCGGCGTCCGGCGCCACCTGCCCCAGCACCATGCGCAACGTGGTCGTCTTGCCCGCCCCATTCGGCCCGAGCAGCCCGACGCACTCGCCCGCCGCGATCGCCAACGACAGATCCTCCACCACGGCGCGCCCGCCGTAGCGCTTGGTCAGCCCGTCGATGTGCAGCAACGTTTCGGCCATGGATGCATTGTGCCGTGGCGGATAGGTTCCGGCCGGCACGTCGGCGTCAGCGGCAGACCCGTCTTACGGTCTTGTCCCCGATGGATATTCCTGTATATCCATTGGCGAAAGAGCGGAGAGCGTCATGCAGATCGCCCGCTGGGGCAACAGTCTGGCCGTGCGCCTGCCGGCCGCGGTCGTGCGCGAGCTGGGCTTGCGGGAGGGCGACGAGGTCGAGATCGTCGCGCTGCAGCGCGACCGCTGGGCGGTGCGCCCCGCCGAGGTGCCGGCAGCCCTGCGGGCGCTGCGGCGGCTGCGGGGCCGCGTGCCGGCGGACTTCCGCGTCGACCGCGAGCAGGCTCAGGAGCGTGCCTGACGCGTTTCTGGACACCAACGTCCTCTTCTACCTGCTGTCGGCCGACACGCGCAAGGCCGACATCGCCGAGGCGCTCGTGGCCGCCGGGGGCATCGTGTCGGTGCAGGTGCTCAACGAGGCGGTGGCCGTGGCGCGGCGCAAGCTGGTGCTGCCGTGGGCGGAGATCCAGGCGTGGCTGGCCGCCGTGCGCGCCTGCTGCCGCGTGGCGCCGCTGACCGAGGCGGAGCACGACCTCGCGCTCGACCTCGCGGCGCGTCACGGCCTGGCATGGTACGACGCGCTGATCGTCGCCAGCGCGCTGCAAAGCGGCGCCGGCACCCTGCTGACCGAGGATCTGCAGCACGGCCAGCGGTTCGGTGGCCGGCTGCGGGTGGTCGATCCTTTCAGGGGGTGAGGCGGGATGCGGGGCGTTCAGTCGCGCGTCAGCACGCCGGCCCGACCGAAAGCGCCATCGGACGGTCTCAGGCTGCCCGTCGGTCTGCCACAAAGCCTCGGCCATCGGTGGGTTGTGCCAAGGCCCGCTGCTTCCGATTGCTAGACTCCGGGGCGGAGGTCCCGAGGCCACATGCCCACACTGAACTGGATCGGCAAAGAAGCCGTCGTCAAACACCACAAGGAAGTGCCCTTTCGCCTCTTGGAGCCGGTGCCGGAGTTTTCTTGCGGCGCTGCCGACAGCGGCAACCTCATCGTGCAGGGCGACAACCTGCACGCCTTGAAGGCCCTCTTGCCGCGCTACGCCGGGCAAGTCAAGTGCATCTACATCGACCCGCCCTACAACACCGGCAACGAAGGCTGGGTGTACAACGACAACGTCAACAGCCCGGAGATTCGTCGCTGGCTGGGTGAGGTGGTGGGCAAGGAAGGCGAGACGCTGGATCGGCACGACCGCTGGCTGTGCATGATGTACCCGCGCCTCGTGCTGTTGCGGCAGTTTCTGCGCGA
>NZ_DAISXZ010000010.1:0-13062 GCF_036825565.1 Tepidimonas sp. | reverse complement strand
GGGCTTGGGCGGCGGCTTCCAGTTCTGCCGCCTCTCGACTGAGCCTCTGTTCGATGCGGACGGCCAGATCCGCCGCGACGTGACCTTTGCTCAACTGGCCGAGTTCGTCTGGTTCGCCGAAACCGGCACGGGCTTTACGGGCACCGCCGATACGCCGCTCTTGGGCGTGCACGAGGGCCGCGCGATCTACCTGCTCTACAACGGCATCCTCAAGGACCGCTCTGTCGCTGGCGGCAACGTGCTCACCGGCCCGGTGTTCGATGTGCTGCCGAAATTCGCCGGCCCCAAAGTAATCTACGCCGCTGCCAACCGCATGGGGAGCCGCGCAGCACGCGAGGGCATCACCTTCAAGCAAACGCCTTATGCGCTGGAGGTGTGAGCATGGGGCCGCAGCGCAAGGTCATCATCATCGCCGGGCCCAATGGCGCAGGGAAGACGACGTTTGCGCGCGAGTTTCTGCCCAACGAGGCAAGCTGCCCGGTATTTGTCAATGCTGATTTGATCGCCGCAGGGCTCGCCCCCTTTGCGCCGCAGACGGCCGCCGTACAGGCCGGGCGGCTGATGCTGGAGGAGCTGGAGCGGCATTTCCGGGCAGGGCGCAGCTTTGCATTCGAGACGACCCTGTCGGGCCGGGCGTATCTGCGTCACGTCCGGCGGTGGCGGCAGGCAGGCTATTGGGTGGAGCTGATCTTTCTTCAGCTCAACGACGTTGACGAAGCGGTGGCGCGGGTTCAGCAGCGCGTGCGGCAGGGCGGCCATGACATTCCAGAGCCGGTGATCCGGCGCCGTTTCGAGGCCGGGCTGGCCAATTTTCGTCAACACTACGCGCCGGCGGTCGATGCCTGGGCCTTGTATGACAACTCGGGCGAGTTGCCGGTATTGCTGGACTGGAGCGAACGATGAACGGCAAGACGATCGATCAGGCCAAGAGCGCGGATTTGCGGGGTTCGTTGCCGGCCCTGCTGCGGGCGGCGCGGCGGGCGCGCGAGCTGGCGGCGCAGACGGGGACCGAGCTTATCGTCATGCGTAATGGCGTTCTGCAACGCATCCGGCCGCAGCCGAACGAGGGCGCGACGACCGCCACCACGCCCGAGGGCAGGCCATGACGACCTTCGCGCCGAAGACCTACCAGCAGCAGGTGCTCGACAGTGTGGCAGCCTATTTTCAGGCCTGTCACGCGTTGCCCTCGCCCTCCGTGGCCTTCACCGCCACGACCGAGCGCCTGTGGGGATTCGGCAACCCGTATCACCCGCTGGCGGGCTTTCCACCCGACATGCCGTACTTTTGCCTGCGCGTGCCCACGGGCGGCGGCAAGACTTGGCTGGCGGCCAAGAGCGTGGCGTTGGTCAACACGCATCTCTTGCGCACGGAGCACAGCGTGATCCTGTGGCTGGTGCCCAGCAAGCCCATCCGCGAGCAAACGCTGAAGGCGCTCAAAGACCGCCAGCATCCGTATCACGCGGCGCTGCGCGAAGCTGGCCCGGTGACGGTGCTGGATTTGGAAGAGGCCAAGAGCGTGACCCGCGCCACGCTCGACACCTCGACCACGATCATCGTCGCCACCCGGCAGGCGTTCCAAGTGGAGGACGAGGAATCACGCAAGGTGTATCAGAGCAGCGGCGCGTTGATGCACCATTTCGACCACCTCTCGCCGGCACAGCGCGAGGCGCTCCTGACCGAGGGTGAAGGAGCCGAGCGCACGATACCGTATTCGCTTGCCAACGTGCTGAGGTTGCGCCGGCCCTTCGTCGTCGTTGATGAGGCGCACAACAGCCGCACCGAGCTCGCCTTCGACATGCTGGCGCGGCTGCGCCCCAGCGGCATCATGGAGCTGACCGCCACGCCGGATCTCACGCGCACGCCGAGCAACGTGCTGCACAGCGTCTCGGCCGCCGAGTTGAAGGCGGAGGAGATGATCAAGCTGCCGGTGGTGCTGGAAACCGAGCCCAACTGGCAGCAGTGCCTGGCCGATGCGATAGCCCGGCGTGAGGCCCTGCACAAGCTCGCAGACGAAGAACGCCGAGCCGGCGCCCCTTATCTGCGCCCCTTGGTGCTGATCCAGGCCGAGCCGCGCCGCGCGGGGGTAGAGACCCTGGACGTGGAGCGCGTGAAGAACGAGCTGATCGCCAACCACGGCATCCCGGCGAGCGAAATCGTGGCGGCCACCGGCGAGGAGAAGGGGCTGGAGAAACTCGACGCCGACTACAAGCTGGGCATTGCCGACGCGGCCTGTCCGGTGAAGTTCGTCATCACCCAGAAGGCGCTGGCCGAGGGTTGGGACTGCCCGTTTGCCTACATTCTGGTGAGCATGGCCGAGCTCAAGTCAGCCACGGCGGTGGAGCAATTGCTCGGGCGCGTGTTGCGCCAACCCAGCGCCCGCCAGCGGCAGGCCAAGGCGCTGAACCAGTCTTACGCCTTCGTGGTGTCGAAGAGCTTTGCCGAGACGGCCAGCGCCCTGCGCGACCGGCTGGTGGAAGGCGCGGGCTTCGATCGGCGGGAGGTGCGCGAGTTCGTCACCGCCGCGCGGCCGCAGCAGGCGCGGCTGGACCTGGATGGCCATGCGGGCCGCGTGGTGGTGCACCCGGTTGCGGTCACGCTGCCGGAAAAGCCGGATTTCAAGCAAGTGCCCAAGCCGGTGCGCGACAAGGTGAGCTGGGACGTCAAGGGCCAGACGTTGACGATCACCGCGCCGCTGACGGCAGACGAGGCCGAGGCGCTGAAGGCGGCGGTCACGTCCGCAGCGGCGGCTGCAGCAATTGAACAAGCTGCCGAAGTCAGCCGTACCACGGCGATCGAGTTCTTCCAGACGCCGGCCGAGCGGGGCGAGCGCTTTTGCGTACCGCAGCTGGCCTTGCGCGTGCAAGGTGAGCTGCAGCTTTTCGACGACCCGGAGGTGCTGGACTATCCCTGGGACCTCTCGCCCTACGATGCCGCGCCAACGCCCGACGATCTGCAGGCCCTAGGCGCGGCCTTGAAAGTCTCGGAGGGGGGTGAGATCGACATCGATGAGGGCGGACGCGTCGTCTCGCGTTTTCTGCCCGAGCTGCAGCGCGATCTGGGGCTGGCCTATCGGCCCGAACACTGGGACGAGGTGCGCCTGGCTGCTTGGCTGTGCCGCAACCTGCCGGAGCCGACGCTTACCCATGCAAGCAAGCAGGCGTTCGTAGCCAAGTGGCTCACCGAGCTGCTGCGCCGGGAGGGCTTCACGTTGGCGCGCGCGAACTTACAGAAGTTTTTGATCCGCAATCTGCTGGAAGCACGCATCCGCGGACTGCGCCGGCAGGCGGTGGGGCGGGCCTACCAGCAGACGCTGTTCGGCGAGGGCGCGGCAGAACGAGTGGCGGTGACCGATCAATACGCCTTCGAGTTCCATGCGCAGGTCTATGCTCCCAGCCGGGATTACGACGGGCGAACGTCACCCTATGGCCACTTCGACTTCCGCAAGCATTTTTACGGCCGCATCGGCGACTTCGACAGCAAGGAGGAGTTCGAGTGCGCCTGCCAGCTGGACATGTGGGCGCAGCAGGGCCGCATTCAGTTCTGGGTGCGCAACCTCGTTCGGCGCGAAGGCTGTTCGTTTTTCTTGCAAAAAGCCGACGGGCGCTTCTACCCGGACTTTCTGTGCCAGCTGCCGGGCGATGCCGGCCAGCCCGGCCCGGTTCTGGCGGTGGAGTACAAGGGCGCGGACCGCTGGGCCAGCGCCGAGGATGACCGGATGATCGGCGGCCTCTGGGCCAGCCTTTCTGGTGGGCGCTGCCGCTTCGTGATGGTCAAGGATCGGCGGTGGGACTGGATCGAGGCCGAACTGATCTGATCGGTGAGACCTTTCCAGGGGCAGTTTGCCGACAGTGCTAGCATCACTTTTTGACCCGGCGTTCGACAAGGCGCATTCGGCCCCCTTTGCTACGTCTGTGCTCGCTGTGCGGAGGGGCGCGGGGGGCGTCGGTTTCTCCCCATGCCCAGACCCTTTTCCGAATCTTTGTTCCTTGCTCTCCAACACGCCCTGCCCAAGCGCGCGCTGACCGAGCTGGCCGGGGCGCTGGCGCGCCGGCCGCTCGGGCCGGTGACGCAGGCGGCGATCCGCCGCTTCATCGCGCGCTACCGCGTGGACATGGCTGAAGCGGCGCAGCCCGACCCGGCCGCGTACGCGACGTTCAACGACTTTTTCACGCGCGCGCTGCGCCCGGATGCGCGGCCGCTGGCGGTGGCCGACCTGGTCTGCCCGGTGGATGGGTCGATCAGCCAGTGCGGCGCGATCGAGCGCGACCGCATCCTACAGGCCAAGGGGCACGGCTACACGGTGGCGGCGCTGCTGGGCGGCGACGCGGCGCTGGCGGCGGCGTTTGCCGACGGGACGTTCGCCACGCTGTACCTGAGTCCGCGCGACTACCACCGCATCCACATGCCGTGCGCGGGGCGGCTGCAGCGCATGGTGCACGTGCCGGGGTCGCTGTATTCGGTCAACCCGGTGACGGCGCGCGGGGTGCCGGGGCTGTTCGCGCGCAACGAGCGCGTGGTGTGCCTGTTCGAGGGGCAACGCCCCGACGGGCGGCGCTTTCCGTTCGTGCTGGTGCTGGTGGGGGCGACGATCGTCGGCAGTATGGCCACCGTTTGGCACGGCGTCGTCAATCCGCCGCGTCCGGGTATCGCACAGCGCTGGGATTACGACGACCGCGAGATCGCCCTGGCGCAGGGGGCGGAGATGGGGCGTTTTCTGCTCGGCTCGACCGTGGTGGCGCTGTTCCCGCCGGGTGTCGCTGCCTTGGCGGCGGACTGGGCGCCAGGCCGCCCGGTGCGCATGGGCGAGGCGATGGGGACGTGGCGGCCCTGACGGCGCCGCCGGGCCGGCGTTGCCGTCCCTCCCCCGTCATTGGAATGCCACTTCGGCAAAGCTGCGCAGCTTGCGGCTGTGCAGCTGGTCCACGCCCGCCGCGCGCAGCCGCTCGATGGCGCGCAGGCCGATGCGCAGGTGCTGATCGACGCGCTCGCGGTAGAAGCGGTCGGCCATGCCGGGCAGCTTGATGGCGCCGTGCAGCGGCTTGTCGCTGACGCACAGCAGCGTGCCGTACGGCACCCGGAAGCGAAAACCGTTGGCCGCGATGGTGGCCGATTCCATGTCCAGCGCCACGGCCCGTGATTGCGAGAAGCGCCGCTGCGGCAGGTTGTCCGGCAGCAGCTCCCAGTTGCGGTTGTCGGTGCTCGCCACCGTGCCGGTGCGCAGCACGCGCTTGAGTGCGGCGCCCTGCAGCCCGGTGACGTCGGCCACCGCGGCTTCGAGCGCCTGCTGGATTTCGGCGAGTGCCGGGATGGGCACCCACAGTGGCAGCTCTTCGTCCAGCACATGGTCCTCGCGCACGTAGGCGTGGGCCAGCACATAGTCCCCCAACTGCTGGCTGGTGCGCAGCCCGGCGCAGTGGCCCAGCATCAGCCAGGCGTGCGGGCGCAGCACGGCGATGTGGTCGGTGGCGGTCTTGGCGTTGCTCGGCCCCACGCCGATGTTGACCAGCGTGATGCCACTGCGGTCGGCGCGCACCAGGTGGTAGGCCGGCATTTGGGGCAAGCGCGGGGGCGGGCCGCCTTCGGGGCCTGCGAGTGCCGCGCGTTCCGCCGCCGGCAGGCCCGCCCGCCAGGTGACGACGTTGCCCGGCTCCACGAATGCGACGCAATCGCTGTCCGGGCGCTGCATCTCCGCCAGCCCCAGGCGCACGAACTCATCGACATAAAAGCCGTAGTTGGTGAACAGCACGAAGTTCTGAAACCACGCCGGCGAGGTGCCGCTGTAGTGGCGCAGTCGCTGCAGCGAATAGTCGATGCGCGCGCCGGTGAACAGCGCCAGCGGTTGGGGGGCGCCCGGCGGCGGGGTGTGCGTGCCGTTGGCGATGCCGTCGTCCATCGCGGTCAGGTCGGGCAGATCGAACACCTCGCCCAGGCGGGCGCGGTGCAGGGCGTCCAGCTCGCCCTCGAAGTGGGCGTCCTCCCCCAGCGCGAAGTGCACAGGGATGGGTTCGCTGCCCAGGCCGATTTCCAACGGCGTGCCGTGGTTGTCCAGCAACAGGCGAAACTGCTCGCGCCAGTAATCCGCAAACAGGTCGGGGCGGGTCAGCGTGGTTTCGTAACGGCCCGGGCCGGCCACGAAGCCATAGCTCAGCCGCCCGCCGGTCCCGGGGCGTATCGGCGCCATGGCCCGCTGTGTGCGTACGCGCACGAAGGGGTAGGTGGCCCGCACCCGGGTCAATGCGGTATCCGGCGCCAGGGGGGTGCGTACATAATCGGCCAAGGCCTCCCGCAGAAAGCCCACCGCGGCGTCGTAGAGCCGGCGCACCTGCGCCACGGCGGCGTCGGGGTCGGTGAAGGCTTGCGGGGCGACGAAGGCAGGGGTTTCGGGGTTTCGGTCCATGGTGCGATTGTCGCGGGCCGGAAGCGGTTGCACAGGAGAGCACGCGCGCAAATGGTCGATTCCGTGGCGGTGACCGAGGTGTCCGGTGCGGCCCGCGCCCTGGCGGCGGCGCTGGGGTGCGGCTTGCTGGTCGGGCTGGAACGCGAGCGCCGCAAGGGGCGGGGCGCGACGCGGGTGTTTGCGGGCATCCGCACCTTCGCGCTGGTGTGCGTGCTGGGTGCTGCGGCCGCGCTGACGGGCAGCGTCGGGCTGGTGCCGGTCGGGGCGCTGCTGGTGGCGGGTTTGGCCGTGGTGTCGCACTGGCGCGACCGCTCCCCCGATCCGGGCGCGACCACCGAAATCGCCCTGTTTCTGACCTACCTGATCGGGGTGCTGTGCGCCTGGAGCCTGCCCCTGGCGGCGGCCGTGGCGGTGGGGCTGACGGGCGTGCTGGCCGCGCGCGAGCGTCTGCACCGCTTTGCCCGGCAGTGGCTGCGGCCGTACGAGGTGCGCGACGGGATCATTCTGGCGGCGATCGTCCTGATCGCGCTGCCGTTGATGCCCGATCGCACCGTGGCCGGCGAGGGGCTCAACCCCTACCAACTCACCCGGTTGCTGGCGCTCCTGCTGGCCATCCAGTCGCTGGCGCATCTGAGCCAGCGGCTGCTCGCTGCGCGGGAGGCGATCGCCTTGTCGTCGCTGGCCGCTGGATTTGTCTCCAGTACCGCCACCATCGCCAGCTCCGGGCTGGCCGTGCGCGAGGGTCGCGCCGGTGCGCGGTTGATGGCCGGTGCGGGCTTGCTGTCGTGCGTGGCGACGCTGTTGCAGATGGCGGTGATCGCCGCGGCGCTGTTCGACCTGCATGCGGCGCTGGCGGCCATCTTCGTGCAAGGCACGCCGCCGGCCTCCGGTGCGCCCGACCGGCTGGTCTGGACGCTGGCGCTGGCCTTGCTGGTCCATGCTGCCAGCAAAAGCGCGGTGGCCTGGGCGTCCGGGGGGCGCGACTACGCGCGTTGGCTGGTGCCCATGCTGTGGCTGCACACGCTGCCGGCCGTGGCGCTCATCCTCTGGACACCGGTTCGCGCAGGGTGACCAACTCCTCGGCGATCGTCGGGTGGATGCCCAGCGTGGCGTCGAACTGGGCTTTGGTGGCCCCGCAGCGCAGCGCCACGGCAAAGCCCTGCACGATTTCGCCCGCGTCCGGCCCGACCAGGTGCAGGCCCACCACCCGGTCGGAGGCGTCGTCCACCACGAGCTTGACCAGGGTGCGCTCCTCGCTGCCGCTGAGCGTGTGGCGCAGGGCGCGGAACTCGCTGCGGTAAATGCGCAAGCGCCCATACCGCTCGCGGGCCTGCGCCTCGGTCAATCCCACCGTGCCCACGTTGGGCGCGGTGAACACGGCGGTCGGGATCAGATCGTAGTGTGCGCTGCGCGGGGCGGCCCCCGGGGCCGGCCCGTACAGGTGATCGACCAGCGCCATGGCCTCGGCCAGCGCCACCGGGGTGAGCTGCACCCGCGCGGTCACGTCCCCCAGCGCGTATACGCTGGGGACGTTGGTGCGGTAGTGCTCGTCCACCACGATGGCCCCCTGCGCCCCCTGGGCGACGCCCAGCGCCTCCAACCCCAGTCCCCGGACATTGGGCACCCGCCCGGTCGCGTACAGAATGGCATCGGCCACCAGCCGGTTGCCATCTTCCAGCACCGCGTGCAGGCCGTCCGCTTCGCGGTGCACGGCCACCACGCCGGTTTGCAGGCGCAGATCCACCCCTTTTTTGCGCATCTCGCCGGCCAGAAAATGCCGGACCTCGTCGTCGAAGCCACGCAGGATCTGCTCGCCGCGGTACAACTGCGTCACCTGCGCCCCCAGGCCGTTGAAGATGGAGGCGAACTCGCACGCGATGTAGCCGCCGCCGACCACCACCAGCCGCTGGGGGAAGGGGTCGAGGTCGAACACCTCGTTGGACGTGATGACATGCTCGCGCCCGTGAAAATGCGGCACATGCGGGGTGCCGCCGGTCGCGATCAGGATGCGCTCGGCGCGCCACGTCTGGTGCCCCGGGGTGCCGTCGGCGTTCAGCGTGGCCAGCTCGATGGTGTGGGCGTCGCGCAGCCGGGCCCAGCCGCTCAGCACGGTGACCCCGCTGCTGCGCAGAAGCCGGTCGTACACCCCGTTCAGGCGGGCGATTTCGGCGGCGCGCCGGCGCTTGAGCTCGGCCCAGTCCAGCGCCGCAGCGCCGATTTGCCAGCCGTAGCCGCGCGCCTCCTCGAAGGCTTCGGCGTAGTGGGCCGCGTAGCTGTAGAGTTTTTTGGGGATGCAGCCCACGTTGACGCAGGTGCCGCCCAGTCCGTCCAGGCCCTGGGCCTCGGCCAGCGCGACGCGCACGCCGCGCTGCGCCGCCATGCGCGCGGCACGCACGCCGCCGCTGCCGCCACCGATGACGAAAAGATCGAAGTCGAAACCACCCATGTGCGCCATCCGTCTGTCGTTGCGTTGCCATCCTGGTCGTCAGGGCCCCGGCGGAGTTGGTGCCCCGACGGGGTCCGCCCTATGATGCCAGCAAAGACACCTGCCCAGGAGCTTGCCAGATGCCAGCACCGCCTCGACTCGTGTGTGGCGTGAGGTGGCGCCTGTGCGCGCTGGCCGCCGCTGCGCTGCCGGCGGCGGTGGCCGCGCAAGCGGCCCCCGATGCGGCCCCGCCCGAGCCGCCCCCACGCACCGTGCAGGGCTATGTGATCGGTGCGGCGCTGGTGGACGGACGCGACCCGGTCGGGCAGTCCGCGCGAACCTCGACCCTGCAGCCGGTGTGGGGGCTGTGGGTGGGGCGTTTTCGCCTGTCCAGCGGGGGAGCGGCCACGCTGTGGGGGGTTGGACGCGAGGCGCTGGTCGACGCCGGGCTGAGCACCACCCTCGTCAGGCGGTCGAATGCGTCGCTGAGTGCGGCCCTGCGCTGGGACGAGGGGCGCGAGGCGGACGAGGACGATCCCCTGTTGCGAGGGGCGCCACCCGTGCGCGGCACCCTGCGCGGCTGGCTGTCGCTGGGCTACGCGCCGGCGCCACGCTGGAGTCTGTCCCTGGGGGGCAGCCAGGATCTGTTGGGCCGGGCCGGTGGTGCGCAGGTGTCGGCAGGGCTTAGCTATCGGTATCCCGTGTCGGCGCGCACACACTGGGACCTCGGCGGCAGCATCCGCGCCGGCAATACTACCTACCTGCGCACCGTCTATGGCCTGTCGCCGGCGGCCGCCGCCCGCGTCGGCCGGCGACCCTACGAGCCGAGTGCCAGCGCCGAGGCGGTGCAGCTCGACTGGCGGCTGGTGTCCGCGCTGGACCGCGACTGGGTGGTGCACGGGGGCGTCGGCGTGTCGCGGCTGGTGGGGGCGGCGGGACGTAGCCCGCTCGTCGGTGCCCGTCAGGTCTGGAGCGCCCAAATCGGCCTGGCCTACCGCCACTGACGTGGTCACCCGCGCCCCAGCACCCGGGCCAGATAGCGCCCGGTGTGGCTGTCGGGATGGCCGGCGACGGCCTCGGGCGTGCCGCAGGCCACCACCGTGCCGCCGCCCGCACCGCCCTCGGGCCCCATGTCGATGACCCAGTCGGCCGTCTTGATGACGTCCAGGTTGTGCTCGATGACGACGATGGTGTTGCCCGCGTCGCGCAACTGATGCAGCACGCGCAGCAGCAGTTCGATGTCCCCGAAGTGCAGCCCCGTGGTCGGCTCGTCCAGGATGTAGAGCGTGCGCCCGGTGTCGCGCTTGGACAGCTCCTGCGCGAGCTTGACGCGCTGCGCCTCGCCGCCAGAGAGGGTGGTGGCGCTCTGGCCCAGCCGCAGGTAGCCCAGCCCCACGTCCAGCAGTGTCTGCAGTTTGCGCTGCAGGGCCGGCACGGCGCCAAAAAAGGCGTGGGCCTGCTCCACGGTCAGGTCCAGGATCTCGGCGATGTTGCGCCCCTTGTAGCGCACCTCCAGCGTCTCGCGGTTGTAGCGTGCGCCGCCGCAGACGTCGCACGGCACATACACATCGGGCAGAAAGTGCATCTCCACCTTGACCACGCCGTCGCCCTGGCAGGCCTCGCAGCGCCCGCCCGCGACGTTGAAGCTGAAGCGCCCCGGGCCGTAGCCACGCTCGCGTGCGGCGGGCGTTTCGGCCATCAACTCGCGGATGGCGGTGAACAGGCCGGTGTAGGTGGCCGGGTTGGAACGGGGCGTGCGGCCGATGGGGCTTTGGTCCACGGCGATCACCTTGTCGAAGTGCTCCAGCCCCTCGATGGCGTCGAACGGCTCCGGCTCGTCGTGGCTGCGGTAGAGGTGGCGCGCCACCGCCCGCAGCAGCGTGTCGTTGACCAGGGTGGATTTGCCCGAGCCGCTGACGCCTGTGACGCAGGTGAACAGCCCGACCGGAAACGCCACCGTCACATCGCGCAGGTTGTGCCCGCGCGCGCCGATCAAGCGCAGGGCTGCCGTGGACGGCGCCGCCGGATCGCGCTGCCGGGGGGCGGTGCGGTCCACGCGGCCGGGCCAGCCGCTGGCGCGCTGGGACGCCGGTGCGGCGCCATCTGCGGCGCTGGGTTGCGATGGCTGCCACGGTGTGCGCCGCGCGGGCACCGGAATGCGCCGCCGCCCCGACAGATACTGCCCCGTCAGCGAGGCCGGCTCCGCCGCCACCGCCTCCCAGTGGCCCTGGGCCAACACCTGCCCGCCATGCACACCGGCGCCCGGCCCCAGGTCGATCAGGTGGTCGGCTGCCCGCATCATGTCCTCGTCGTGCTCCACCACGATGACCGTGTTGCCCAGATCGCGCAGCCGCTGCAGGGTGCCGATCAGGCGGTCGTTGTCGCGCTGGTGCAGGCCGATGCTGGGTTCGTCCAACACGTACATCACGCCGCTCAGGCCCGATCCGATCTGGCTGGCCAGGCGGATGCGCTGCGCCTCGCCACCGGAGAGGGTGTCCGCGCTGCGCGCCAGTGTCAGGTAGGGCAGCCCCACGTCGTTCAAAAAACGCAGCCGGGACCGGATCTCGCGCACCACCTTGTCGGCGATCTCGGCACGCGCACCCTGCCACTGCAAACCCTCGAAGTACGCCAGCGCCTCGGCCAGCGTCATCTGGCCGATGGCGTGGATGTGGCGGCGCTGCGCCCCCTCGCCCAGATAGACCTGCAGCGCCTCGCGCCGCAGCCGGGTGCCACCGCAGCCCGGGCAGGCGTGGGTGCTGCGGTAGCGGCCCAGCTCCTCGCGCACGGTGGGCGAGTCGGTGTCGCGCCAGCGCCGCTCGAAATTGGGCAGGATGCCCTCGAAGGGGTGGCGCTTGGTCACCCGCCGTCCGCCGTCGGCGCCGTACTGGAAGGCGATGGCCTCGTTGCCGCTGCCGTGCAGCAGCACGTGGCGCACGGTCTCGGGCAGGTCCTGCCACGGGGTGTCGGGGTCGAATCCATAGTGCGCCGCCAGGCTCTCGATCAGCGCGAAGTAGTGGGGGTTGCGCCGGTCCCAGCCCTTAATGGCGCCGCCGGCCAGGCTCAGCTCCGGAAATGCCACCACGCGCGCCGGGTCAAACAGTTCCACATGCCCCAGCCCGTCGCAGCGCGGACAGGCCCCTTGCGGCGCGTTGAAGGAAAACAGCCGCGGCTCGGGCGTGGCCTGGGTGTGGTCGCACACCGGGCAGGCGTAGCGTGCCGAGAAAGCGTGCAGCACCTGCGTGTCCAGGTCCAGCGCCCGCGCCTTGCCATCGCCCACGCGCAGCGCCGCTTCCAGACTCTCGGCCAGCCGCTGGCGCGCGTCGGCCCGCACCTTCAGGCGGTCGATGACCACCTCCAGCGTCGCGCCCGGGCGCAGCAGGGCCGCGGCCTCGTCACCCTCGGCCACCGTGCCATCGACGCGGAAGCGCACATAACCCTGGGCCTGCCAGCCCCGCAACGCGGCGGCCGGATCGTCCGCCTGCCCGGCAGGCAGCGGCGCCAGCAGCATCAGCCGCGTCTCGGCCGGCAGGGCCAGCAAGGCATCCACCATCTGGCTCACCGTCTGCGCGCGCAGCGGCAGGTCGTGTTGCGGGCAGTGGGGCACGCCCGCGCGGGCGAACAGCAGGCGCAGATAGTCGTGGATCTCGGTCACGGTGCCCACGGTGGAGCGCGGGTTGTGGCTGGTGGCCTTTTGTTCGATCGCGATCGCGGGGCTCAGGCCCTCGATCAGGTCCACGTCGGGCTTGTCCATGCGTTCCAGAAACTGCCGCGCATAGGCCGACAGGCTCTCGACGTAACGGCGCTGGCCCTCGGCGTACAAGGTGTCGAAGGCCAGGCTGGATTTGCCGGAGCCGGACAGCCCGGTGATCACGACCAGCGCGTGCTTGGGGATGTCCAAGTCCAGGTTGCGCAGGTTGTGCGTGCGTGCGCCGCGGATGCGGATCGCGCGGTCGGCCGGAGGCGGGGACGGCGGGGCAGACATGGGTGAGACGGACCGGGGTACCAAGCGTGAGGGCAACCGCGCATCATAGAACGCGGGCCCGTCCGGTGCCTTTGATACACTCACCGCCATGTTCGCTGTCCGCAGCACCTTCGACGCCCGCCTGGCTGCCGCCCTCAAGACCGGCCGCCGGGAGGCCTGGCCCTGGCGCAAGCCAACGACGCGCGCCTGATCCCCTTCGCGCGCACGCGCCGCTGCCGCCACGCAGCCGATTTGCCGTGCCGCCCCCCCGTGCCGGCT